>WJIQ01000048.1 GCA_014730255.1 bacterium | reverse complement strand
TGGAAGGTCTCGGCGAAGCACTCGCCCGGATAGTCGAACATGCCGGTCAGGCAGTTGATCGAGAAGACGAAGCTCGGATCGGTGTTCGCGAGCTGTGCCACGTGGCTCTGGCTGTAGGCCGGCTCGCCCCAGCCGTCGACGTCGCCGTGGTCGCGGTGCTGCAGGATGAACGCGCCGGATTCCAGGGCGGCGTTCAGCCGCGTGGCGTTGCCGCCCCAGTCGTCCAGGTGGGCGGGCGTGGACGGGATGTAGCCCAGCCCGTTCGGCCCGAAGTAGTCGACCACCGTGCCGGTGTTCGACGCCGTCGACCAGATCGATCCGGGGGTGCCGTCGTAGATGGCGTACTCGCGCACCGGGGTCTTGCCCAGCTCGTTGCTCATGAACCCGTGCAGGACCTCGTCGCAGAGGATGAACCAGCGCTCGGTCTGCCAGCCGCCCGCGACGATGGGGTTCTGGTAGTAGCCGGGCGTGGTCGGCGGCTGGCGTTCGTAGTCGATCACCTTGCGCACGAAGGTCTCGACGTGCGTGGGGTTGGCCGCCGCCATGCGGGCGAGGACGACGTCGGGCAGGTCGTTGCCCGTGACGTCGGCGTAGATGTTGTCCGAGACGCAGTAGCCGTCCCAGGTCGGCGCGATGATGGCGCCGTCGCCCGACCCGTAGTCGCCGAGCAGGAGGACCGCCACGGGCGGCACGTCCCACGTGTGGTACGCGTCGTCGATGTAGGTCTCGATCGCCGATGCGGTGTTGCCCCCGACCTCGTTGGTCGTGACCACGCCGGTGCGGATGCCCTGCTCGTTGCGGAACCGCGCCAGCGAGTCCGCCCACGCGACATACGAGGTCGCCGGCGGCGTGATGATGACGTACTCGTGGTCGGGCGTCCGTCCCGCCGGCCGCGGGGCCGGCGGCAGGGCGGGCAGCAGGTCATGGTTGGCGAAGATGTCGCGCAGGATCGGCTCGAACCAGCGGTTGCGCAGCCGGTCCTCGCCGACGGCGCCCCGACCGCCCTCGAACACGATGTCGATCTCGAGGTCGCGATAGACGGTCAGCTCGCGCGTGGCCGGGTTGTACTGGAAGGGCGTCACGCCGAGCATCACGGCGTCGACGCCACGGATCTCGGTCCGATCGCTCACCATGGCGACCTCGGCCGGGTACGGCGCGTCCCTGCCGTAGATCGCGGCATCCCGCTCGTAGGTGAGCGGGCCGTCCTCGGTCTCCAGGGGGATCACCGGCGCGGGCGCGAGGTCGATGCCCGTGAGGACCTCGGTCCGCGCACGGACGACGGTCACCCGCGCGGTCGCCCCCTCGGGCATGGCCAGGTACTGGCTGAACCCGGGCAGGTTGGGCGCGCCGGCGTCGTTGGGCAGGAACACCCCCGGCGTGTGCACCACCGCCTGGCCCCGGCCGTTGATCGGCTCGGTGCCGAGCTCCCAGCTCGCGAGCGAGAGGTTCAGGCGCACGCCACCCGGGGACTGGCGCGTGACCGTCAGGCCGTGGTCGTCCCAGCTGTCGTCGTAGCGGAAGGTCTGGGCCGCCGACGGGATCGTCAGCAGCAGGACGGCCGCGAGCGCGAGCACGCCGGCGCGGCGCCGCGAGGTGGCGCAGGAACCAGGGGTCGGCATGGAGGTCCTCCGGAGGCAGGATGGATCGGGGCCGGAGCACGCCGCCGTGGGGAACGATCCGGCCGGGGACCCCATGATGATGCCACACATGGAACGATGAGTTAAGCAATATCCTCAAAGCTCAAATACAAGATCTGACGACTCGGGTATGCATTCGGGTGGAACGGCCGAGGCTGCCGCTACTGCACCAGCGCCCGCTGCCAGTCCGTCACCAGGTGCAGGAACGACACCTCCTGCCGGAACGCCGGGTCGATGCCGGTCTGCAGGATCCGTGTGCCGTCCGGGTGCAGGTCGTAGTAGTTGCCCGAGCCGTCGGGCGGACTGACGGTGACCGACTGGCGGTAGGTGCCCACGCGCAGGGTCTCCTCGCGGCCGTCGATCTCGTAGACCCGCAGATCGCCGTTGAACTTGCTCACCCACAGCTCGGTGCCCGCCGCGTTCCACACGGGAAAGACCGCGCCGTCGGTCGTGACCTGCCACTTCCGCGTCCCGCCCCCCGCGGGGATCACGAACACGTCCCAGCCCGCCGCCGACTGGGTGTTGTAAGCGATCCAGCGGCCGTCGGGCGAGTAGCGCCCGCCGCCGAGGTTCGCGTCCTCGCGCGCCCGGACCACTTCCATCTCGGCACCGGGGTCGGTCAGGTCGAGCCGGCGCATCTCGAAGTTCGAGTCCTCGCGCTCGGCGCCGATCAGCAGGTACCGATCGTCCGGGCTCGTGCTCGAGGGCCAGAGCGTCCAGCCCGACTCGACCAGGATGGTCTCGCCCCCCTGCCCCTCGACCGGCTGCTGGATGATGCGGTACGCCCCACCCTGCTCGGACATGTAGAACACGAACTGGCTGTCGCGCGACCAGCAGGCCGTGGACTCGTCGCCATCGGCAAAGGTGAAGCGGGTGCGCAGGCCGGTCTCCAGGTCCACCAGCCAGAGGTCGGCCCCCTCGTCCGAGGCGCCGCGGACCTCGACCACCGCGCGCGAGCCGTCCGGGCTGATCACCGGATGGAAGACCTGGCCCGGGGCGCCGAACTGCCGCAGCCCGCCGTCGCTCAGGTCGGTCCAGTAGAGCATGCGCGTGGCCTGGATCGAGGCGCCGGTCTGGTAGATCATCATGCCCGTCGGCGACGGGGAGAAGACGGCGTAGGCCGCGCCGGGCAGCATCAGCACGTTCTCCACGAGGGGCTTGCCCCCCTCGGTCAGCCGCTCCTGGTCCGGCGAGAACGGCGTCGCCATCAGGACCCCCTCGCGGACGGTCAGGAGGTGACCGTCGACGAACTCGGCGTTGGCCTCCGAGCGGGCGATCACCCGGGAGGCGACCGTCGTGTCGAGCGAGGCGAGCACGATGTCGTTGGTCACGTCGCTCGCGCTGGTCCGCGCGGTGAACAGGAAGTGCTGGCCGCCGGGCAGGAAGCGGGGATGTCGGTGCGAGTTGTGCTCGGGGCCGATCTCGGTCAGCGGCACCGGCTCGCCGCCGATCGCCGGCACGCGGAACACCGGCTCGCCGGCGTCCGGGGTGAAGACGATGTCGCCGTTCGCGTTCCAGGTCCCGCCCTTGCCGTTGGGGGCCGGGCACAGGGTGACGGGCGGGCCGCCGGCCACGGCGACCTTGCGCAGCTTGCCGCCGGACATCTCGAAGAATCCGATGAACGCGCTGTCGGGCGACCAGAACGGGTACGCCGCCGTCTCCGTGCCCGAGAGCGCCACCGACTCGCCCTTGTCCAGGTGCCGCAGGTAGAGCTGCGATCGGCCGGCCGTGTCGATGGCGGTGAAGGCGAGCATGGTCCCGTCGGGCGAGATGACCGAAGGCCCGGGTGCGGTGCCGGTGAGGTCGTAGTCGGTGTCGCGCGGCGGCGGGATCATCGTGTGCAGCAGCGGCGGGGGCGCCGAGCCCCCGAGCAGCTGCCAGCCGGCGAGCGCCCCGACGGCCAGGCACGCGACCGCGATGGCGACCATGAGTCCCAGCGGCCAGCGCGTCCGCGACGAGGACGCCACGGCCGGATCGACGTCGAGATGGGCGAAGCTCAGGTGCGACCCGCTCAGCGATCCGTCCTGCAGGAAGATCCGCGCCTCGCCGATGTCGCGGAGCCGCTGCTTCGGGTTGCGCTCGAGGCACCGCTCGATCAGCCGGCGCACCGCGGGCACGTCGTCCGGCAGCTCGGTCCACTCCGGCTCGGCCCGCAGGACGGCCGCCAGCGTGTCGCTGATCGTGTCGCCATGGAAGAGCTTCGTGCCGGTGAGCATCTCGTAGAGGATCACCCCGAAGGCCCAGATGTCGGTGCGCCGGTCGACCGCCGCGCCACGGGCCTGCTCGGGGCTCATGTAGGCCGCCGTGCCCAGGATGGTGCCCTCCTGGGTCATGGCCGCCGTGATCGTGGGCATGGCCGAGCTGTCGCTGCCCGGGCCCTCGTCGCCGAACCAGGCCTGCGCCAGGCCGAAGTCGAGCACCTTGATGTCGCCCTCGGGGGTCTGCATGACGTTGGCCGGCTTGAGGTCGCGGTGCACGATGCCGTTCTCGTGCGCGGCCTCGAGCCCGGCCGCGATCTGCCGCGCGATCTCCAGCGCCTCGTCCACCGGGATCGGCCCGGCGGCGATCCGCTCGGTGAGCTCGGCGCCGGCCACGTACTCCATGACCATGAAGCGCACGCCGCCCGCTTCCTCGAAGCCGTAGACCGAGGCGACGTTCGGATGCTGCAGGCTGGCGAGCGCCCGCGCCTCGCGCTGGAACCGCGCCTCGCGCTCGGCGTCGCCGGCCAGCTCGGCCGGCAGGATCTTGATGGCGACGTCGCGCCCGAGCTTGGTGTCACGCGCGAGGAAGACCTCGCCCATGCCCCCCTTGCCGAGGCGTTCCTTGATCTCGTAGTGGAGCAGGGACTGACCGATCATGGGCGTTCCTGAACGTCGGGGTCCGAGAGAATCGGAACGAGGACCAGTTCAGGATAGTTTTGATCGGAATGATTCGCTGCTACGAATACGCAGCGTCCGCCCCGGCCGGGCTACTCCAGCGTGAAGCCGATCTTCAGCGTCACCTGCCAGTGCGCCACCTTGCCGTCGGCGATGTGGCCCCGCGTGGAGGTGACCTCGAACCAGCGCATGTTGCGCACGGTCTCGCTGGCCTTCGTGATCGCGTTCGAGACCGCATCCTCCAGGCTCTTCTCGGACGACCCGGTCAGCTCGATGGACTTGTAGACGTGGTCACTCATGACGCTCCTCCGCGGCTTCGAGGCTCAAAGAGGCCAGCATAAGCAAAGCGCACCCGAGCCGCCGTCCCCCACCCCCTGACCGACCGCCACGCCCCCGACACCACATCATGCCACGAGATCCCCCGACGATCCCCCGCCACCGTAACGGGTTGCGGGCCCTCGGGGCCCGCCAACCCCGGGCACACCGCGGGGGCCCCATCGGGGCCCCCGTCGGTGTCGAACCCGAGCGTTGAGCTGCGGGCGCCCAGGCGCCCGTCAGCTCGAACGGTCGCTATTTGACCAGGAGCATGCGTCGGCTGGCCTGCTGGTCCCCCGCCTCCAGCCGGTAGAAGTACACCCCGGACGCGACGGGACGACCACCCTCGTCGTCCCCACGCCAGGTCACCTCGTGCGCACCAGCCGGCAGATCCTCGCTGACCAGCGTCCGCACCAGACGCCCCCGCGTGTCGAACACCCGCAGGGCGGCCGGCCCGGCGCGGTCCAGGCTGAAGCTCACCGTGGTCACCGGGTTGAACGGGTTGGGGTGGTTCTGCGCCAGCGCGAACTCGAGCTCGATCCCCGGCATGTCGTCGGCAGCCGTCGGATCGAGGAACGTGCCCACCAGCGTGAAGTCGTCCACCATCGCCTCGACGAGCGAGCCGTCGCCCTCGTCCGAGGCCACGAAGCGCAGCTGCACCTGGTCGGGCACGGCGAAGTAGTCGTCGAGCTCGATCGCGATCTGCTGCCAGGTGGTGTTGGAGACGCTGGTGTTCTCCACCGAGGTCCAGGTCTGGCCGCCATCGTTGGAGATGTCGACGATCCAGTCGTCCTGGCTCGGCGCGTTGCCGCGGTTGTTGCTGTAGTAGCGCCAGTAGGCGATCTGCACGTCCATGCCCCCGGCCAGGTCGAAGACCGGGCTGTAGAGCGTGGTCTTGCCGCCGTCGACGTCGAAGCTGCCCGCGCCGCTGCCGGCGAGCGCACCGGTCACCCAGCACTGCGTGCCGGGATCGGGCGTGTGGTCGTCGCCGAGCTGGACGGTGTAGCCGCTCGAGCTGGTCGGCTGCGGATCGGCCCGCTCCCAGATCCCGGTCGACGCGTTGTCGTCGTCGGCGCCGACGGTCCAGGCGGTCGCCAGCTCCATCTCGTCGCTGAAGCTCTCGTCGGTCTCGAAGTAGTGCAGCGCCTCGGGCGCGGTGCGCGGGCTGGTGCCCAGGTCGCCCAGGGTGTTGCGGGCGCTGATGTAGTACTCGACCACCGAGCCGTAGGCCTGCGCGGGGACGTCGGCCACGAATTCCTCGCCGTCGGCGCTCATGGGCACCTCGGTGTAGGTGCCGCCGTCGACGCGGTAGTTGAGCACGAAGCTCGACGGATCGACCTCGCCGCCGCCCAGCGAGGCGCCGGTGCAGCGGATCTCGGTCGCGCTGCTGGTCGAGGTGCGGTAGGGCGCTCCCTCGTGGTAGACGAACATGCCGACCAGGAGCTCGGGGTAGTCGTAGTTGTGGTTCTCGGCCGCCTGGGCGAACGCGTCGTAGTTGGCCGTACCGTTGGACGGATCGCCGTCGTCGTCGTCGGCCCAGAAGGTGGCGAACACCTGGTCGGGCTGGTTCATCGGCCGCAGCAGCAGGCGGCCGTCGTGCCAGGTGCGCGCGGTGATCAGCGTGCCCTCGTCACGGCCGTACAGCCCCTGGAGGATCTGCATCGCATCCCAGTGGAACCCCGCGATGATCTGCCCGTCGTGGTGGATCGAGCCGTTCATGTCCTGGGGGTACTGCAGGTCGTTGTCCGCATTGCGGATGCCCTGGACGCAGTCGCCGGCGAAGAAGCCGCGCCCGATGATGCTCTCCTGCGTCAGCAGGATGCCGATCACGTCGCTGTTGCCCTCGCCGAGGCCCTCGCCGCCCTGGGTGCCGCCGAGCAACGCGTCCTGGATGCCGTGGCCGAACTCGTGCTCGACCACCTGCTGCAGCTCGCCGGTGTTCGAGTAGTCGCCGCCGGCGGCGCAGAAGTTGATGGTGCCGTTCCACCAGGCGTTGCCCGGACAGTAGCCGTCGCTGCGGTTCACGTAGGCGTTGATCGGCTGGTTGATGTAGGAGAAGTCGGGATCGATGTCCTGGAAGAAGGTATGGATGCGGTTGACGGCCTCGAAGACGTCGCGCTCGTCCTGGCGCGCGTTCAGGTCGTCCCAGGTGACGGTGTGGGGCTCGCCGGCGGTCGCGGTGCCGGAGTACGCGGCCTCGGCGCCGTTGTAGTTGAAGACGCGCACGTTCGGGCCCTGCAGGCTGGCGGTGACCTCGGCCGTCGCGCCACCGCCCGCGATGTTCCAGCTGCCGTCCGCCTCGGTGGTGGTCGAGCCGGCGCCGGAGACGTTCAGGTCGAGGTAGGCGGCGGGGAAGTCGGCGTCCTCGTTGCACCAGGTGTGCTCCTGGATCTCGTGGGTCGCCTCGCCGAGGAAGTCGAAGTGCACGTCGTTGTAGCGCCAGACGACCTCGCCGGTATGGGCATCGACGTGCGTGATCCACTGGCCGAGCGGCTCGGCGGTGGAGACGGCCACGCGGTAGACCAGGTGGTAGGAGACCGTGTTCTCGGACTGGCGGATCGGCAGGACCATCAGCTCGGGCGCGACCTGGTAGCTGTCGCCCAGCTCGGGCTGGAACGGCAGGTCCCGCCGCGCGACGTCCGCCGCGGCGCCGGCCGAGAGGGTCGGATCGGGTTCGACGTCGATGTGCGGATGGAAGTTCGAACCCATGACCATCAGGTTGCCGTTCTCGTGGAACAGCAGCCGGACCACGCCCTGGTGGACCTCGTAGCCCTCCCACGTCTGCTGCAGGTGCGCCGCCCACTTGCCGCGCGCATACGGGGTGTGCACCAGCTCGAGGGCGTCGATGTCCGCGCGCAGCACGTCGAAGTTCTCGATCACGACCTGCTTGGCCGCCCGCTCGAGCTCGGCCGCGTTGCCGATGCCCGCCGCCTTGCGGACCGGCGTGCCGTAGACCCAGCGCGGGTTGCCGGTGTGGGCGTTCCAGGCGTGCACCCGCCAGCTGCCGCCGTAGCGCGCGGCGAGGCGGGCCTCGACCTGCTCGCTGGCGGTGATCGAGGCGAACGCCGGCATCTCCTGGGCGCTCACCATGGGCAGGCGCACCTCGTACCGGTCATTGAAGCTGGCGGGCTGGAAGGCGAGAGCCGTGGCGGCCAGCAAGGAGGCCAGCACGACACCGGAGACGATCGACTTGAACAGCGACATGGGAAAACAACTCCTCAAGGCTCGGATGACGGGCCGGCCGAAGCGCTCAGGGGTGGCATTGGCGCTCCGGCCGGCGGCACGATGCTCGAAAACGCCTCGAGGAGGCGTCGCGAGGATCATAACACGAACGCGTCATCGTGGGAATCCCGGTGGCGGCGACGAGCGACGACGGGTCCTGAATTCCGATCATCTTACAGGGATTTCGGCGGATCTCCAACCACGGAGTTCGTATTTGCTGGACGCTCGTGACCGCGACGGTATGCTGCAGGGGATACCTGGCGAGATCGGACACCGGACGATCGATCGGGAGACAGCCCGTGACCACGCCCGACCACGAGATCCCCCGCAGCGATCCGGCGAACGACCAGGACCTCGCCTCCGCGCCGGGCCGGCGCGCGATCTGGCGAGCAGCCACGCTCCGCATGGTGCTGCCGGCGATCCTGACCGTGGCCCTGTTCGCAGCCACCGTGTTCGTGGTCGCCCTCCCCGCCTTCGAGCATCACCTGCGCTCGACACGTCGCGAGACCGCCCGCAACGTCGTGCAGAGCGCCGTGAGTCTGCTCGCCAGCTACGAGCGTCAGGTCGCGCGCGGCGATCTGACGCTCGAGCAGGCCCAAAGGCGCGCCCGCGAGAGACTCCGGCAGATCCGCTACGGCGCCGAGGGGAAACAGTATTACTGGATCACCGACCTGCAGCCCGTCGTCGTCATGCACCCCTACCTGACCGAGATCGAGGGCACCGACATCCTGGACATGCCCGACGCCCAGGGTCGCCCGCTCATCTACTCGTTCCTCGACGTCGTCGACAACCCCCGGCAGGGCGGGTACGTCGCATACCGTTGGCAGCGACACGACGAGGCCGGTCCGCGCGAGGACAAGATCTCCTACGTCCAGCTGTACGAGCCTTGGGGCTGGATCGTGGGCTCCGGAGTCTACGTCGACGACGTCGAGGCGCGCATCGCCGATATGTCCGACACCCTGACCGTCATCAGCCTGACGATCCTGGTCGTGATCCTCGGACTGACCGGCTTCATGGTCGTCAGCGCCGCCCGTCAGGAGACGCGCCGGCTCGACGCCGAGCGGTCGCGACGCGCGCGCGAGCGGGACATCGCCACCATCCTCGACGCGTTGCAGGACGCCGTCGTGGCCGTCGACGCCACCGGAACGATCGTGAGGCTGAACCCCGTGGCCGAGCGGCTTCTGGATGCGCGCGAGCCGGGCACGACCGGCCGGCATCTCGACACGGCCTTCGCCCTGACCGAGCTGGACGGCCGACCGATCACCGATCTCTTCGCCCGGTTGTTCGGGACCGAGAATGCCGAGGCGCCGCTACAGGCCCAGCTCGTGGCCGAGCCGGGCTCGCCGCGTACGCTCCAGATCTCCGCCAGCCGCATCGACGGCGCCCCCGGCGGGGGCGTGATCGTCATGCACGACCGGACCGACGAGGTGACGCTGCGCAATCAGCTCTTCCAGGCCCAGAAGCTCGAGGCGGTCGGTCAACTCGCCGGGGGTGTGGCCCACGATTTCAACAACCTGCTGACGAGCATCCTCGGCAACGCCGAGCTGCTCGCCGACCGACTCGCCGACGACGAGGAGGCCCGATCATCGGCCGAGGAGATCATGGTCGCGTCGGGCCGCGCCGCCGACCTCACCGGACAGCTCCTCGCGTTCTCCCGCAAGGGCAAGTTCCAGGTCGCGGCCGTCGACCTGAACGCGTTGGCCGAGGAGGTCGCCCGCCTGCTGTCGCGGAGCATCGACAAGCGGATCGAGTTGCAGACCGTGCTGTCGGCCGACGGCGCCGTCGTCGAGGGCGACCCTTCACAGCTGCATCATGCGCTGCTGAACCTCGGACTCAATGCCCGCGACGCGATGCCCGACGGTGGGACGCTGACGATCTCGACCCGCAACGTGCATCTCGACGACCAAGACCGTCGGCTGCGTGGCACCGGGCGCCCTGCCGGCCCGTATGTCGAGCTCGCCGTGGCCGATACCGGATGGGGCATGACCGAGGAGGTCCGGTCGCGCATCTTCGAGCCTTTCTTCACCACCAAGGGCCCCGGCGAGGGCACCGGCCTCGGCCTGGCGAGCGTCTATGGCTGCGTGATCAACCACGGCGGGATCCTCGACGTCGCGACCGTCGCCGGCGACGGTTCGACGTTCACGATCCTCCTGCCGAGGACCGCCCGCGCGCTGGACCAGAGGGACCGTCCCGCACAGCCCGCGGTCAGTGGCGAGGGCCGCATCATGATCGTCGATGACGAGGAGGTCGTCCGCGCGCTGGCCGAGCGGGCGCTCGCGAGATACGGCTACGAGGTGATCTCGTGCGAGGACGGCATCGAGGCGATCGAGCGACTACGCAAAGAGCGAGAAGAGATCGACCTCGTCATCCTCGACCTCGTGATGCCGCGGCTGAGCGGCGAGCAGACCTTCGACGAGCTCCGCCGCCTCGATCCCGGTGTTCCGATCCTGATCGCGTCCGGGTTCACCCAGGACGCCGCCGTCCAGGGCCTGATCCACCGCGGTGCCGCCGGCTTCCTCGCCAAGCCGTTCCAGCTCGCGCACCTCGCACGGACGGTCGATCAGACGATCCGACAACACGCGCGACCAGAAGCGTAGACGCGTTCACGCACGACGGGCCCCGGTCGGTCGACCGGGGCCCGTCCATGACGACCATATCGCCGGAACACGGCGGTGTCAGCCGTGCTTGCGCGCGAACTCGTCCATGAAATCGGCCAGGGCCTTCGCACCCTCGACCGGCATGGCATTGTAGATGCTCGCACGGCAGCCGCCGACCGACCGGTGGCCCTTCAGACCATCCATCCCCTGGGCCTTGGCCTCGGCGATGAACTGCTTCTCCAGATCCTCGGTGGGCAGGCGCCAGACCACGTTCATCTTGCTGCGGCAGTGCGGCGCCACGGGGCAGCTGTAGAAGCCGGCGTGCCGGTCCATCATCCCGTACAGCAGGCCCGACCGCTCCTCCGCCAGACCGGCCACCCAGTCGAGGCCGCCGTTCTCGTCGAGGTAGTCGAGCACCAGGCGCGCGACCCAGATCGGGAACACCGGCGGGGTGTTGTAGAGCGAATCCTTGGGCGCGTGGGTCTTGTACGCGAGGTAGGCCGGCAGGTCGTCGGCGCACTGCTCGAGCACGTCGTCACGGATGATGACCACGGTCACGCCCGCCGGCGCGAGGTTCTTCTGGGCGCCGGCGTAGATGATGCCGAACTTCTCCAGCGGCAGACGCCGGCTGAGGAAGTCGCTGCTCATGTCGCAGACCAGGGGTACGGCGACGTCGGGCCACTCGTGCCACTGCACGCCGCCGATGGTCTCGTTGCTGGTCAGGTGCAGGTAGACCGCGTCGTCGCGCGCGCCGACATCGCTCGCCGCGGGCAGGGTGGTGAAGTTCTCCTGGGAGCCGTCGTAGGCCAGGGCGATGTCCCCGAGCTTCTTCGCATCGGCGACCGCCTTCTTCGCCCAGCTGCCGGTCAGCGTGTAATCGGCCTTCTTGCCGCCCTGGAGCAGGTTCATGGGGATCATCGCGAACTGCATCGTCGCCCCGCCCTGCAGCCAGAGCACGTGGTAGTTCTCCGGCAGGCCGAGCAGCTTGCGCATGGCCGCCCCGGCAGCCTCGTGCACCTCGCTGTAGTGCGGTCCGCGGTGGCTGGCCTCGATGAGCGAGAGACCGGCGCCCTGGTAATCGACGATGTCCTTCTGCACCTGCTCGAGCACGGGCAGGGGCAGGGTCGAGGGACCGGCCGAGAAGTTGTAGATGCGCGCCATGGCTAGGCCTCCTTCACGAACGCGTCGATGATCTGCTCCACCTCGTCGCCGATGCGCAAGAGGTTCTCCCTGGTGCTGGCGCCGATGTGCGGAGCCATGAGCACGTTGGGCGCCTTGAGGATCGGATAGTCGTCCGGCGGCGGGTCGCTCGGCCAGACGTCGGTGGCGTAGCAGGCGACCTTGCCCGACTCGAGCGCGCGCACCATGGCGTCGGCGTCGACGGTCTTGCCGCGGCCGGTGTTGACGACCACGATACCGTCCCTGGCGCCGGAGAGGATCTCCTCGTCGATCAGGTGCTCGGTCTCCGGCGTCAGCGGCAGGTGCATGCTGACGTAGTCGCAGGTGGCGAACAGCTCGGCGAGGCCGGCGCACTTCTCGTACGGCCGGCAGTGGTCGACGTAGGGATCGTAGAAGTGCACGTCCATGCCGAAGGCCGCCGCCCGGCCGGCCAGTTCGCGGGCGATGTTGCCGATGCCCACGGTGCCGAGCTTCTTGCCGCAGAGCTCGGTGCGCTTGAGCTGCTTCTTGGCCCACTCGCCGGCAGCCATGGTGTTGTGCGCCTCGATGATGTGGTTGGGCACGGCGATCATCATCGCGAAGGCCAGCTCGGCCACGGCGATGCCGCTGGCCTTGGGCGTGTTGTGCACCCGGATGCCGTTCTCCTTGGCGGCCACCTTGTCGATGTTGTCGGTGCCCACCCCGCCGCGGATGATCAGCTTCAGGTTGGGCGCCTGCTTCTGCCACTCGGCCGTCGCCTTGGTCTTCGACCGGATGAGCGCGACGTCGGCCTCACCGAGGCGATTCATGTCGTTGGTGACCTCGCCGAAGCGGGCGAGCTTCTCCGGCAGACCCGGATCGAACGCGTCGCAGATCAGGATCAGCATGACGGTCTCCTTTCGGACTCGGCGCGCGAGTCGGTCTCAGTCGTCGAGGGTGCGCACGATCACACCCGAACGCAGCTTGGGCTCGAACCAGGTGCTCTTGGGCGGCATGATCTCGCCGGCGTCGGCGATGGCCATGAGCTGCTCGCAAGAGACGGGATACAGGGCGAAGGCCACCTTCATGTCCGTCCGGCAGCGGCGCTCCAGCTCGTCGGTGCCGCGAATGCCCCCGACGAAGTCGATGTCATGGCTGGTGCGCGGATCGTCGATGCCCAGGACCGGGGCCAGCAGATTGTCCTGCAGGATGGCGCAGTCGAGGCTCTTGACCGGATGGTCGGCCGGGAACGACCCCTCCCTCGCCACCAGCCGGTACCACTGGCCGTCCAGGAACATGGTGAACGTGCGCGCGGCCGGCGGCTCGGGATCATCGGTCTTCTCGACGTCGAACGATTCGGCCACGCGGGCGAGGAAATCCGCCTCGGCGAGCCCGTTCAGGCTCTTGACCACGCGGTGGTAGCCCATGATCAGCAGCTCGTCGTCGGGGAAGCTGACGGCGAGGAAGTGGTTGTACGGCTCGCGGCCGGTGTGCTCGGGGTTGCGCTCGCGGAGGTTGTTGCGCACCCGGAAGGCGGACGCGGACCGGTGGTGCCCGTCGGCCACGTAGGTGGCCGGGATCGCGGCGAAGGCGTCCTGGATGGCCGCGACCTGGATCGGATCGTTCACCACCCAGATCGTGTGGCCGATGCCGTCGTCGGCGGTGAAATCGACGTCCGGCTCCGTCTGGGTGATGCCGGCGGTGATGTCCTGCAGCACGGGCGTGTTGCGGTGCGTCAGCAGCACCGGCCCGGCGTTGGCCATCAGGCGCTCGACGTGGCGCGCGCGATCGTCCTCCTTCTCGCGGCGCGTCAGCTCGTGCTTCTTGATCAGTCCGTCCTCGTATTCCTGGACCGAGAAGCCGGCGACGATGCCGTGCTGGACGTGCTCGCCCATGCGCAGGCGGTAGATGTAGAAGCACTCGGCCTGGTCGCGCACGAGCACGCCGTCGTCGATCATCCGGCGGAAGTTCTCCGCGCTCCGGTCGTAGACCGCGTCGCTGTGGACGTCGACATCCTCGGGCAGGTCGATCTCGGCCTTGTTGACGTGCAGGAAGGTGTACGGATTGCCGGCGGCCATGGCGCGGGCCTCGGCGCTGCTGAGGACGTCGTACGGCGGGCTGGCGACCTTCTCGACCAGGTCGGCCCGGGGCCGCAGCCCCCGGAAGGGACGGATATCGGACAACTCCACACCTCCATTCGAAGCACGGTTGGACACGGGCGACGGACCGACGAGGGCGTACGCGTGCACAGGGCCGCGCCGAGGCGCCGGTCGCCAGGCAACGATAGCCAACGAACAGGCATTTTCCAACCTCGGCGTGAGCGGTCCCGCAGACTGATTCAGTCCCGTCGGGGGCGCCTGACCGTGATGCGCTTGTCCGGACGCTGGCGCCGCGCGAAGGCGACGAATCGGGCGATCCCGGGGTGGGCACGCAGGGCCTCGAGGGTGTTGTACCGGTCGGCGAGTTCGCGGTGGGACAGCTCGGCGTGGACGGTCCGGTGGCAGGCGCGGCAGAGGGTCACCGTATGGTTGCGCGCGGTCTCGAGATCGAAACCGGGACGCTCACGCAGGCGCGCGTGCTCACGCCGCGGGATCAGGTGGTGCTCGGTGAGGTCCGGCGCCGGTCGCCGGCAGAGGGCGCAGATCTCGGCCATGGGGACATGATAGGCCGGGCCGCCGGCGGTCGCCGGGCACGAGAAGACCCGCCCCCGACGAGCGGGGGCGGGCGTCTCAACCGCAGCGCGGCTCTGGCAGGCAGCGACCGTTTAGGGGCACTCGGCGCCGATACCCTGGGCCATCAGCGTGATGTCCGACAGGTTGACCACGCCATCGGCGTTGTAATCGGCCTCGGCGCTGTAGGTCGACAGCGCCTGGGTGAAGACCGTGATGTCCGACAGGTTGACGGTCAGGTCACCGTTGATGTCGCCGCTGACGAAGTGCACGGGCACCGGGCCGGGCACGGGATCACCGGCGATGAACGCCTGGGTGTCCTCGGTCAGGCTGTTGCCACCGGCGAACGGGGACTGGACCCACTGGGCCTGGCCATTCGCGTCGGTGACGTCGTCGGGGTAGATCATGGTGCAGGGCACCACGCCGCCGCCGGTGGACACGACCCACATGTCCTCGACAGCCACGTTGGCCAGAGGATCGCCGACGTTGTTCACGACGGTCAGGGTCAGGGTGGCGTCGACGGTGGCGCCATCGAGGCGCGCATCGTTGAACGCGTTGCCACCGCCATTGGGCAGCACGAAGACCACGGCGCCGTCGCTGCCGTCCGCGTTCTCAAGCACGCACAGGTCGGGGAAAGGAATGTTCGCCAGGGCCGAACCTGCAGCCAGGACGAGAGCGAAAACGAGGCAAGCGCAACGAGTCATGACGACCTCCACCTAATTCGGTCAGTGAGTGAACTTTCACGGTCATGCCGCAGCGACCACTGCGCCGCCCACGGCTTGAGACTTGGTGAGATTATAGCATAGGCCCTCGGGGAGGGGCAATGCTAGTTGTGCAATTTTATTCCGAGCACGCAAATGCTGCAACGTCCTTTCAAACATCACCGTAACGGCCACCGGGGCTCGCCGCGGGGCACGACGCGCGAACCTAAAGTCCGGCAGCATACTAGGGGATCTGCCGACAAGTCGGTGTCCGCCCCCGGGGCGGCCCGTCGCCGTGGCCGGCGAACTCGATTCTCATTCGCCCGCGCCGGCCGGACGGATCACCGGGGGCAGCTCCTCGCCCTCGGGCACGAAGTCGAGCGAGATCGAGTTGACGCAGTGGCGCGTGTTCTTCGGCGTGAATCCCTCGCCCAGGAACACGTGACCGAGATGACCGCCGCAATTGTCGCACACGATCTCGGTGCGGCGGCCATCGGCGTCGAGCTGGCGGCGCACCGCGCCGTCGATCTCGTCGTCGAACGCCGGCCAGCCGCAACCGGACGCGAACTTGCTGCTGGAGCGATACAGGGGCGCATTGCAGCGCTTGCAGAGGTAGGTCCCGGCGGCCTCGTGATGCTCGTACATCCCCGTTCCTGGACGTTCGGTGCCCTTGTGCAGGATGACGTGGGTCTCCTCCGGGGTCAGCGGATTGTACGCCATGGGCGCCTCCTTCTCGGGCTCGGATCCGGCCGCCGCTGCGGTGGCCAGCGCCAGCAGGACGAGCGAACAGACGACGGT
The DNA here is from genome assembly GCA_014730255.1 of bacterium. Lineage (GTDB taxonomy): Bacteria > Krumholzibacteriota > Krumholzibacteriia > LZORAL124-64-63 > LZORAL124-64-63 > Glo-17. The sequence continues at coordinate 22,047 of WJIQ01000048.1, read as the reverse complement.
CCGGCTCATCGGGTCGACCTCCTCGATGCGATGGCGTCCCGGGGTCCCGGAACGGAATCGGCGACGGTCCTGGAACCGTCGCCGACAAGATAAGTTTCGTCCGGCAATGCCCGCACGCCTCAGCGCGTCAGCACGACCGTCCGGCGCCCGAGCACCTCGCCGTCGACCAGCACCCGCGCCAGGTAGACGCCGGCCGCTGCCGGCCGCCCCCGCTGGTCCCGTCCGTCCCAGAAGAGCGACCCCGGCCCGGCCGCCACGCCCCCGCGCTCGGTGCGCCAGACGCGCCGGCCGCTCACGGTGTAGACCTCGACCGCGACGGCGCCGCCGCGGCGAAGGTCCCAGGCCACCGTGGTTCCGCCGCTGGTCGGGTTGGGGAACGGCGGGCGAAGCTGGCCGAGGTCGGCGACCCGGACGCCGGGCGTGGCGGTCACGTCGTCGACCGGCACGCTCCAGATGCTGCGGCCGTAGGTGCCGGCGACGAGCTCGGCGCGGGCCTCGCTGTAGGCGAGGTCGGTGACCACGACGTTGGGCAGGCCGGTCCCCAGCGGCTGCCAGGTCGCCGCATCGTCGGTCGTGTAGACCCCCAGATCGGTCGCCACGTACAGGCGGCCGGGCACGGTCGGATGGGCGATCACGTCGTTGGCCGGGGCCTCGGGCAAGTTGCCGGCGATGGCCTGCCAGGTCTCGCCGAGGTCGGTGGTGCGGAAGACGTGCGGCAGCGGTTCGTGCCAGCGGAAGCCGCTGATGGTCACGTACGCCGTCTCGCGATCCAGCGGGTCGGCGTGGACGCTGGTCACCCAGCGCTCGGGCAGAGCGCCGGAGACGTCGCTCCAGAACGCGCCGCCGCTGGTGGTCACGTGCACGCGGCCGTCGTCGCTGCCGGACCAGATGACTTCGGCGTCCAGCGGCGAGACCGAGAGCGTGGTGAGCGTGCCGTTGACCTGGCCGTTCTGGTTCTGGTGCGGCCCGCCGGTCAGGTCGCCCGAGATCGCCGTCCAGGACGTGTTGCCCACGTTGCGATACACCTTGCTGGTGCCGAAGTAGCGCGTGTCCGGGTCGGTGGGGTCCTGCACGTGCGGGGCGTTCCATCCGGTGCGGTCGCTGCCGGAGATGCCGCCGGTGGCCCAGGTGAACGAGTAGCCGCCGTTGCTGGAGTAGAACACCTGGCCGTACTGGTACTGCGCCCAGATGCGGTCCGGGTCCTCGGGATGGATCAGCGGCTGGAAGCCGTCGCCGCCGAAGATGGTCTCCCAGTCGTCGAGCGCGCCGGTGAGCGTGCGCACGGTCGAGATGTCCTGTCCGCCGAGGTACAGGCGGTCCGGGTTGGTCGCATCGAGGCCGAGCCGGTAGACCTGCGTGATGGGCTGATCGGGCAGCAGGGTCCAGACCGAGCCGCCGTTGGTCGAGCGGTAGACGCCGCCGTCGTTGCCCTCGTAGATCACCCGGTCGGGCAGCGGCCCCCACTGCATGGCGTGGTGGTCGACGTGCATGCCGCCGGAGACCTCGCTCCAGCTCGACCCGCCGTTCAGCGAGCGGTAGAAGTCGAGTCCGAGCACGAAGACGGTGTTCGGCTCGTCGGGGTGGCAGCGCACGTTGCCGAACCACCAGCCGTAGCTCGCGAAGACGTTCGAAAGCGCCCAGTCGTTGGTACGGGTCCAGCTCGCGCCGGCGTCGTCGCTGCGCCAGAGGCCATCGAAGTAGCCCGTGCGATCGGCGTAGACGGCGTACATGCGCGTGCTCTGATTCTGACAGAGCGCCAGGCCGATGCGGCCGGAGTCGTCGCCCGGGGTGGGCAGGCCGCCGCCGACCGGGGTCCAGGTGTCGCCGCCGTCGTCGGTGCGCCAGACGGCGCAGCCGGGCCCGCCGTAATCGTAGCGCTCGGGCGTGCGCAGGCGCTGCCACATGGCCGCGAGCACGGTCTGCGGCTGGTCGGGGCGCAGGATCAGATCGACGCAGCCGGTGGTGTCGTCCACGTACAGGACCTGCTCCCAGGTCTCGCCGCCGTCCTCGCTGCGGTAGATGCCGCGCTCGGGCCCGGCCGACCACAGGAAGCCCATGGCTGCGACGAGGATGCGGTCGGGATCGGAGGGGTCGATCACGATGCGGCCGATGGCGCCGACGTTCTCCAGGCCGATGCCCTCCCAGGTCTCGCCCCGATCGCGCGACCGGTACAGGCCGGTGCCGCCGTAGGCCACGCTGCCGCCGCCGGGGTTCACCTCGCCGGTACCGGCGTAGACGATGTCCGGGTCGACGGGGTCGAGCGCCACGGCGCCGATCGCCAGCGACGGCATGCCGTCGAAGGGGAACTGCCAGCTCTGGCCACCGTCGCGAGTGACCATCACGCCCCCCTCGGCCGCGCCGGCGTAGACCACGTCCTGATCACGCGGGTCGACCGCGAGCGAGGTGATGCGGCCGCCGATGTTCGTCGGGCCGCGCTGGTACCACACCGCCCGCTCGCCCCGCTGCTGGTCGCGCAGCGCCCGGGCCTGCAACTGGGCCTCGTGCCACGCCTCGCGCGGGATCTCCATCTGCGGCCAGGCGCGCTCGACGAAGAAGTAGGGGTTGGGTGCCCGCGGCGGCAGGCCGTCGCCGGGACGCTGGGACCAGCGGGGTCCGTCGCCATCGGCGCGGAGGTCGGCCGGGTGTCGGCGGTCGGGCTCGATGGTGACCAACGAGCCGGCGATGATGACCAGCGAGGCGAGGATCAGGGTGAAGCGAGCGACACGCGACATGCAGCACCTCCGGATCGGGCATAGGTTCGGCGGGGAGTATAACACGCCTGGCCGCTCAGGCGTGACGCTCGGCCTCCAGCACCTCGAACTTGCCGCTCCGGGCGAGTTGCCGGCAGCGGCCGAAGATGCGCGCGAGACGCTCGCCGTGGTCGAGGTGGGTGTTGCCGACCACGAGCAGCCGGCCGCCGGCACGCAGGGCGCGCTCGGCCTGGGTGAACATCCGCCAGGCGAGCATGTCGCCGACGGTGCGGTCCTGGTGGAAGGGCGGATTGCAGACCACCAGGTCCAGCGCGGCCGGCGGCTCGGACCGCAGGCCGTCGGCCACCGCGAAGTCGAGGCGCGGCGCGCCGAGCCCGGCGGCGGACGCGTTGGCGCGCGCGCTCGCGATCGCCTGGTACGAGGTGTCGACGCCGAGGACCTCGGCCGCGGGGTTGCGCACCGCCAGCACCAGCGCCAGCACGCCGTTGCCGCAGCCGAGGTCGGCGAGGCGGCCGGTCGTGTCGCGGGGCAGGTGGGGCAGCAGCGCCCGCGACCCGGTGTCGAGCCGGTCGCGGGCGAAGACGTTGGGCCCGCTGCGCACGAGCAGCGGGGGGTCGTCGAGGGTCCAGGTCGCGTCGGGCAATCGCGCGGGCAGATCGCGCTCCGGATCGAAGGTCGCCTCGGCCAGCCGGGCCTTCTTCCAGCCCCGGGTCGTGCGCGTGGGGCCCAGGACGTGGTCCATGAGGTCGAACGCGCGGCGGGGCGTGTGCTTGATCATGCCGCCGGCGAGGATGCGAGCGTCGGCCGCGAGATGCGCCCGCAGGCGCAGCAGCGTATCCTCCCAGAAGGCGAGCGACTTGGGAAAGCGCGCGAGCACCAGGTCGAACGCGCCCTCGGGCGCCCGGTCGGCGGGCACGAACGGGACCGATCCGGCCTCGAGGCCGTTGGCGACGAGGTTGTGGGCGATGGCGAGCTCGCTCGGGTGAGCGTCGCTCCAGACCGTGGGCGCATGGGCGGCCAGGCCCACCGCGAGGGCCCCGAAGGCGTCGTTGACGATCAGGACCCGCCCCGGCGACCGCTCGGCGGCCATCCGCAGCAGGTACTGGTCGGCCGTGTCCCAGGCGCGCAGGAGCTCCCGACGACGCTGGGGCCAGCGCTCGAGGACGAGCTCGCGATCATCCAGGGGCAGGGGTTCGGGCAAGGTCGCCGTCCCGGTTCGTGGTCGGGTACTCGGGGCCTGCCGGCACCTTAGCGCATCGTCGCGCTCACGGACAGCCCCGGCTGACTTGCCCACGGCGGGCTTGATTCTGTAAAATCAATGCAGGGACCCGCTCGCGACCCACGACCCAGTTGACCCGACACGACTGGAGGCCACCATGCCCTCGCCCACGCTCCCGCGGCACCGCGACCTGCTGGCTGCGCTCCTGATCTGCTCGCTGCTCGCCGTCCCCGCCGCCGTGGCGGCCGAACCCCCCGTCCGGCTGATCGGTCCGGACGCGGGCGTGGTTCACGGCGGCCACACCGGCGCGGTGAAGGCCGAGGTCGACACCACCTATCTCCTCGGCGGTCCGGACCGTGTCGACGGCCGGTTCGAGGACGCCGGCGGCCAGCCCACGTGGCACGGCTTCACCAGCCGCGACCACACCGACCCCGGCCCGAACCAGTGGCAGCTCCACGACGTCGACCCGCTCGAGGGCGCGCGGTCCATGTGGTGCGGCACCGAGTACGACGACGGCCCCGGCTACGGCAACGACTGGAACGAGGTCCTGCTCTTCGCCTACCCCATCGAGGACCCCCAGGGCCCGTCGACGGTGCACTGGACCGGCCAGCTGCGCGTCGATACCGAGCCGGAATACGACTTCGTCTACCTCGAGGTCAATCGCGCCGGCGAGTGGGACCAGCTCGCCGCGCTCGACGGCACCCGCCCCTACCTGATCGACGAGACCATCGCCCTCGCCGCGGGCGAGTACGCCGGCGACGACGGCGACGAGCTCCAGCTGCGGATCCGCTTCCGCAGTGACGGTGCCTGGTCGGACGAGGACGGTCTGTTCGAGAGCGAGGGGGCGTGCTGGGCCGACGCCCTGACCGTGGCGATCGACGGCGAGATCGTCGACACCGAGGACTTCGAGGACGACGCGCCCGGCCGCTGGCAGCCGTGGGCATTCCCGGGCGTGGGCGACTTCGCCAGGCTCTGGGTCGGCCTGATGGACCTCGACCCCTGCCACAGCAACACCTCGAGCCAGGTCGCCTTCATCGACGACGGCGAGGTGGTGCCCGGCACCGGCGGTTCCCAGTGCATCACCTGGTGCTACGGCCCGGGCGGCTACGTGGTCAACACCACCGGCGGCCTGATGGGCGAGGGGTTCTACCTGCACAACTCGGTCGAGAGCCCCGTGCTCGAGTGGCCGGATGGCCACGACGCGGTCAGCATCGCCTTCGACGTGTATCGCCACGAGGAGCTGGGTGACCAGGGCTCCTGGCCCGGCATCTTCTACACGTGGGGCGTCCGTTCGGCCAGCGACCCGGAGAACCATCCGATCGAGGAGGTCCCCTGGTCCAACCGGGCGTTCGCCTACTCGGGCGGGCCGGAATACGTGCGGCACGACGAGCTGGTGACCGACCTGATGGCCCCGGACCGCCAGCAGGTGCAGGTCCGCGTGTCGGTCGTGCAATACGGATGGATCTGGGGATGGGACGGCCACGACGCCACCCCGGCCCCTTACTTCGACAACTTCTCCGTGAAGGTCTGGCCCCACGGCGGTCCGGCCCTCAGCGCACGGCCGATCGACCTGGCCAGCGACGCGTTCCCGGCCAGCGGCGAGCTGGACCTCGACCAGCTCGCGACCAACTCGGTCCGCTTCGACATGGCGCGGAACATCGCGCCCGCCGAACACCTGCACAACGACCCGGGCGACTCGCTGATCGTCCGGGCCAGGGTGGTCAGCGCCGGAGCGGAGCTCGTTCGCATGCCGCGGATGTACGTCGCCATGCGCGCCAACCCGGTGTTCGACCCGCACCGCGAGCTGCCGCCGACGTTCAGCCAGGCCGGCGAGCTGGTCACCGGCTGGGTCGAGGCCGACTCGGTGGATTCCGGCTACGGCTTCCCCTACGAGGACATCTTCAGCTTCGACCTGCCCGACACGGGCTTCTTCTACCCCGGCGACGTGATCCACTACTACGTCGAGGCCGGCGACGTGCTCGCCGGCGACGAGCGCTGGGCCATCCTGCCGGCCGACACCGCCGATTTCCACGCCTTCGGGCCCCTGTCGAAGTACGACCGGCAGTTCACCGTCCGCGCGTTGCCGAGCGTGCTCTCCGACATCCCGGGCGACCAGCCTTCGCTGCTGGTGTGGGACGACGCCGACGGGTCTCGCGACTTCGAGATCTGGCGCTTCGCCCTGCGCAATCTGGGCTACCGGATCGATCGGGATTATGACCTCTACACGACCCGCAGCGCCGCAGCTGCGGTCGGCAACGGGCTCGGCGGCCGGGCCACCAGCGCGCAGCTGGCCGGATACGGGGCCCTGGTCTACACCTGCGGCGACCTCACGGCGAACCTCCTGTCCGACGGCGACCCCGAGGACGATCCGTCGCAGGACCTCGCGGTCGTGACCGCCTGGTTTGGTCAGGGCGCGAAGCGCGCCCTCATGACCGGAGACGACCTCGTCTCCGGGCTCCTGGCCGAGGGGACGGCGGGCGACGCGTTCGTGGACGCCTACCTCGGCGCGACGGTCATCGACCAGAACATCACGCTGCTGATCGGCAACCAGTTCTCCCCGACGGTGGCCGCGATCCCCGGCACCGGCGTGGTCGTGCGCACCGAGCGCTGGGTCGCGCATGGCGGCTGCCCGGACGTGGCGACGTTCGACGCCGTGGAGCTCCTGGGCACGAGCGAGCGTCTGGCCGAGTTCACCGACCCCCAGGGCAACGAGGGCATGTACACCTACGCGGCAGCCTGGATGCACGAGCACGAGGACGAGGACGCGATGGTGATCGCCCTGCCCTACGACCTGACCAGGGTCATGCCGGTGCCCGGCTGGGAGCCGCCGACGGGCTACGCCGGCATCCCGGCACGCGCGGTCATCCTCGAGGACATCCTGGGGATGTTCGACCTGTGGCCGATCGGTCCGCCCATCGCCGCCGAACCGCCCGCCCGCGCCCTCGCCGTGCGCGGATACCCCAACCCCTTCAACCCGATGGTCACCCTGGCCCTCGACCTGCCGCGAGCGGGCGAGGCCATCGTCAGGATCTACAACGTGCGCGGCCAGCTGGTGCGCGAGCTGGCGCGCGGCGAGTACACCGCCGGCCATCACGAACTCGTCTGGAACGGCCGTGACGATCGCGGCGGCGCCGTCGCCTCGGGCGTGTACTTCGCCGAGGTCCGCAGCGGTCCCGATACCGAGCTCACCAAGCTCACGCTGGTGCGCTGATCCGAGACTGGAGATCATCATGCAGGCACTCGCCCCCACCCCGCACGCGGGCCGGCTCCTGGCCGGCCTCGCGCTCGTCGCCCTGGCGGCCACGCTGGCCGGCGCCGGCCAGACGCCCCGACCGCTCCTGGGCTCCGGACAGGACATGCGCCACGGCGGACCGGTGGGCACGGTCCGGTCCGAGGTCGACACGACCTACCTGCTCGGCGGGCCCGACCGCTTCGACGGTCGGTTCGAGGACGCCAGCGGCGAGCCCACGTGGCATCAGTTCACCCATCGCGACCTGACCGCCTCCGGCGAGAACCACTGGCAGCTGACGGACGTCGACCCCCTGGCCGGCGCCTATTCCATGTGGTGCGGCACGGAGTTCCCCGATGGTCCCGGCTACGGGAACGACTGGTTCGAGCCGCTGGTCTTCCGGTACGCCGCGGATGATCCGGACGTGGCCTCCACGGTCCGCTGGACCGGCCAGCTGCGCATCGACACCGAGGAGAACTACGACTTCGTCTACCTCGAGGTCGCCCGCGGCGACGAGTGGGAGACGCTGGCCGCCCTCGACGGGACGCGCACCCACGTCATCGACGAGACGATCGTCCTGGCTCCGGGCGACTACGCCGGCGACGACGGCGACGAGATCCAGCTGCGCATCCTCTTCAACAGCGACGCCGGCTGGTCGGACGAGGACGGCCTGTTCCAGAGCGAGGGCGCCTGCTGGGCGGACGACCTCGCCGTCGAGGTGGACGGCGTCCTGGTCGACCTCGAGGATTTCGAGGACCAGGACCCGGGCCTCTGGCAGGCCCCGCAGCTCACCGGCGTCGGCGACTTCGCCAAGCTCTGGGTGGGCCTGCAGGACCTCGACCCCTGCCGGAGCAACTCCTCGAGCCAGGTCGCGTTCATCGACGACGGCGAGGTCGTCCCGGGCACCGGCGGCACCCCGTGCATCACCTGGTGCTACGGGCCGGGCGGCTACATCGTCAACAACACCGGCGGCCTGCTGGGCGAGGGCAACTACCTGAACAACGTGGTCGAGAGCCCGGTGCTGGAGTGGCCCGCGGGCAACGAGGGGATCCGCGTCGCGTTCGACGTCTATCGCCACGAGGCGTACGGCGCCTTCGACGCCTGGCCCGGGATCTACTACAACTGGGACGTGCGCTCGACGGCCGACCCGGTCGGCGAGCCCATCGAGCAGCAGACCTGGCACGACCGGTCGTTCATCTACGTCGGCGGGCCGGAATACCGGCGCCACGACGAGGTCGTGACCGACCTCATGGAGCCTGGCCGTCAGCAGGTCCAGATGCGACTGACCGTGCGCGAGCTGGGATGGGTCTGGGGCTGGGTCGGGAACGACGGCACGCCGGCTCCCTACTTCGACAACGTCTCGGTCAGGGTCTGGCCCCACGGGGGTCCGAGCATCTCCGCACGGAGCATCGACCTGGCCAACGACGGCTTCCCCGCCATCGGCGACGTCGACCTCGACGACCTCTCGCGCAACTCGATCCGCTTCGACATGGCGCGCAGCATCGCCCCGGCCGACGACCTGCACAACGACCCCGGCGACTCGGTGGTGGTCACCGTCGCCGTGGTCAGCAGCGGCGCCGAGCTGGTGCGCATGCCGCGCATGTACGTGGCCATGCGCGCCAACCCCCTGTTCGATGCCCACCGCGTCCTGCCGCCGAACTTCAGCCAGCAGGGCGACCTCGTCACCGGCTACGTCGAGGCCGACTCGGCCTACGGGCCGGGCGGCTGGGTCCAGCAGGACCGCTACGAGTTCGACCTCCCCGACACGGGGTTCTTCTACCCCGGCGACGTGATCCACTACCTGGTCGAGGCGGGCGACGTCCTGGCCAGCGAGGAACGCTGGAGCACGCTGCCGGCGGACACCGCCGACTTCACGCGGTTCGGGCCGCTGAACCGCTACGACCCCGATTTCGTGGTGCGAGGCCTGCCCACGCTAGGGGACGACATCCCCGGCTCGCACCCTTCGATTCTCGTCTGGGACGACGCGCACGGCGACCGCGACTTCCAGCGCTGGCGGTTCGCGCTGAACAACCTCGGGTATCGTCGCGGCGCAGACTTCGACCTGTTCCGCACCCTGGGCGCCGGGTCGGGCGTGGGCAACGGCCTCGGCGGCCGGGCGACCAGCGCCCAGCTCGCCGGGTACGCGACCATCGTCTACACCTGCGGCGACCTCCAGAGATACCTCATGTCCAGCGGCGACCACGAGGAGGACCCGTCGCGAGACCTCCAGGTCGTGACCGGCTGGCTCGCCCAGGGCGACAAGAACATGTTCCTGTCCGGGAACGACCTGGTGGACGGGCTGCTGGGCGAGGGCGCGGCCGGCGCGGCGTTCGTCAACACCTACCTCGGCGTCGATCTCGTCCAGGGCGACGTCTCGCCGCTGATCGGCAACCAGGTCTCGCCGACCCTGGCCGCCATCGCGGGCAACGGCGTCTTCGTGCGCGTCGACCGCTGGGTGGCCTACGGCGGCTGCCCGAGCCCGACGTCCTTCGACGCCGTGGAGGTCGTCGGCGGAGCCTGGCGCCTGGCCGAGTTCACCACACCGGACGGCGGCACGGGCGCGTTCCCCTATGCGGCCGCCTGGGCCAACCTCCAGGGGGCCGACGACGCCGACATCGTCGCCATGCCGTACGAGTTCAGCACGATCCGCCACGCCGACGGCTGGGTCCCGCCGCACGGGTACGACGCGATCCCCGCGCGCGCGGTGATCCTCGATGACATCCTGACCTTCTTCGGCGACGGGACCGTGGGCCCGCCGGTGACCGGCCCGGCGCCCGCGCCGCGACTCGCCATCGCGGGTTACCCCAACCCGTTCAACCCGATGGTGACCGTCGCGTTCGACCTGCCCCGCACGGGCGAGGCGGTGGTCAGGATCTACGACGTGCGCGGGAAGCTGGTCCATGAGCTGGCGCGCGGAGACTACGCCGCCGGCCGCCACGAGCTGGTCTGGAACGGACGCGGCCCGCGCGGCCGCACCGTCGCCTCGGGCGTGTACTTCGCCGAGGTGCGCAGCGGCGGCGCGACCGAGCTCACCCGCCTGACGCTCGTTCGCTGAGCCGCCGCCGGCTGCGGCCTGGACATCCGGGCGTCCCGCATTATCCTGCGCGGGACGCCCGTCTCTCTGACCGTCCGGAGGCCCCCATGCCCGCCGATCGTGACCGCTGGCTCGACCTGTTGCTCAGGTCCAACGACCTCAAGACCACCCCCCGCACCGGCTGGCATCTGCGCGGCGTCCCCGCCCCCGAGGGTGTCGCGGCCCACAGCTGGGGCACGGCGATGGTGGCGCTCACCCTGGCCGAGATGTCCGACGAGCCGCTCGACCGCGGCCGCGTGCTCGCCATGGCCGTCCTGCACGACCTGGCCGAGGCCGAGGTCTCGGACATCCCGCGTCTGGCCAGCCGGTTCCTGCCCGACGGCGCCAAGAACACCGCCGAGGCCCGGGCCCTCGACGAGATGCTGGACGGCCTTCCCGTGCAGGCATCGTGGACCGCCCTCATGGACGACTACAAGACCGAGGCCAGCGCCGAGGCACGGCTGGTGCGCGACGCCGACCGGCTGGAGTTCCTGCTGCAGGCCTGGGTCTACCGCGAGACCACGGGCAATCGCCGCCTGGCCGAGGTGCGCACCGCATACCGGGACCGGACCTTCGCCACCCGGGCCGCGCAGGACCTGGCCGAGGCGATCCTCGCCCGCTGGCAGACCCTCGACGGCTGATCGCCCTCGGCGAGATCGCCACCAGCGACACCCACCCCGAGATCCGCCTGAGCGCCCTCTTCCGGCTCTCCCAGATCGACGCCCCCCGTCATCGACCTCTTCGCCACCACCCTGCCAGGGCAACGCCCCCCGATCTTCAACCACCCCACCACCACCCGACCGGGGAACGCAGCTGGGGCCCCGAGGGGCCCCAGCCTGCGTCAAACCGAGCGTTGAGCTGCGGGCGCCACAGGCGCCCGTCAGCTCGAACGGTCGCTCATTTGACGAGCGACATCTTGATGCTGCGCGCGAACCCCTCCCCCTCCAGCCGGCACATGTACGTCCCGCTGGCGAGGTCGCGGCCATCGAACGCGACCACATGCCCGCCGGCAGCGAACACCTGGTCGGCCAGCGTCCGCACCAGCCGGCCGCGCAGGTCGAACACCTCGAGCCGGACGTGGCTGGCCTCGGTGAGCGCGAACTGCACCGTGGTCGCCGGGTTGAACGGGTTCGGCGTGTTCTGCAGCAGGGTCAGCTCGGGCGTGGGGAGGTCGGCCCCGGACCCTGGATCCTCGATCGAGACGGTCGACGAGGTACCGACGCAGACCACGCCGACCGGACCGTCGGGATCGTTGGTCACCACGCCGAGCGTGTCCTGGTAGACGCCCTGCGCCGCGGGCGTGAAGACCACGCCGAGGATCTGCTTCTGCCCCTGCTCGATCACCGCGGGCAACGAGAAGCCGGGATCGACCTCGAACGCCGGCGTCAGGCCGACGACCTCGAACGGCGGCTCGAGGCCCCCCAGGCCGAGCAGGCTGACCGCATCACGACCGGTGTTGGTCACGAAGACCGGCCAGACGCCGAGGCCGCCGACCGGAACGTCTTCGAGCAGCGCGCCCTGGGGCGCGACCGTCGCGTTGACCGGCGAGGGCACGAAGCCGGGCGCGACGGTGTCGGTGGCGATGATGGTGCCCTCGGTGTCGTAGATCTCGATCGTCACCGACTCGTCACCATCGACGATGACCTTGCCGTAGTGCTCGTCGAAGTTGTCCTGGCCGAAGTGCTGGCCCGGCCCGTCCCAGGTGAAGATGCCGAACTGCTCCTGGAGGGCGACGATCTGACCGTTCGTGCGGTCGAGTCCGCCGGCCATCCACTCCGGCATTGGGCTGTTGGCGCCCGAATCGAGGCAGGCGGTGTGCGAGTCGCCGCTCAGGAGGATCACGTTCTCGATCCCGTGGTCGGCGACGTGCCCACGCACGGCCGCCATGTCGAACGGGAAGCCCGCGCCGCCGTCGGAGAACTCGACGGCGACCTCGGCGGCCGTGAACTGGCCGCTCGGCGTGTCGATCGGATCGAAATCAGGATTGCCCTGCAGGGCGAGCGCCAGCTCGACACCTGCCCGATGACCCGGGTTCCAGGGCATGGTCGAGACCACGAACTTCCAGGTGGCCGTCGAGCCGGACAGGCCGTCGAGCAGCCACGCGAGCTGCTCCTCGCCCCAGAGCCGGTGAGTCGCCGGATCGGGCGCGTAGTAGAGCGGCACGGAGGGATCGGCGAGCCACTCCATGAAGTTGGGGAAGGCGAAGATGTTCGGGTCGCGCAGCGTCCGGTTGTCCAGCACGAAGAACTCGCAGTTGCCGTAGACGAAGCTGTGGTAGATGCCGAGGTCCGGACGCGGCAGGGCGTAACCGGGGAAGTAGTCCATGTACGCCTCGACGCTCAGCATCTTGTCCTCGTAGCTGCCGTCGCTGTTGTTGTGGGTGTAGTCGTGGTCGTCGTAGACGTAGTCGATGGGCACGGTGTCGAAGATCTCGTGCATCGGATACTCGGGATCATAGCGGACCTTGTAGCTGTCCTCGAGCTGGCCCGGGATCTGATGGAAGTAGGGCGGGAAGCCGTTGGGCACCTCCCAGACGTAATCAGGATAGCCCCAGTCGCCCGTGTGGACGAAGAACTTCAGGCCGGCCGCGTCCACCAGCGGCCAGATCGCGCCGTCGAAGCTGATGTCGTCGGTGATGGCCTGCTGGCAGGAACCGAAGCCGAAGCTGAACGAGCCAGGCGTGGTCCCGGGTACGGGATAGGTCTCGAACGGTCCCTGGACCTCGCCCGGCACCGCGTCGACGATGACGCGGAAGAAATAGGGCGTGGCCGGCGCGAGGCCGACCACGTCCAGGGTGCCGAAGTAGTCGGATCCGGCGTCGGTCTCGAGCGTGGTGCTCACGATGGCCGCGGAGAAATCGCCCGCGTCGGTGCTGAGCTCGACCGTGACGGTCGCCTCGGTATCGGTGCGAACGACGAAGCGCGCCTGCTCATCGGTCACGCCGCCGATCACCGGACCGTGGGTGACCTCGACCGCGAGGGTCGTGCCGGCGAGCAGGACGGCGAGCAGGAGCAGGGCGGAACGATATCGTCGGTGCATGGTGGAGCCTCCATGGAGGTGAATGGCGTCGGTGGCGGACGGACCGGGCGATACGCTAGGCGAATCCGCGTTAATGGATGATCAGTTTCATCTGATAACGAAAATCGTATCCGGGCCCGTGGTCGCGCCCGAGACCTCAACACCATGCACGGAACGGATTTCGGGGCTGAACCGCCGGGACGCCTGCAAGTCCATCCCCGCCTCGCCTTACGCGATTCTCACTCCTCGCTAACCCACCCCACAACGACCCCTCATAGTCTGTTCCCAGCCGACGAGTCCCCGGTAGACAAGGAAGCGACCGGCAAGGAGTGCCCGTGGTGAAGAAGATCCTGTTCATCGGTGGGTCTCTCAACCAGACCACGATCATGCACCAGATCTCCCGGCATCTTCCGGAATACGAGGCCTGGTTCTCTCCGTTCTACACCGACGGAGCGCTCGAGCCCCTGGTCGATCGCGGCTGGGCCGAGTTCACGATCATGGGCGGCCCCATGCGCGCGGACACCGAGCGCTACCTGCGCGAGCAGGACCTGCGCATAGACTACAAGGGCCGCCGCAACACGTACGACCTCGCGCTCCTGGGCACCGACCTGCTCGTCCCCAACAACCTCGAGGGCGTCAAGACCGTCCTGGTCCAGGAGGGGATGACCGACCCCGAGGACCTCATGTACCACCTGGTGAAGTGGCTGAAGCTGCCGCGCTTCCTGGCCTCGACCGCGACCACCGGCCTGTCGCACCGGTACGAACGCTTCTGCGTGGCCTCGGCCGGCTATCGCGATCACTTCGTGGCCAAGGGGGTCGATCCGGACCGGATCGTGATCACCGGCATCCCCAACTTCGACCACTGCGCGCTGTACCGGGACAACGACTTCCCCCACCACGGCCACGTGCTGGTCGCCACGAGCGATACGCGCGAGTGCTTCAAATTCTGCAACCGGAAACGCTTCCTGCAGAACGCCCGCGAGATCGCCGGCGACCGCGAGATCATCGTCAAGTTGCACCCCAACGAGAACGTCGAGCGTAGCACGCAGGAGATCCGCGAGGTCCTGCCCGACGCTCGCATCCTCGCGACCGGCGACACCAACCACATGATCGCCAACTGCGACGTGCTGATCACCCAGTACTCGTCCGTGGTCTACGTCGGACTCGCCCTGGGCAAGGAGGTCCACTCCTACTTCGACCTGGACGAACTCGAGCGACTGCAGCCGCTCCAGAACGGCGGCCGGTCCGCGGCGAACATCGCGGCGGTCTGCCGCGAGCTGCTCGAGCAGGATCTCGTCCTGCCGGGCGACGGATCGATCCAGGAAGCGGCGGCGAGCTGATGTCCTCCGTCGTGGTGACGGTGGTGCAGGCCCGTCGGGGATCGTCCCGGCTGCCGGACAAGGTCCTCGCCCCGGTGTCGGGCGAGCCGCTTCTCGTGCGCATGCTCGAGCGCGTCCGCGCTGCGCGCACCGTCGGCACGGTCGTGGTGGCGACCACCGCGGCGGATGCCGACCAGGCCATCGTCGATCTCTGCGCCGACCTCGGGGTCGCCTGCGTCCGGGGCGACGAGCACGACCTGCTCGATCGTCACGTCCAGGCCGCGCGCGCCCACCGGGCCGAGATCGTGGTCAAGATCCCGTCCGACTGCCCGCTCATCGACCCCGGGGTGATCGACCTGGTGATCGGCCGCATGCTCGCCCACCCCGAGCGCTGGGACTACGTCTCGAACCTGCATCCGGCCACCTGGCCGGACGGGAACGACGTCGAGGTCATGACCATGGATGCCCTGGAGACCGCCTGGCGGGTGGCCGACCGCGACTTCGAGCGCGAGCACACCACGCCGTTCCTCTGGGAGCGAGGCGACCAGTTCCGGCTCGACAACGTGGTCTGGCCGGGTGGCCGCGACTGCTCCATGTCGCACCGCTTCACCATCGACTATCCGGAGGATCTGGAGTTCATCCGGGCGGTCTTCGGCCGCCTTCACCCCGGGAATCCTCTCTTCTCGCTCGAGGACATCCTCACGCTGCTGGACCGCGAGCCGGACATCCGCGAGATCAACGCGCGATACGCCGGCGTGAACTGGTATCGGCACCACCTCGACGAACTCTCCACCGTCGACCGCGATCAGACCCGCCTGGTCGAATGATCGCGGCGCCAGCGCCGGGAGGCACCATGGCCCCGCTCTCCGACTCCGAGCTCGCCCAGCGCGCCCTCCGTGTGCGCGAGCACTGCATCCGCATGGCCACCGACGGCGGCTGCTTCCTGGGCGCGTCGCTGAGCTGCGTCGATCTGATCGTCCACCTCTATGCGCGGGTGCTGACCTTCGATCCCGCCCGGCCGGATGCTGGGGATCGCGACGTGCTGCTCCTGTCCAAGGGGCACGACGTGCCGGCCCTCTACGGGACGTTCGCCGAGATGGGCGTGATCGAGCCCGGACGTCTCGCCAACCACCTCAGCCCGGACGACCACATCTACTGGCACCCCAACCGGGCGGTCCCGGGCATCGAGTTCCACTCCGGGTCGCTCGGCCACCTGCTCTCGGTCGCCATCGGCGTGGCGCTGGACATCAAGCTGCGCGACGGCGGCCAGAAGGTCGTCGTCATCCTCGGCGACGGCGAGTGCAACGAGGGGTCGGTCTGGGAAGGCGCCCTGGTGGCCGCCGCCCACCGGCTCGACAACCTGATCGCCGTCGTCGACCGCAACCGCTTCCAGGCCAACATCGAGACCGAACAGCTGGTGCCCCTGGATCCGCTGGCCGAGAAGTTCCGCGCCTTCGGCTGGTGGGCCGACACCTGCGACGGGCACGACTTCGGCGACCTCGACCGCGTCTTCGACGCCACCGACGAACCGCGCGACCGTCCCGCCGTGGTCGTGGCCGAGACCGTCCGCGGCAAGGGCCTGCCCAGCATCGAGGCCCGGGCCGACCGCTGGTTCTGCAACTTCACCCACGAGGAGATCGCCCAGCTGTTGCGCGAGCTGCGCGGCGGTGGCGGGTCCGATCTGACCTCCGAGCCCCTGGTGGTGCGCTGATGACCTACGAGGATCACCTGTTCGACCTCTGCCAGCGGGACGACCGCCTGGTGGTGATGACCGCCGAGAACCGCGCCGCCATCCGCGGCCTGCCCGACCGCCTCGGCGACCGCTTCGTCGACACCGGCATCGCCGAGATGACGCTCGTGGGCGCGGCCGCGGGTCTGGCCCTACGCGGCCGGGTCCCCGTCGTGCACGCCCTGGCCACGTTCCTCACCCTGCGCGCCTACGAGTTCGTGCGCACGGACGTCGGCATCGCCGGCCTGCCGGTCAAGCTCGTGGGCTACGTACCCGGGTTCCTGAGCGAGGCCAACGGCCCGACGCACCAGGCCATCGAGGACATCGGCGTCATGCGGCAGATCCCGGGCATGCGCGTCTTCGCGCCCAGCTGCAACGACGAGCTGCTGGCCGGCCTCGGCGACGTGCTGGCCGATCCGCATCCCTGGTACATCCGCTTCAACGACAAGCCGGCCCGGGTCGAGCACACGGACGGGTTCGCGATCGGCCGGGCCGAGACGCTGCGCGACGGCGACGAGATCGCGCTGCTGGTCCACGGCACCCTCGTCGGCCAGGCGGTCGCCGCGGCGGAGGAGCTGGAGCGCGCCGGCCGCTCCGTGCGCGTGGTGAACCTGCGCACCCTGCCGCCCCTGGACATCGCCGCCGTGCTCGCGGCCGCGCGCGAGACCGCCCTGGTGGTGACGGTCGAGGACCACCTGAACACCGGCGGTCTCCTCAGCCAGGTCTGCGAGCTGCTCGTGCGCGAGCAGACCGCGGCCGAGGTCCTGCCTCTCGGCCTCGACACCTGGTTCAGGCCCGCCCTGCTCGCCGACATCCTCCGCTACGAGGGCTTCACCGCCGAGGCCATCGCCGACCGCGTGATGACCCGCTGGCACGCTCGAAAGGCCACCCATGCCTGACACGACCTATCCCGACATCTCGCAAAGCGACGCGCTCTGGGCCCGCGCCCAGGGCCTCATCCCCAGGGGCACCCAGACCCTGGCCAAGGGTCCTGGGCAGTTCTCCGACGGCGTGGCGCCCAAGTACCTGCGCCGCGGCGAGGGCTGCCGCGTGTGGGACGTCGACGGCAACGAGTACGTCGACCTCAACATGGGCATCGGCCCGATCAGCCTCGGGTACTGCTACCCCCGGGTCGACGAGGCGGTGCGTGCACAGCTCGCTCAAGGGATGACCTTCTCGCTGATGCATCCGCTGGAGGTCGAGGTCGCCGAGCTGATCCGCGACGTGGTGCCCAACGCCGAATCGGTGCGCTTCAGCAAGACCGGCGCCGATGTGGTCTCGGCCGCCATCCGCACCGCCCGCGCGCACACTGGCCGCGACACCGTCCTCTGCTGCGGCTATCACGGCTGGCACGACTGGTACATCTCGGTCACGGACAAGAACAAGGGTGTGCCCGGGTTCAATCAAAAACTGGTCTATACCCTGGCCTACGACGACCTCGATCATCTCGCGCGCTCGCTCGACGACCGCGTGGCCGCCGTCGTGCTCGAACCGGTCGTGTTCCAGAAGCCCTCGGACGGATATCTCGCCGAGGTCGCGCGCCTGTGCCGCGAGAACGGCACGCTGCTGATCTTCGACGAGATGTGGACGGGATTCCGCATGGCGCTCGGAGGCGCCCAGGAGCACTTCGGGGTCACCCCCGACCTCGCCTGCTACTCCAAGGCGGTGGCCAACGGCATGCCCGTCGCCGTGCTCGCCGGACGGCGCGACGTCATGCAGGTGCTCGACGACGACGTCTTCTTCTACACGACCTTCGGCGGCGAGGCGCTGTCGCTGGCCGCGGCGAAGGCCACGGTGGAGGAGATGCGCGAAAAGGACGTCCAGGCGTTCCTCGCCACGCAGGGCGCGAAGTTCCAGGATGGGTACAACGCCATCGTCAGCGAGCTCGGCCTCGACTGGACCGCATGCATCGGCTACCCCTGGCGCTCGCTCGTCAAGCTGGACGGCAAGGTAGGCAATCCACTGTTCGTCAAGGCCCTGCTGCAGCAGGAGATGATCGCCCGGGGCGTGCTCTGGGGCGGGTTCCACAACGTCTGCTTCACCCACGACGACGCGGCCGTCGACCGCGTGCTGAGCGCCTACCGCGACGCCTTGCCCGGGGTCGCGGCGATCATCGACCGCGGGATCACCGAGGACGATCTGCGCGGCGCGCCGCTCGAGCCGGTGTTCCGCAAGACCAGCAACTTCAACGTCCACCCGCGCAGCTAGGAGATCACGATGAGTCCGGCCGACGTCTCCCGCTTCTCGCTCGATGGCAAGGTGGCCGTGGTCACCGGCGCGCTCGGCCTGCTCGGCCGCGAGCATTGTACCGCCCTGGCCGGCGCCGGGGCGACCGTCGTCGCCTGCGATCTCGATACGGCCGGCTGCGAGGCGCTCGCGAACGAACTCCCGTGCGAACATCTGGGTGTCGAGCATCTGGGCCTGGGTTTCGACATCACCGACGCCGAGGCCGTCGAGACCGCCGCCGACACGGTCACCGGGCGGTGGGGGCCCATGGACGTCCTGGTGAACAATGCGGCGATCAACGACATGTTCGAGAACCCCGCGCTCGCCGCCGAGCAGTCGCGGTTCGAGAACTACCCGCTGGCCTTGTTCCAGTCGTCGCTCGACGTGAACGTCACCGGCACCTTCCTCTGCGCCCAGGCCTTCGGCCGCCGCATGGCCGAGCGCGGCACGGGCAGCATCGTCAACGTGGCGTCGACCTACGGCCTGGTCGCCCCGGACCAGTCGCTGTATCGCGACGCCGAGGGGCGACAGCAGTTCTACAAGTCGCCGGCGTATCCGGTGACCAAGGGCGCGGTCGTCCAGTTCACACGCTTTCTGGCCGCCTACTGGGGCGACCGCGGCGTGCGCGTCAACACGCTGTCACCGGGTGGCGTGGAGAACGCGCAGGATCCCCACTTCGTCCACCAGTACAGCCGTCGGACGCCCCTCGGGCGCATGGCCCGGCCGACCGACTATGCCGGGGCCGTGGTCTTCCTGGCCAGCGAGGCCTCGAGCTACATGACCGGGGCCAATCTGGTCGTCGATGGAGGCTGGACCGCATGGTGATCTCGCTGACCGATCTGCCCGCGCCGGTTCGCGAACGGCTCGCCGGCATCCGCCTCGCGCTGACCGACAACGACGGCGTGCTCACCGACGGCTGCGTCTGGTACTCCGATCGCGGCGAGGAGCTCAAGCGCTATTCCCTGCGCGACGGCATGGGCGTGGCCCGGCTGCGCCGCGAGTGCGGCATCGAGACCGGCATCATCACCGGCGAGGACTCGCCTCCGGTGGCTCGGCGCGCCGAGAAGCTCGGCATCACCGAGGTCCATCTCGGGATCGGCGACAAGCTCGCCGTGCTCGACGAGATCGTGCGCCGGCACGGCCTCCAGCCGTCGCAGGTGGCCTACATCGGCGACGACGTCAACGACGTCGAGGTCATGGAGCGCGTCGGCTTCGCCGCCTGTCCGGCCGATGCCCTTCCCCAGGCCCGGCAGGCCGCGCACCACGTCTGCACCGCCCGCGGCGGCGAGGGCGCGTTTCGCGAGTTCGCGGAGATCATCATCGCTGGCCGCGTCGCGGTCGCATCCGAGAGGACGGAATCATGAGCACGCGTGTCCGGGTCGGCGAGCGTCACATCGGCCATGGCGAGCCGGTCTATGTCATCGGCGAGATCGGGATCAACCACAACGGAGACCTCGCCCTGGCCAGAAGGATGATCGACGGGGCCGTCTTCTCCGGCGCCGACTGCGTGAAGTTCCAGAAGCGCACCCCCGAGCTCTGCGTCCCTCGCGATCAATGGAACGTCGAACGGGACACGCCCTGGGGCCGGATGACCTACATCGAGTATCGACATCGCGTGGAATTCGACCGGGACGACTACGCCGAGATCGATCGCTACTGCCGCGAGCGTGGCATCCACTGGTGCGCCTCGTGCTGGGACGAGGAGGCGGTCGATTTCATCGAGCAGTTCGATCCTCCTCTCTACAAGGCGGCATCGGCCTCGCTCACCGACCACGCCCTCCTGCAGAGGATGCAGGCCACCGGCAAGCCGCTGATGATCTCCACCGGCATGTCGACCTGGGGGGAGATCGAGCAGGCCGTGGCCGTGCTCGACCGGGCGAGCCTGATGGTCGCTCACTCGACCTCGGCCTACCCGTGCCCGCCCGACCAGCTCAACCTGGCCATGATCCGCACCCTGCGCGAGGCGTTTCCGCAGCTGCCGATCGGCTACTCCGGACACGAGGTCGGCCTCGCCCCGACCTGGGGCGCGGTGGCGCTCGGAGCATGCTTCGTCGAGCGGCACATCACCCTCGATCGGGCGATGTGGGGCAGCGACCAGGCCGCGTCGGTGGAGATCATGGGTCTGCACCGGCTGGTGAGCAACATCCGTGACATCGAGGTGGCGCTCGGCGACGGCGTCAAGCAGGTCTATGACAGCGAACTCGGCCAGCTCAGGAAGCTGCGTCGGGTCAAGGCGAGCGTGGCATAGAGACCATGGACATCGAACTCATCCGCGACATCACCACGGCGGTGATCGTGGGCTCGGCGATCCTCTTCATCCTGGCCGAGCGGCGCTGGCCATATGAGCGCGGCCGCAGGCTCGAGGTCCTGCGCGAGGGATTCTGGACCGACCTCATCTGGTACACCTTCATCCAGAGCTACGTGCTCGGCCTGGCGATCGCCTGGTTCATCGAGTGGCTGGACGCGGCGACAACCGGCCGCCCCCGGATCGTCACCGACTGGCCGATCTGGGCGCAGGTCGTCTTCTTCCTCGTGATCCATGATTTCTATATCTACTGGATGCATCGCTGGCAGCATCACAACAAGATCCTCTGGCGCACGCACGAGGCGCACCACTCCCCCCGCCAGATCGACTGGCTCAGCGGCGTGCGGTCGCACTCGCTGGAGATCCTCATCAACGGCATCGTCGAGTTCGCGCCCATCGTCCTGCTGGGCGCCGCCCCCGAGGTGGCGATCATCAAGGGCGCGATCTCGGCGGTCTGGGGCATGTTCATCCACTCGAACCTCGATGTCCGCCTCGGTCCGCTCCGCTACGTGATCAACGGTCCGGAGCTCCACCGCTGGCATCACGCAGATCACGAGGACGTCTACTTCGCCAACTACGCGACGAAGCTGTCGGTCTGGGATTACCTGTTCGGGACCATCTATCATCCCGGACGTGACAAGCCCCCGGTCTATGGGCTTCCGTACCGATTCCCTCGGAACTATTTCTTCCAGCACGCCGTGATGTTCCGACCGCTGCGCGACCAGGATGCGAAGCTCGGCAGGCCCATCGGCGATTCCTGACGGGAGTACGACTTGGGCTGGATCTACGTGGGTATCGCCGGTCTTCTTGAGATCGGCTGGGTGATCAGCCTGAAGTACACGCAGGGCTTCACCAGGGTGGTTCCGATCATCTGGTACGCCCTGTTCGGGGCGGGCAGCGCCTTCTTCCTGTCGCTGTCGATGAAGCATCTGCCCCTGGCGCCGGCGTACACCATCTGGGCCGGTATCGGGGCGATCGGCGCGGCGATCTACGGGGCGCTCTACCTGGACGAACCGGTCGAGACCCTGCGCATGCTCAGCATGCTGCTGATCGTCGTCGGCATCGTGGGACTGAAGCTCTCGACCTCGACCTCCGGCTCCTAGAGAATATGGAGTGACCGATCACCCAGTCCGTATAATCGCGTGCTACCAGGTCGGATGGATCTGGATAACGCATACGGAGAAAGGATGACCGGTCATGAATCAGGATACCATATGG
>WJIQ01000260.1 GCA_014730255.1 bacterium | reverse complement strand
GGGCCTCCACCAGCGAGACCAGCAGCACGACGATCACCACCGCCGGCAGCGGCCACCAGAACTTGCCGGTCGTCCCGGGGATGAACATCAGCGGGATGAAGGCGATGACCGTGGTCAGGATCGCGAAGGTCACCGGCCGGGCCATCTCCCGCGCGCCGGCGATGGCCGCGGCCATCGGCTTCAGACCGCGCTGGCGATACTCGAACACGTTCTCGCCGACGACGATCGCGTCGTCGACCACGATGCCCAGGACCACCAGGAAGGCGAAGAGCGAGATCATGTTGATGCTCACGCCGATCAGCGGCAGGAACACGAGGCCGCCGATGAACGAGATCGTCATGCCGACCATGACCCAGAACGCCAGGCGATACTCCAGGAACAGCGTCAGGATGCCCAGGACGATCACCACGGCGAGGATCCCGTTCTCGATGAGCAGCGAGAGGCGTTCCCGGTAGTCGTCGGCGACGTTGCCGGTGATGCGGGTCTCCACGCCGGGCGGCAGGGTGGTCGCGAAGTCGTCGAGCACGGCCCGCACCGTCTCGGCGATCTCCAGGGGCGACTGGTCGCCGATGCGCGAGATGCCCAGCTCGACCGATGGCTGGCGGTTGAACTGCGAGTGGAACCCGGCCTCCTCGAAGCCGTCGCGGATCCCGGCCAGATCGCCGAGCGTGACCACCGCGCCGGACGGAGCGGTGAGCACGGCGATCCCGGCGAACTGCTCGGCCCACTGCTTGCGCTCCTTCAGGCGCAGGAGGATCTCGCCGGCGCTGGTCTCGACCGCGCCGGCGGGCACGTCCTCGCTGGAGTCGCGGATGATCCGGGCGACGTCGCCGAGCGTCAGGCCGTGCTCGCGCAGCCGCTGCAGCGGGATCTCGACGTGGGTGACGTAGTCGGGCACGTTGCCCAGCTCGACCTGGGTGATGCCCGGTTCGCTCAGCAATCGATCACGCAGACGCTCGGCCAGTCGCCGCAAGGTCCAGATGTCGACGTCGCCGTGCAGGCCGACCTCCATCACCTCGCGCTGCTGGGCCTGCAGGCGGACCTCCGGCTGCTCGATGTCGTCGGGGAAGGTGCGGATGCGCCCGATGGCCTGATCGATGTCCTGGAACGCCCGCATGCGGTCGGACCCGCCGACGAGCTCGATCTCCACCGAGCCCGAGCCCTCGCGCGCGGTCGAGGTGATCTCGCGGATGCCCGGGATCCCGCGCACCGCCTCCTCGACCGGCAGCAGGATCCCCTGCTCGACCTCGGCCGGCGCGGCGCCGGGATAGACCACGCTCACCTCGACGATGTCGAGCTGGAACTGCGGGAACACCTCCTTCTGGATGCGCCCCGCCGTCCACAGGCCGCCGCCGACGAGGATCAGCATGAGCAGGTTGGCCGCGATGGAGTTGCGGGCCATCCAGGCGATGGGTCCGCGGGCGGCGTCGGCCTCGGCGGCGATCCGCTCGGTCTCGGCCGCCGGCGTGGCGACGGCCGGGTGTCGGGTCGGGCGGTCGCTCATGGGGTCGCCTCGTCGTCGGCCGACATCGCCTGTTCGGCCGTCAGGCGCAGCGGCGCGCCGTCGCGGACGGTGGCCAGGTTGGTCGTGACCACGAGATCCCCGTCCTCCAGACCGGACCGGACGTACGCGTGCGTGTCGTCGCGAAGGACGATGTCGACGTCCCGGATCTCGAGCTGCTCGTCGCGCATGACCCAGACCGTGTCGTCCTGGCGGATCAGGTCGCGCGGCAGGCGTACGACGTCGGCGATCTCCCGCCCGGTGATGCGGGCCTCGACGAACGCGCCGAGCGTCAGGGCGGGCATGTCGCCGGAGGCCTCGTCACGCGCCAGGGGATCCGGGACGGTCACCAGCAGGCGCGCCATCCGCGTGCGGTCGTCCAGGGCCCCCACCTCGCTGGTGACGTGACCGGTCCGGATCACGCCGGCGGGCCAGGCGGCCCGGTCGTGGATCTCGACCGGCGAGCCGCGACCGTCCGGGCTGGCGGGCACGCCGATCCACAGGCGCTCGGAGCGCTGGACCGTGGCCACGACCCAGTAATGGTCGACGCCCACGAGCCGACCGAGCGCCTCGCCGGCCGCGACCTGCGAGCCCACGGCCACCTCGCGCGAGAGGACGTGGGCGTCGAAGGGAACGGTGATCCGCGTCCGCTCGAGATCGAGCTCGGCCCGGCGCACGGCGGCACGGGCGGCCTCCACACGGGCCCGCGTGGCCAGCAGCTGCGGCTCGCGCAGGACGAGCGCCTCGTTCTGGTCGCCGAGATCCTCGGCGAGCACCTCGTAGTCGAGCTGGGCGACGTTCTGGCGCCCCATCTCCAGCTGCAGATCGGCCTCGGCCTGGTGCAGCTCGCCGAGCCGCTGCTGGAGGATCGTCTCGTAGTCGGCGGGATCGATACGCAGCAGGGTCTGACCGGCCGACACGAACCCGCCCGGCGTGAACGCCGGCGCCCGCGCGACCACCTGGCCGGCGACCCGCGGCCGGAGCACGACGTCCTCGGCCGCCTCGACCGTGCCCATGGCCACCAGGGTCGGACGGTGCGTGCCGCGCGCGACCTCGACGACGTCGACGAGCATCGGGGTCTGCCGCACCGCGCCCGAGCGCTTCGCCGTCGGCTCGGTGGCGAAGACGACCGCGATGGTCGCCGCCCCGGCGGCC
>WJIQ01000047.1 GCA_014730255.1 bacterium | reverse complement strand
CGCTCGAGGCCGCCGCGATCCCACGCAGGGATCTCGACCTGGGCGTCGACCGACCAGCCGCCGGCGTGATCAGGCGCATCGAGCGTGTGCACCGCCACATCGTCGAGGTGGCCGTGGCGATGCAGCCAGCGCAGGCCGCGGCGGCGGGTCTTCGTCTGAACGGCGGCGATCGACGCCTGATCCAGGTCGACCGCCGGATGGAACTCGGCATCACCGTGGCCAGCAGCCGAGAACACCCCGTCGGTCACCAGCACGTGGAAGTGAACGTGGCTGTTGAGGTAACTGGAAACGATAGCGGCCCGCCAGCACCCGGAAGAACTCCTCCTCCGCGTGGTGGATGTGCAGGGGAGGCCCCATGCCCGGCGGCGTGATCTCCTCGAAGATGCTGAAGGTGCCGCCGGTCTGCTCGGCGGTGATGACCGCGGTGAACTGGACGCCGAGGAGGTCGATCGGCTCGACCCGGCCTTGCGGAACGTGGATGGGATCGATGATGACGGCCTCCGGGAAAGTCGGCTGAGTGGCGACGAACCAGGACAAGATCAGCCTGCAATATGTCGGCGGCAAGTCGACTCGTGGAGGCCGGCACCGCGGGTTCACCCACGTAACCGTTCCCGGCCGTTTCCGTATCTTACAGGCACCCCAATCCCCCGGAGGCCATCATGACCCCGCTGCGATTCACTGCCCGCTTGTCTCGACGCCGCACGATCCTCGCCCTGCTCGCCCCGTTGTTGATTCTCTGCGCGACCTCCCCCGCGACGGCCGACCACCCCGACGCTCCCGACACCCCGGTGATCCAC
Source organism: bacterium (assembly GCA_014730255.1). GTDB lineage: Bacteria > Krumholzibacteriota > Krumholzibacteriia > LZORAL124-64-63 > LZORAL124-64-63 > Glo-17. The sequence goes on along the minus strand of WJIQ01000047.1, from coordinate 5,381 downwards.
AACCCCGCCCTCCCTGCGGGGGGAGTCGAGGTCGTGCACCTCGAGGAGATGTGGCGCGCCGGCGGCGAGGACGGCGACGAGATCTTCGGCCGGATCTTCCGGGCCGACGCCGACGAGGACGGCAACGTCTACCTCGTGGACACCCAGCTCAGCGAGGTGCCGGTCTTCTCGCCCGACGGCGAGCGCATCAGGACCCTCAGCCGCGAGGGCGAGGGCCCCGGCGAGACCCGCGAGCCGGTGGACATGTTGCTCCTGCCGGACGGGTCGGTGGGCATCCTGCAGCGCTTCCCCGGCAAGGTCGTGCGGGTCGATCGCGAGGGCATGCCGGTGGGCGACATCCTCTTCAACGACGCCACCGAGGGCGGCTTCACGGCCCTGTACACGGGCCGCTGTCGCGGCGACGAGCTGATGTTCGTGATCCAGCGGGCCACCCGCGGGGAATCCACCTCCACGCGCACCTTCGAGGTGGCGCGCTACGACCTGGCCGGCACCGAGCTGGCCCGCTGCTTCACCAGATCCACCGTGATCGACTTCAGCAACCCGGTGATCCGCGAATCGTCGATCCTGGACGTGGCCATCTTCGGCTCCACCATCGGACCGGACGGCCGCGTCTACGTGGGCCCCGACCACGATCGCTACGCCATCAACGTCTACCGCCCCGACGGCGCTCTCGACCACGTCATCGAGCGCGACTTCGTCGAGCGCCCGCGCACCGAGCTCGAGCGCGGCCGCATCGAGGCCGTGTTCGCGGCCTGGGGCCGTCGCGGCAACCGGCAGCTGCCCACGGAGATCTACGACTGCGCGCCCACCATCACCGACCTGTACGTGGACGACGCGAACCAGCTCTGGGTGGAGCACAGCCGCAGCGCCGAGTCGGGGCCCGACGAGGCCATGCTCACCTACGACGTCTACGACGCCGACGGCAAGCTCGCCCGCCAGGTGGCCTTCGTCTGCGACGGCGACCCGGTGAACGACGAGCTGTTCCGCGTGCGCGACGACATGGTGGTGCTGGTGAAGGGGTCGATCCCGGCGATGTACGGGACCATGGCGCCCGATGTGCAGGTGGAGGAGGCGGCGGACGCGAACATGGAGGTGGTTTGCTATCGGATCCCGTAGGTCGACCCGTCATGGCGGACGGTCGTCCGCGGAGAAGCCGACTGGCCCGGATCGTCCCGCCAGGGTTTGGACCAGCGGATTGGGCCCCGGGAACTCGAGGTCATGCCCGGAGCCCAGCTCGGTGATCCTGGCCGCTACTCCACCAGGACGACCCGGGAGGTCTGCACGACCTCGTCGGCCTGCAGGCGCAGCAGGTAGGCGCCGGCCGGTGCCGGGCGGCCGGCGAGGTCGCGCCCGCGCCAGGTCACGGTGTGCTCGCCGGCAAGCCGTCGCTCGTCGACCAGGGTCGTGACGCGGCGGCCCCGCAGGTCGAGCACGTCGAGCACCACGTGGGCCGCGCGGGGCAGGTCGAAGCGGATGCTGGTAGCCGGGTTGAAGGGGTTCGGGTAGGCCAGCATCGACACGGCCGCCGCCGGCGCGAGGTCGCTCGCCGCCGTCATCGTCTCCTGATCGTACTGCACGGCCACGATGTCGTAGAAGTGGGCGTAGTCGCGCCAGACGCGGCCCACGACGTGCACGCGCGATCCGGACACCGAGATCGCCCGGGCGCGGTCGCTGCGGCCCTCCGGCGCGGCCCAGATCTCCAGCCAGTCCTGCGTGCCGTCGGGCGCGTAGCGGGCGGTGATCCAGTCGTCGCGGTTGTTGGAATCGTAACCGTAGCCGGTGACGTAGGCGTTGCCGTCGGCGTCCACGGCCACGGCGGTGCCCACGGCCACGGCGTAGCCGGCATCTTCGTAGCGCGTCCAGCGCACCTCGCCGTCGGCGCTCAGGCGGCGCACCGCGATGCGGTGGCCGGCCGGTTCCCAGACCTTCCCCGCCACCACCACGTCGCCATCGGACGTCAGCGCGAGTCCGGCCGCCGACTCGCCGTGCGGGCCACCGCCGTCCAGCCCGTCCTCCCAGATCAGTCCCCCGGCCGGCGACAGCTTGGCGGTGACCAGGTCCTGGTTCTCGCCGGGCAGGGCCAGCTCCCCCACCACGTAGATGTTGCCGTCGGGATCGACGCTGACGCCCTCCACCTCCTCGCTGGTGGCAAAGCCGTTGGCCACGAAGTCCCACACGAAGTCACCCGCCGCGGTGTAGCGGAGCACCCACCAGGCGGCGTCGAGGGCGGCCACCTCGGTGTACCCGCCCACGACGATGTCGCCGGACGGATGGGCGACCAGATGCACGGCCGAGTCCCATTCGCCGCCGCCGCCGTCGCGGGTGCGGCTCCAGAGCAGGTTGCCGTCACGGTCGTACTTGACGAGCAGCCCGTCGAAGCCGCCGTTCACCCAGGCGGCGCCGGAGACGTAGACGTGGCCGTCGGCGCCGATCATCACGTCGGCGGCCTGCGCGTTGCCACCGCTCGAACCCTGGCGGCGCTCCCAGAGCAGGTCGCCGGCGGGGGAGTACTTGAGGGTGGTGGCGTCGATGTCGCCGTCGGCGGCGGTGGACCAGCCGGTCACGTAGACGTTGCCATCGTCGTCCACGGCCAGGCCACGGGCCTGGTCGGGCCGGTTGGAGCCGGGCGCACCGTGGAACAGGCGTACCCAGGCCACCGTGCCGTCCACGGCGTACTTGGCGGTGACGTAGGCGATGGAGTTGTCGGCCTCGACGTGGCCGGTCAGGTAGAGGAAACCGTCGCGCGAGACGGTGTCGGTGACCAGGTCGTCGTCGCTGTCGGGCCCGTTGTAGTCGAGCACCCAGTCGACGGTGGGCAGTTCGACGGCGCCGGCCACGGCGACGAAAGCAGCAGCCGCGAGGATGGCGATGAGGGCGAGGAAGGGCGGGCGGTGGTGCGTGAGCATGATGCGCCTCCTGTCGTGATCGTCGACGGCGTCGCGCGGACGGCCACGCGATCGACGACCTTCCGGGTGCATGGTTCCTGCCACAGGATAGGCATGGTCCGGCGGGACGCATCCTCTCGCTGCGCTGATCCGCATCGCCACGCGCGCGACGAGTTGCCACGCGCGCGGCGCGTCATTAGTCTACTTATACCAGACCGAAGTGGTCGAGATTAAAAGGCCGTCACGAGATGCGGCCCAACCAGGAGAAAGACATGACGAGATTCGTGCTCGCCACCGCCGTCGCGGCGCACTTCGCCCTCTCCGTGGCGCCCGGCGGCGCCACCGCCGACGTCTTCTCGACCCCCGACGGCATCGAGCCCCTCGGCTTCGTCCGCGTCGGCGCCCCCGGCAATGCCCCCGATCCGTCGACGGGCAAGGGGTCGGTGGCCTACGAGTTCGAGATCGCCCGGTTCGAGGTCACCAACGCCCAGTACGCGGAATTCCTGAACGCCGTGGCCGTCGACGGCGACCCCTACGGCCTCTGGGACCCGGACATGGACGGGACCTTCGGCTACATCCAGCGCGCTGGGACACCTGGTGACTTCTCCTACGCCGTCGCGGCCGGCCGTGAGAACCAGCCGGTCGCCAACGTGTCGTTCTGGGATGCGGCCCGTTTCGTGAACTGGCTCCAGAACGGTCAGGGGGCCGGCGGTACCGAGTCGGGCACCTACCAGATGTCCGGAAACGGGATCATCGGCGGCCGGTCCGCCGATGCGCAGTACGTCCTGCCCACCGATGACGAGTGGTACAAGGCGGCCTACTTCCAGCCCGCCGCCGACGGTGGCGACGCCGACAGCTACTGGCTGTACCCCACGGCCAGCAACACGCTGCTGCCCAACGAGGACCGAGGCGGGGCGAACTATTTCGATGACGATGGCTTCTTCGGCGGGCTCGACTTCGAGGACGGCCCCTTCTCGCCCGTCGGCTGGTACACCGAGGCCCCGACCTACTGGGGTAGCTTCGACCAGGGCGGCAACGTGTCCGAGTGGGTGGAGTCGATGGTCGCAGGCTCGAACCGCGGGATCCGCGGCGGCAACTGGCAGTGGACTTCGAGCCTGCTGGAGCCCTCGGGCCTGGCCTCGGCCAGTGGCAGCTACGACGAGATCAGTCTCGGCTTCCGCGTCGCGCGCCTGCTGCTCGACACCACGTCCATCGAGGACCGGACGCCGGGCGTGCGCGATGCGCTGGCGATCTCCGTGTTCCCCAACCCCTTCAACCCGCAGACGACCGTGGCCTTCACCCTACCTCGCGCCGGCAACGTGCGCGTCGCGGTCTTCGACCTGCGCGGACGATCGATCTCGACGCTCGTCGACGGCTCCCGCGAGTCCGGCCAGCACACCGTGGCGTGGGACGGCCGTGACGACGCTGGCCAGACGGTCGGCTCGGGAGTCTACCTCGTCCGGGTCGTCACCCCGCACGGTGTGGCGAGTGAGCGCGCGTTGCTCGTGAAGTAGTCCCGTTCTGCTGGTCTCCGGACAGGACAGCCGGTGACGGCCGGCTGTCCATCCGCCACGCGACCAGCGCCCACAGCCCCATGCCCAGCACGGCCGCCACGTAGGTGGCCACCACCGGCGTGCCGTCGGGCAGCACGTTCGCGGCCGCGGCGTTGACCACGCCGTGGGCGAGGATGGCGGCGAACACGCTGCCGCGGGTGTTCCTCCAGACGTGGTAGAGCCCGGCGCTCAGCACGATCGTCGACACCGGGTAGAGCAGCACGAACAGCGGCAAGGACAGGCCATTGCGGAAGTCGGGGATCACGAACAGCGGCAGGTGCCAGAACGCCCAGACCACGCCGAGGATCACGTGGCTGCGCCCGGGCGACCAGCGGTCGATCAATCGCGGCTGCAGCCAGCCGCGCCAGCCCAGCTCCTCGCCCAGCGGCCCGGCGCCGAACACCGCGCTCACCAGCCCGATCAGCGGGACGAGCGCCACCTGCCACGTGTCGGCCAGCCATGGCTGCAGCCGCGCCGGCTCGGTGACCAGCAGCAGCACCGCCGAGGTCACCACCAGCGCGATGCCCAGACCCCAGCCCGCCATCAGCCACCAGCGCCAGGAACGTCTAGTAAAACCAACCCCCCTTTCCCAGTCGATCATACCACGCCCCACCCCCAGCCGACCACCAGGCGACGGCCAACGCCCCCTCCACGCCGCCTCCCAGGGGCGATTCCCGTCCCGTGTACCCTGACCTTCCCCGTTTCCAGACACACCTCCACGACCCCCGCTCTCGATCGGGTCGCCGACCCCTCCGACGATCCTGGCGATGATCCTCAGCCCGCGTCGCCGACGCCGCCACGGCTCTGATCGATCTCCGGCCAGTCGGCCCGGCCACCGGTCTGATCGACCATCACGAGCTCCAGCTCACCCTGAGGCGGTGAACGCGCCGGCAACACCGCCGGAGCCTCCACCGGCTCGCCGATATGCCCGAGGATCCGCGCG
>WJIQ01000259.1 GCA_014730255.1 bacterium | reverse complement strand
GCCCTCGAGGCGGCGATCGACGACGTCACGGTCATCTTCTCGGACATCCAGATGCCCAGCATGGACGGGTTCGAGTTCTGCTGGCGCCTGCAGCAGGCCCCCTGGTACGACGGCACGCCCCTGGTCATGGTCTCGACGCTGAGCGACGCGGCCAGCGTGATCCGCGTGCTCAAGCTGGGCGCCGACGACTTCATCCCCAAGCCGTTCAACCGCGAGGACCTCGCGCAGATCATCGAGCGAGCGCTGAGTCATGACTGATGTCGCCACCACCCAGAAGCGCACCGTCGATCGGATGCAGGTCAAGCTCGACCACCTGGACACGCTGCTCTCGCTGGCGGGCGAGGTCATCATCACCGCGGCCAACCTGCAGGACCTCGAGCGGCGGGCCAACGCCACGGTCACCGGCAGCGGGAACCTCGGGGACGAGGGCCTGGACCTGATCAAGACGGCCAACCAGTCGACGCGGCGGATCAGCCAGGACCTGCACAACCTGGTCATGGCCATCCGGCTCGTGGAGATCGAGGAGACGTTCCGGCTGCTCCGGCGGCCCGTTCGGGACCTCAGCCGGAACCTCGGCCGCGACGTCGAGGTCGTGTTCGAGGGGAGCGAGACGGCCATCGACAAGGCGCTCGCCGAGCGTCTGCTCGATCCGCTGCTGCACCTCCTGCGAAACGCGATCGACCATGGCATCGAGCCCTCTATCGATCGCAAGCGGGCCGGCAAGGACGTCACCGGCCGGGTCCGGGTCGTCGCCCACGACGACGACCACGAGACCGTGATCACCGTCGAGGACGATGGTCGGGGTATCGACGAGGCCGCCGTCCGCGCCGCGGCGCGGGAGAAGTTCGGCGCCGGATGGGACGATCAGCCGCTGCTGACGCTGCTGTGCCAGCCGGGCCTGTCGACCGCCAGCGAGGTCACCGGCACCAGCGGGCGTGGGGTCGGGCTGGACCTCGTGCGCACCGTGGTCGACGAGTTCGACGGCGAGCTCGACGTCGAGACGCGCCCGGGCGCGGGTACGCGGTTCACGCTCACGATCCCGAAGCTGCGCGCGGTCAACATCATCGACGCCCTGACCCTGAGTGCGGGCGGGACGCTCTACGCCCTGCCCATCGACAAGGTCGTCGCCAACCTCGGTCTGGCCCGCGACGAGGTGAACACCGCCTTCGACCGTGGCCGCCACATCACCTACCAGGGACGCATCGTCCCGCTGCACGACCTGCAGGACAGCCTCGGCGAGCCGGAGCTCGACGCCGATCAGCCGGTCCTGCCCGTGATCGTGCTGCGAGGGCGGGCCGGCGAGGCGGCGTTCCAGGTGAGCGAGTTCCTCGGGCCGCAGAAGCTCGTGAACATCCCGCTGGACGAGGGGCTGGATCACCATCCGGCCGTGGCGGGCACCACCGTGTTTACCGGTGGCAAGCTCGGGCTGACCCTCGATGTCGACACGCTGGTCGCCATGGCCCTCGGACTGGAGACCGACCGCGAGATCGCCGACCGTCTCGTGGGCACGGTCGGGGACGTGGTCCGGAACGACGACACCGGGGTCGCCGCGAGCGATCGCGCGCCGGAGGCCGGCGCGGTCGGCAGCCCTGCCGCCGCCGAGGGTGACGAGGCCGAGAACCTGCAGCACGAGCTGCTGACCAGCCTGGAGAAGCTGCAGGACTCGCTGATCACGCTGGAGAGCGACCCCGACGACCGCGACGAGCTGCATCACGCCTTCCGGCGGCTGCACGCGGCCAAGGGGCATTTCTCGGTGCTCGAGGCCGAGCCGCAGGCCATCTTCGCGCACCATCTCGAGACCGCGCTCGATTACCTGCGCGCGGGCCGGCTGGCGCTGAGCGCCGAGCGGATGGACCTGCTCCTGGACGGCGTGAGCTACCTGATGGACACGGCCCGCCAGCTGCCCACGCCGCCGGAGACGTTCCCCACCGAGATCATGGCCACCCTGCAGGAGCTGACCGCCAGCGAGACGGTCGCCGCCGAGGATGGTCGCGAGCTGGCCAACCTCGTGCGCCAGCCCTTCAACCTGACCCCGACCGCCCAGCTGCAGGTCCTCAGCGCCCTGAAGCGCGGCGAACGGACCTACGAGACCTACCTGCGCTTCGACCCCGGCCGCCAGCCCAGCTTCCTGGCCGCCTACCTCCTCTTGCGCCGCATCGGCAAGTCCGGCACCGTCCTGGCGACCCTCCCCGAGGTCTCCGACATCGAGCAGGGCCGCTGCGGCCCCGAGCTCAAGATCCTCTGGTCCGTCAACCTCGACGACGTCGACCCCCTCCTCGATCGCCTCGCCGCCCTCTACCGCATCCACGAACACAACAGCGTCCCCACCACCATCTTCCGCTATGAAGGCGGGCAGGAGGGGTAGGTCGTCGGGCTGGTCCTCGCCGTGGACGGCCCTGGGCGGGCCGTCCACGGGCTGCGGAGACGCCCGACGACCTACCCCTCCTGCCCGCGGGGGTGCGGCGTTGTTGCCAGGAGGCTACTCGTCCTCCAGGCGGACGGCGGTGCCGTAGACGAGGATCTCGGCGGCGTGGTCCATCATCTCGCAGGTGGAGAAACGGACACCGACGATGGCGTTGGCGCCGTTGGCACGGGCCTCGGCCCGCATGCGATCGAGGGCCTGCTCGCGGCTCTCGGCGATCATCTTGGTGTAGTCGACGATCTCGCCGCCGACGAGGTTCTTCAGGCCCGCCATGATGTCGTGGCCGACGTTGCGCGCGCGGATGGTGTTGCCACGGACGAGGCCGACCACCTCGACGATCCGCTTGCCGGGCACGTGATCCATGGTCGTCACCAGCATGCGATTCCTCCGTCAGCGGACGACGTCGTCGTAGCGGTCGCGCTTCCGGACGAAGAAGCGCTCGCGGATGGCCGAGATCAGGAGCACGATCAGGCCGATGGCCACGGCCAGCAGGCCGAGGCGGACGATCAGCGGCAGGGCCAGGGCGACCAGTGCGAGGACCACGCGCGCGGCGACGTAGAAGCCCACGATGCCCAGGCCGGACCAGAACAGGATCCAGCCCATGCTGCGCTCGCGGCGGGTGGTGACTCGGCCATGGAAGTCGTCCCAGGCCTCGCGAGGGGCGGGCCGCAGGGCGAGGTGGTCGGTGAACGCCTTCATCTGCACGAGGCGGTCGACCTCGGCACGGGCGCGCTCGTCCATCTCGAGCCAGGACTCGACCGTCGCGCGGTCCTCGGCCGACAGCTCGCCGTCGACGTACGCCGAGAGCATGGGCTCGTCGTGCTTGGGGTCGTAGGGGCGCCGGACCGTCACGTCGGCACCTCCTCGTCCCCGGGAGCAGGGCGCTCGCCCCGGTCCTCGGCGTCGAACGCGCGGTGCTCGATCAGGTAGGCGCGGATGCGCTTGCGCGCGGCGTGCAGGCGCGACATGACCGTCCCGAGGGGGATGTCCATCAGGTCGGCGATCTCGCGGTACTTCAGGCCCTGGAACGTGTAGAGCAGGAAGACCTCGCGCAGCTCGGGCGCCAGCGTGTCGACCGCCTCCCAGAGGCGACGTCGCAGCTCGTCCGCCTCGGCCGCCTGCAGGGGCGTGGGCAGGCGCGAGGGTTCGGTGACCCACTCGAGCGGGCAGTCGCCGCGATGGCGCGACTCGTCGCGGCGCTGGTTGAACGACGTGTTGCGCACGATGCGGTAGAACCACGGGAAGAACGGCTCGCCGGCGCGGAAGCGTCCGAGCGTGCGGTGGATGCGGATGAACGACTTCTGGACGGCGTCCATGGCGTCGTCGTGGTTGCCGCAGAAGCCCAGGGCCAGGCCGTAGGCGCGCTGTCGATACCGCTCCATGAGCGCCGCAAACCCCTCGCCGTCACCATCCTGGAAGCGGATGATGTCCTGCTGATCACGGTCGGTCTCCGCTCGCTCGGCGGGGACGTCGTCTGGCGATCGGGTTACCCCGCCGCCCGCGTCGCTATTCGCGGATCGGCGCAGGAACGGGCGAGAGAGCAGGGCACCGGGAAGCACGGTCACTCCGTGGGGGGATCGGCGCGGCGGCCGGACCAGAGCACGTCGTCGCGGCCGGCCAGATGGTTGGCGTGGCGCGCGGCGATGAACAGGAGGTCGCTCAGGCGATTGAGGTAGACGATCACTCCGAGCGGGATGGCCACGCCGTCGTCGCGCAGCGCGACGGCCTGGCGCTCGACGCGCCGGCACACCGTGCGCGCGACGTGCAGGGCGGCCGCACCGGGGTGGCCGCCGGGCAGGATGAAGGCGCGCAGCTCCGGTAGCGGCGCCTCGAGGCGGTCGATCATCGGCTCGAGGGCGGCGCCGTCCAGCGGCAGCCCGGTCTCGTCGGCCGTGAGCGCCTCGCTCCGGGGCGGGTCGGCCAGGACGGCGCCCAGCTCGAAAAGGTCGGTCTGGATGCGCTCGAGATCCTGCTGCAGCAGGTCGGCGCCGTCGGGCAGCGCGGCCACGGCGGTGCCGAGGCAGCTGTTGAGCTCGTCGACGTTGCCGTACAGATCGACGCGGTCGTTGCACTTGCGGGTGCGCGTGCCGTCGAACAGGCCGGTCTCGCCGCGGTCTCCGGTGCGGGTGTAGATACGGGGCAAGGGTCGTTCCTCCACGGTGGCGACCGTTGTGGATCATAACCGAGGCGGCGGCGCGAGCAAGCGCGAACCGACGGCTGTCCCGCGTGCGTGGGATCGACCGCCGGACGGCGGGTCCGGACACGCTAGTCGAAGAGGCTCTTGACCGCCGTCCAGCTCTGGCGCTCGGTGCGGACCGACTGCAGGTTGATGCCCGCCACGCCGGTGGCGTCGAAGCCGCCGCTGGCGAAGGCCGTCGGGTACGGATCGCTCACCGGGCGGCCGAGGTGGTCGACCGTTCCGCCGGGTCCGAGGTCGCCGATGACGTCGACCAGGCGCACGTAGCGGATGGCCAGCAGATCGACCTCGCCGGAGATGACGGCGGGGTCGCCCGCGACCATGAGATCCTGCAGGTCATACGCGGTGCCGCCGACGTGGTTGCCGGCCAGGTTGTAGTAGAGCGCCGGGTCGACGGCGTCGTAGCTGCCGGTGGGCTCGCCGTTGCGGCAGAGCGCGGGCAGGCGGGCGAAGGTCTCGCCGTCGGTGGAGACCTCGACGAAGGCCATCTCGGCGTAGACCAGTCCGCCGGCGGCGAAGCCGTTCTCGAACACCACCAGGTCGTCGCCGGGACCATCGGCCAGGGGCTCGTCGAAGCCCACGGTGATCCAGCCGTGGTCGCCGAGGCTGACCGCCGTGCCGTCGGGGCCGAGCAGGTCGGTGGGCTCGCCGTGGCTGGCCAGCTCGCCGTCGGGGTCGGCGTGGTCGATGGGTCCGCGCTGGATCTCGACCACGCTGCTGGCCCAGATGACGAGCGCAGGGTCGTCGCGGTCGTACGCGGCGTTGACCTGGCCGGTGTCCGCGAACTGGGCCGGCGCGGAGGCGGCCGTGAGAAGAAGGGCGAGGGTGACGGTGGTCGCGAGCCTGGTCATGATGCCGGTCCTTCCGGTGCGGGTCGATCAGCGGACGATGGTGAAGCTGCGGGCGGCATACCCGCCGGCGGTCTCGACGACGCAGCGGTAGACGCCGGACGCGGCGGCCCGGCCCAGCTGGTCGCGGCCGTCGAAGACCCAGGCGCCCCGGCCGTCGCCGTCGGTCGCGACGCGGACCTCGCGGACGAGGCGGCCGCGCAGGTCGAGCACGCGGACGGTGGCGGTCACGCCGGGCGGGCCGCCGAAACGGATGCTGGTGGCGGGGTTGGCCGGGTTGGGCCACGGCGCGGACATCGCCAGCGCCGCCCCGGGAGCGTCGTGGACGCCGACGGGCGCCTCGCCCGCGGCGATGGCGATCATGGCCGGCGGCAGGCCGACCGACACCGGACCGGTGGTGAGCTCGGCGCCCGAGACGGTGTCGAGGACCCGGACGCCCGGGCTGCTGGTGCGACGGTCGGCCACCAGCAGCTGGAAGTCGCCGTCCCAGGCGATGTCGGCGTGGTCGTACGCGGTGCCCGAGAGCAGGGTGACCGGCGCCTGTCCGGGCGCGTAGCGCTGGACGTGGGTCACCCAGCCCGGATCGGCGACCACGACGTGGCGCGTCTCGCCGGTCAGCGCGAGGTCGACCAGGTCGCCGCCCAGTTCGGACTCGGTGATCTCCAGGCCCAGGCTCACCAGCGCGGCCGGATCGATGACGTCGATCCCCCCGTCCTGGACGCCGTAGTAGCCCGTGCAGCCGACGTACAGGCGGTCGCCCGCGGCGGCGATGGGCGTGTACGGGTCCGAGGCCGCGAGCAGGATCCCCTGCGTGCCGGGCTGGCCCGGATCGGCGTCGATCCAGCTGCCGGTGTCCACGTCGAGCACCAGGAGGTAGCTGTCGCCCACGGGCGCGTACCACTGGTCGCGGTCCAGACGCTGGCAGGAGACGAACACCCGCCCGTCGTGGACGCGCAGCCAGCCGGTCTCCGGCAGGCCGTCCTGATCGGCGAACGCGGCCGTGGAGATCACGTCCAGGATGGTCCCGTCCTCCGGGTCGATGTGCAGCAGCTCGGCCGTGTCGTAGCAGCTGACGTAGGCCGTGCCGTCCGGGGCGAAACCGATGTCCTGGATGTTGCGGCCGAGGCCGAGGCTGTACTGGGCGACGGTGTCGAATCCCTGGGCGGGGTCGAGCACCTGGACGTTGTCCGCGCCGGCACGGTTGACCACCCAGACCCGGCCGTCGTGCCACCGGAGGACCGCGTCGTGGTAGGCCGGTTCGCCGGGCAGGGGGCCAGCCGACCAGGGCGCCTGGAGATCGATGCCGGTGACGTGGGCCGCGGTGTTGTAGTCGGTGGCCCAGACCGCGGCGCGCTCCTGGGACGGAGCGCCGCCGGCCAGGGCGATCGCGAGGCCGAGGACGAGGATCGTGCGCATGGCCAGTCCTTCCTGCGTGCGCCGGGTCATTGCCAGTGCAGCGAGAGCCGCACCGAGCGTCCCGGCAGGGGGTAGCCCTCCACGTCGTGGAGGCGCTCGTCGGTGACGTTGACGACCTCGGCGGAGACCGTCGCGCGGCGATCGTCGCCCCAGATCCCGCCGGTGAACGTGCGCGCGAGCGAGACGTCGATCAGCGTGCGCGCAGCGACCCGGGCGTCGGGATCGTTGTAGAGGTCGGTGAACGATTCGGATTCGTGGTGGACGCGCAGGCCGGGCCGCCAGGCGCCGAGCCACAGCGCGAGGTCGCCGAACACCGTCCACTCGCTCAGGAACGGCAGCCGCTTGCCGTGGTGGACGGGATCCTGGCCGTGGCCGTGGCGGGCGTCCTGCCAGGTGGCGGAGATCGCGAGCTCGAGGGGCCGGTGCTGCCAGACGCCCTCGAGCTCGACGCCCTCGGCCAGGGTGCGGCCCACGTTGTAGGCCCGGGACTGGCCCAGACCGCTGACGTACCAGAGGATGGTCTTCTCGGTGATCTGGTCGAACCACGTCGCCCGCAGCACGGCCTCGCGGCCGGGCAGGGTCCAGCGGAGCCCGACGTCGCGGCCGGTGATCTCCTCGGGCTCCAGCGCGCGGTTGCCCACCAGGCCGCCCGGCTCGCCGAACAGCTCGACCCACGTGGGCTGGCGCACCGTGTGGTGCCAGTGCGCGGTCACCAGGAGCTGGTCGGGGACCAGGGCGAACGTGGCGTTGATCGCCGGCGAGACGGCGTCCTGCGTGTGCTCGACGCCCTCCTCCTCCGGCAGCCAGGGCAGGTCGGGCACCGGCGGGAAGTCGTCGCGCTGCCGCTGCCAGCGCCACTGCGGGGTGACGCCGAGCCTGAGGGACGGCACGTCGAGGCTCGCGCTCGCGAACGCCGAGACGGTGCGGCGATTGCGCCGCGGCTGCTCCTGGCCGGCGATGGACGCCCGGTACCACTGCAGCCGGCCGTCGAGGCCGGCGGTCAGGCCGAGCTCGGCGGCGCCCAGGTCATGGAGCGGGGTCCAGACCAGCCGCGCCAGCAGGTCCTCGGACCGCGTATGGTTCGTGCCGGCCGGGTCGAGGCCCACCTCGCGGTGATGGTCGTTCAGCTCGCCGTCCTCGCGGGCGAGGGTCACGTCGAGGCTCAGTTCCCGCCCGGCGGACGCGACGCCCAGGCGCGCGTCGAGCCGCTCGTGGCGGACCCGCGCGTGGGGCGACGGCTGGTTGAAGGGGCCGGGCCGGCCGCCGTCGCGGCGGAATCCGCCGACCGACGCGCGGGCGAGGCCCCGGTCGCCCTCGACCGCGCCGCTGGCCAGCCAGCCCCACTCGGCGAAGTCGGCGTTCGCGCGGGTCCAGGTGGTGTCGGGGTAGAGATCGACCTGGGCGGCCGGGATGCGGGGCGAGAAGTCGTACCGGTTGTCGATGCGGCGGCCATGGGCGAGAACGAGCAGGCGGCGCGAGCCGTCCTGGCTGGCCGTGGCGTGGTGCGCGCGGGCGCCGAGGTCGCCGTGGCTGCCGGCGAACAGGCGCGCCCCGGTGCCGGTCGCCCGGTCGCGGGTCTGCAGGTTCACCGCGCCGGCGCCCCCGATGCCGCCGAAGCCGACCGGCACGAGTCCGCGGTAGATCTCGGCCGTGGCGTACCGCTCGAGCGGGAGCTGGGAGATGTCGACCGCACCGTTCTGCGCGTCGGCCAGCGGCAGCCCGTCGACCAGGACCTGCACCTGGGCGCCGCTCGAGCCGCGGATCGACGGGACGGTCTGCGCGCCGAGCCCGCCGTAGCGCCGGAGCTGCAGGCCGGCCACGCGGGCGAGCAGCTCGGCGAGGTCGGCGCCGCCGCGCTCCTCGTCCAGGTCGACCACCGTCGCCACGCCGGGCGCGATCGGGAAGTAGCGCTCGGCCAGGCCGCGGCCGTGGACGACCATGGTGTCGAGCGTGACCGCCGCCACGGCCACCTCGAGGCCCGGCGCGTCCGGGGCGGCCGAGGTCTCGCCGCACAGGGTCGCGGGCGCCGACAGGGCCAGCGCCAGGCACAGGATCGCGCCCGCCGAACGGGCGTGTCCATCGGATTGTCGTGATCGGCGGGTGCGCGGGCGCGCGCGGCGCCCACGGCTCCCGGTCCCTCGGACCGACACTGCCGTACCTCTCCCACGAAGGTGACGGGCAAGGGTTCGGGACCGGTCTCCTGGCTCGCGGGTCGTCCTACTCGCCGCGCCTTCCCAGGATGCGGTCCCTCGTGGACCGTCTCCCCAGTGGCATGGTGCGGTTTTCGTCGCCGCTCACAGTGGCGGGGCCGCGCCGGAATCTCACCGGACTTCCGCTGGTCGTCGAACCGCCGTTGGTGACTGTCGCGCCGGCCAGGGTGGCCGACCGACGGCGATACCGTAGCAGACGGGTGCGGCGATGTCAAAGTTCACCACGCCTCGACTTGCCGTCGCCCCCCGCGATGGCGTATGATCGTGGCGATCACGAGTCTTTTTATCCGACCCTCATCGAGACGACCATGCAGGACGCCGCCCGCGCCACCAACACGATGCACCTGCAATCGGTCACCCTCGGCGACCGGACGTCCTCGGCCGTGGATTCCCTCTTCGCCGCCTGCCGGCACGAGTTGCGCGCCGCGGCGGCCAACCTGATGCGTGGAGAGCGGCGCCCGCACACCCTGCAGCCCACCGAGCTGGTGCACGAGGCCTACCTGCGACTCTTCCACGTCGACGTGCTGCCGGCCGAGAGCCGCACCCATTTCGTGAACATCGCCGCCCGGGTGATGCGCCAGGTGCTCGTCGAGCACGCCCGGCGCCGCAACGCCGCCAAGCGGGGCGGCGGCGCGCGAACGATCACGCTGTCGGGCGCCGAGATGGTCGACGGGCGCGACGAGATCGGGGTCCTCGAGCTGAACGAGGCGCTCGACAAGCTGGCCGACCTCGACCGACGCGCGGCCGAGATCGTCGAGCTGCGGGTCTTCGGCGGCTTGACCATGGACGAGATCGCGGCGCTGGTCGGCGTCTCGCGCCGGACCGTGCAGAAGGACTGGCGGTTCGCGACGCTGTGGCTCCGGCGACAGCTGGCCGTCGAGGGCGAGGCCCGGGCGTAGCAAGCACCCGCGCGCCCCCCGTCAGTCGTTCCTCGCGCCTGCGGCGAGCGCCGTGGCGTTGTCGATCGCGAACCCCTGCGTCTCGGTCTCGTCGGGCACCACGCGCACGTTCGTCAGGTCGCGCACCCGGGCGAGCATCGCCTCGGTCGAGAGATCGGTGAAGACCGGGTCCAGCGGCAAGTTCCACGCCACGACCCGCGTCTGCAGATCGGTGATCAGCCACCGTCCGCGGGCATCGAAGCCGAGGGAGCCGGTCCGGCTCCGTTTCCCGGTCCCGATCGGCAGGTGCCATTGCTCGCCGGTTCGGGTCGAGAAGACCTCGACGGTCTCCCACCAGCCACCGACGGCGACGAGCCCCAGGGATCGGTCGTAGGCGATGGCGTGCGGCCACGTCCTACCGGCCGGTGTCTTGCCGAGGGTCAACTCGCGCCCTCGCCGGAGATCGACGAGGGTGACGTCATGGTCGGTGCCGCGGACGACGACCGCCTCGCCGCCCTCCAGGATCCGCCCGCCGGTGCTGGCATCACCACGCCACAGCGTATCCACGCTGGTCGGGGACGTCGTGAGGTCGTGTCGGACCAGGGCGTCGTCCCACAGCAACAAGAGAGCCTGGTCGCCAGCGAAGGTCGTGTTCTGCCAGATCGCGCCCTCGATGGGGATGGTCGTGATCACCTCGGCCCGGTCGAGGTCGACGATTCGCAGGAGCGGCGCGCCCTCGCGATCGTAGCAGCAGACGAGGCGACCCCGGGGACCGATCGCGATCGGTAGCTGTTCGGTCGCGAACCCGGGGATGGGGCGGCTCGCGCCGGTTTCCAGGTCGACCACGCCGGACGACCCCATGGCGTTGTGGAACATGAAGAAACGGTCGGTCGCGTCCAGTGCGAATCGCGCCAGGGTTCCCGGGAACCAGCCATCGGTCTGACCGAGAAGTCCACGGGGGACGTCGTCGCCGGGCACGAGCGGCGTCGCCTGGATCTCCCCGTCCCGAGACCATTCCACGATCCAGCGTCGATCGTGGGACAGGCGGCACTCGTGGCCGCGCTGGATGCGGCCGTCCGCATCCAGCGACCAGGCGAGCACCGATTCCGACGACCAGATCGCGATCGGTCCGGTATCGACGGCATTCCGGGAGGTGACCAGCGAGCCGTCCGGCATGAAGTCGCCCTCGTGCGTCCAGTGGCTGCGATCCAGAAGTGGCCGCGGCAGCCGTGGCGGACGATCGTCCACATCGAAGAGGTGCACCGGTCGGTCGATCTCGCTGGTGAAAAAGCGGCGTCCTTCATTCGAGAAACCCGCGTAGTACATACCCGGCTCCTGGGCGAATTCACGCAGCAGCCGCGGCGGACTCGTCTGCAGATCCCAGACCATGGATCGGCCTTCGCGGTCGATCGAGAGCGCGCGTGTCCCGTCCGGAGTCATGGCGACGGACGCGATCGGGTGCTCGTGCTCGCCGACGATGGCGGTCCGCTCCGTGTCGAGATCCGCCACGTTCGACAGAAGAACCGTCGTTTCTCTATACTCCAGGATCCTGGTCATCGATGTATCGATGAACGGGTAGTACGCCACACCATCTCGCGACTGGAAACCCTGCGATCGGCCGAGTCGATTCACGACCCCGGTGACGAGGTCGAACTCGTACCAGACCGTGCGTTCTCCCACCGATGCGCCGGAGACCACGATCCTGCTGGGGTCGTCCTGGCGGTGGAGCCAGACGCTGTCATGGGAGATGAAGTCGTCACGAGACCAGAGGTGCGCACCGTCGGAGACCCGCCAGACGTGGAGCCCGGCATCCCAGTACTCATCGTGGGCCACCACGTGGCGCCCGTCGGAGGTGATCACCAGCGAGGTGAAGCAGCCATCCGATGTCGAATCCAGGATCCGCAACGAATGGTCGTCGAGGTCGTAGATCCCGATCTTGGCCGGACTGGTGTGCGACCACGACGACGCACAGAAACGCCCGTCGGGGCTGGCGGCGCAGCAGAGCGGGTTGCCGCGCCCATCCCATCGCGGAAGCTCGATCCGGAGTGGACCGCGCGTGTACGCTTGCCGGACGACGGCCCGCGTCCGG
>WJIQ01000258.1 GCA_014730255.1 bacterium | reverse complement strand
GCCCTGGCCGGCCAGGTGGTTGGCCGCCAGGCGCGCGGTCTCGCCCGCCCCCACGAGCAGCACCCGCCGCCCCTGCAGCGACCCGAAGATGCGCTGGGCCATCTGCACCGCCGCGCTCGCCACCGACACGGCCCCCTGGCTGATGCCGGTGCGATTGCGGACGTCCTTGCCCGCCTCGATCGCCCGCAGCAGGGCCTTGTTGAGGATGTTGTTGGTCGCCCCGGCGTCCCGGGCCCGATCGTAGGCGTCCTTGAGCTGCCCGATGATCTGGACCTCGCCGAGCATCTGGCTGTCCAGCCCGGCGGCCACGCGCACCAGGTGGCGGATCGCCTCGTCGTCGCGCAGCACGTACGCCGACGCGGCGTGCTCGGACGCGACCCCGGTGACCCGGCTGTACAGGTCCTGCAGCTCACCGTCGGTGAAGTGCTGCCGCGGCGAGAGGTAGAGCTCGGTCCGGTTGCAGGTGCTGAGGATGGCCACGCCGTCGAGGTTGCCCCCGCCGCCGAGTCCGCGTAGCGCCCCGTCGAGCTGGTCCGGCCCGAGCGCCGCCTGCTCTCGCACCTCCACCGGCGCGACGCGATGGTTCAGTCCGATGAGCTCGAGCCTCACGCGCTCCTCCCCACGAAGATCTCGACCACCGACACCGTCAGCAGCGCCAGGACCAGCGCCGAGGCGACCACGCACGCGACCGAGAGGTTCCGCGAGGATAGCCATCGGAAGCGATCGGCCGCCACCAGGACGATCAGGATCGCCACGAGCAGCAGCATGGGGTGCAGGTGGCTGACGATCGTGGGATCGTCCGCCGGCTGGGCCAGCATCCAGACCAGCGCCGAGGCGAGGCTCACGGCCACCAGCACGGTCCCGGTGAAGAGGCTCACGCGGCGCAATCGCTCGAGATCACCCAGGCTGGGCAGCCGGTTGAACCAGACGTCGAACCGGCGGTTGCTGATCTGGTGATGCAGGATCAGGTGGCCCGCGCCATAGACGCCGCAACCGAGCAGCAGGCCGACGCCGGCCAGCGAGAGCGTGACGTGGACCGCCGTCGACACGCCCCATAGCGACTGGGTGACCGTCCCCGGCTCGAGCCCGGCGACGACCCCGAACAGCATCAGGGCCAGCACGCCGATCAATGGCAACAGGGAGAAGAGTCGCTGGTTCACGTGCCGCTGCGCGTAGCACTGCCCGAACCAGATGACCGCGCCGAGGAAGTAGGCGAGCTGCCCGGGATTGAGCACCGGCACCTGCCGCTGCACGGCGGTCACCGCGATCAGCCAGACGAGATACACCGCGGCTCCGACGCGGCCGAGGCGCTGGGCGCCCGATTCGAGGTTCAGATCGGCGCGGCGCAGCAGGATGGCCCAGATCCCCATGAGGATGCCGAAGATCACGAGCAGGAGCTGCGGGAGCACGAGATAGACGACGGGATCCATGTCGGACGTCCTCGTGGCGGTCTTGGTGGCGGGTCGGGACCAGGATGGTCTCGATTCACCTCCAAGATCGAATACGGGCGCGCCGAGGTCAACGTCGCGTTCGGCCGCCCGGACAGCGCGGCTCAGGGCCGGGTGGTCTTGCCGCTCCCCCGCTTCGTCTCGCCGGAGAACACCCCCGGCCCCGACGGGGGGACCCCGAACCGATCGACCGGCTCGACCGTCACCGCGCCGCCGTCGGCCACGAGATCGCAGACGTGCCACCAGCCCGGGTCCTCACCCACCGGTGGCGGCGTGTCGGCCACCTCGAGGATCCAGGCCTCGCCGGCCGCCATCACCTGGACCCGCGCCCCGGAGGCTCGCAAGCTGGCACTCGTACCATGGCTGTAGTCGTGGATCCAGTACTGGTAACGTCCGTCGCGCCAGCGATATCCCACGACCGCCTCGGGACCGTAGCCGCTGGTGGCATCGTCCCCGAGCCGGCAATGGGGCGGCTCGTCGGCGTCGCCGCGCTCGTCGAAGAACACGTGATGAAGGTCGAACGCCGGGTCCCAGTCCCTCGGCACGAACAGGTGCGCGTCCAGGTCCGGCGGGTCGGCCCCCCAGACGAGCGTCAGTCGGAAAACCGGCGCCGACACCACCAACGGATTCGCCAGCTCGGCATCCATGCCGCCATCGAGGCAGACGAATCCGCCATACGACCATTCCCCGTCCACGTGCACCCTCAGCGTCGCGCAATCGCCCTCGAGCACGTCCAGCGCGAAGCGTCCCGACGCATCGGTGACGGCCTCGGTGGACCACGCGGGGCCGGACATCCACGACCGGACCGTCGCGCCGGCCACCGGCGCACCCACGCGGTCGACGACCATCCCGGTCACGGCGGACGTCGCCGGGTCGGCCTCGGCCACCGCCCAGCGGCCGGTCCGGTCGAACTCGCCCCGGTACCAGAGGCTGTCGCGCACGGCCGTGCCCCGCTCTTGCCAGCGCCGCGTCGACGGATCGAAGTGCCAGAGCGGGATCGTCGCCTCATCGCCCGCCCACACGTGGTCCACCTCCATCGCGAGGTCGGCCATCGCCCCCGGCGCCAGCTCCGCCGGCTCGCCCTGCTCGGTCCGCGCGAAGAAGGCGACGAGCGCGGTGCCGACGAGCCGGACCTCCTCGCCCGAGGCCCGCACCCCGACGCTCGGACCGAACGCATCGACGAAGTCCTGCCCGTGCGACGCCAGGAACTCGACATCGAGCACGAGGTCCTCGACGGCGACCGGGCCGCTCGCGGTGACGAATCCGTCCTCCGGCACGGTCACGTCCGCGAAGTAGGACGAGAACGTCGCGCCCTGGTCGGCGACCGCATGAGCATCGAGCCGCTGCAGCCGGATCCTGCCGGTCGCGGTCGTGCGCGCAGCTTGCACGTCGACCGACCTGTACACGGTCAGATGCCCCGGACTCGCGACGGCGAGCGCGTGCTGGCCGACCGGGACGGCCGTGGCCTCGAAACGCCCCCAGGGATCGGATACGAGCGTACGCTCGCCCAGTTCGATGGCCGCCTCGTCGACGGCCCCCCAGTTGCCGTCGATCGTGCCGAAGACCGCACCGACGTCCAGGCGCGGCCGATGGTCGATCCCGGCCGGCGGCCCGGTCGGCGGGGGGGCGTCATCGCTGCAACCGGCATGGACGACCAGGATGACCGTCAAGAGGAGCAGGGCGAGCGGGCGGTGGCGCATGGTGTCGTCCTCACGTGGGGCACCGGGGCGGTCGCCGCCAATCCTGCATCATCGCGGCCCGACGAGCAAGGCCCCCGGCGATCGCCGGATCGCCGGGGGCCGACCTGGATCACGGAGACGCGCGTCGTTACTTCGTGCGCGCCGCCTTCTTCCCGGGATAGATGCCTGCATCGGACGGCTCGGCCCCGAACTCCATCACCGGCTGCACCGAGATCGCGCTGCCGGCGACCGTCATGTCGAACACGTGCCACCAGCCGAAGTCGGCGTCCGCATTGTCCGGCACGTCGACCGCCTCGAACGTCCAGAGACTACCGCCGGCCTCGAGCTGGACCACGGCGCCGGAGTTCTGCAGGCTCTCGTTCTCGTCGAAGCTGTAGTTGTGC
>WJIQ01000257.1 GCA_014730255.1 bacterium | reverse complement strand
GGCGAGCTGGTCTGCGACACCGGCAGCGGCGGCGTCTCCATCGCCGACGTCGACGGGCCCGTGCTCGCCGATACCGGCAGCGGTTCGGTGAAGGTCACCGGCCAGCGCGGCGGCCCCCTGAAGGTCGACACCGCCCGCATCGACACCGGCAGCGGCTCGGTCGCCCTGCACCTCGACCGCATGGGCACCGGCCGGTTCGTCATCGACACCGGCTCGGGCGGCGTCGAGCTGACCCTGCCGCGCGACGCGTCGGCCACGATCTCGGTCGACACCGGCTCGGGCGGCATCTCCAGCGAGTTCGAGGGCGCCGAGATCCTGCACGAGGACCGCGGCGAGATGAAGCTGCGCGTCGGCGGGGGCGCGGCGACCGTGGTGATCGACACCGGCAGCGGCGGGGTGAAGATCGCGAGGCGGTAGATCGGCATCTCCGTGAATGGATCGGCCGCGGATCCCGAGGGATCCGCGGCCGCGTGCGTCGGTCATGGCGTCGATCAGTCGAACAGCGCCTTGACCTGGGTCAGGGGCGTGGCCTCGGCGGCCACGGTGCCGACCTCGCCCACGTAGAAGTTGTCGAAGGTCACGAACACGCTGCCGGTGGCCGTCGTGCTCAGGGTCAGCGAGGTGATGGCCTCGTCGCTGGTGAAGCCGGCGAACACCGACGGGTAGGTCAGCGTGACCTCGGTGCCGTCGTCGGTGGTGACGGTGATGGGCTCGGTGACGGGGTTGCCGTCGAAGTCGGTGCAGAAGAAGTCGCCGCCGACGCCGGTGACGGGCAGGCCGTCGAACTCGATCACCAGCGGATCGAGCGGCGCGTTGGTCGACATGGCGCCGATGACGCTGTAGAGGCCCTCGACGGCCGAGCAGGTGTAGCTGTAGCCGTTGACCGGGCCGAACTGGTAGCTCGGGCCGGTGATGTCGCCGTAGCCGATCCCGGCGAAATCCTCGAAGTAGTAGCCGGGCGCGAGGATGGCGAGGAACGCGTCGATGTCGTCGTAGACGGTGACCGCGCGCTGGTCCTGGACGACGAAGGTGCCGCCGCCGAGGTCGGCGCTCCAGTCCGCAGGCAGGGTCACGGCGTCGGGGTTCCCGGGCAGGGAGTCGCGGTTGGCGGCGAAGGCGGTGGCCGCCACGAGGATCGCGAGGATGACGATAGCTGTCTTTCGCATGTGGATACTTCCTTCCGATGGTGTCCACGGGTCGCAGACGCCGGGGGTCGTCGAGTGAGGGCGCCCATCGGTTGGCCGGAACGCTGGCCGTGTCGAGGTTGCAGGAATGAGGGTCGAAGAGATCGGACGAGGTCGGCCGGATTCGCGTCTGACCGGAGTGGGCGCCTCCGGATGCAACGAGGGTATCAAAATCGAATACGTCGCGTCAACACGGCTCGGGCATCGTTGCCGTCATCGGTCGGGCCGCAGGATCTCGTACTGATAGGTCAGCGGGCCGTCCGGTGCGACCGGTCGCCCGCGGTCGTCCGCCGTGGCGACGCGGCGCCAGCCGGCCGCGGCGATCAGGGCACTCCACTGCGCGTCCGTGTAGGTGCGCAGGTCGTACGACCAGCCATGATAGCGCTCGCCGCCGGGGCGCCGGACGACCACCTGCACGATGACCCGCTCTCGTCGCGACCCGCCCTCCGGCGGCAGGTACTGCACGACCTGGCGGACCTGCAGCCGCCCCCGGGCGCCGGTCCAGGCGTCCTCGTCGGGCACCGCATCGGGCGCGTGCAGGTCGAGGCCGACGACGTACACGCCCCCGGGCGCGAGCAGCCGGGCCACCTGCCCGAGGTGAGCGATCACCGCCTCGTCGTCGCGGAGGTGGCGCAGCGAGTTGACCGGGCAGAAGGCGACCTCGGCCGGCGGCAGGTCGGGCGCCGCGCCGCAGAAGGTGCCGGCGGCGAGGGCCCAGCCGTCGGGCCAGCGGGCCAGGCGGGCCCGGGCATAGTCCAGCATCCCGGGCAGCGCGTCGTAGCCGGCGACCGCGTGGCCGCGTCCGCGCAGGACGCGCAGGTACCGGCCGGTGCCGCACCCCGGCTCGAGCCAGCGCCACGGCGCCGGCGGGGCGTACCGGCGGGCCAGCCGCTCGAGGGCGTCGACCTCGCCGGCGGTGCCGGGGGTATTGATCACGTCGTAGAGGAGCGGCTCGCGATAGAAGCCGCCGCCATCGTCGATGCCCCGCGCCTCACCAGGCATAGCGCAGGGTCACGCCGGTGAGGTTGGTGGCGGCGCCGTCGTCGATACCGGCCGTGGTCTGGCCCACCTCGAAGGGCGCGGTGGCGTTGGCCACGATGTCGCAGTCGAACTGGCCGAGGTGCAGGCCCACGCCCACGGTGATCGGGGTGTCCACGCGCACCTGGTAGTCGTATGCCCGCTCGACGAAGTCCTCCGACCAGCGGTACTCGTGGCGGCCGTCGTCGACGTGGCGACGGTAGGTGGCCGAGGCGCGGACGGTCAGCCACGGCGACACGCGCGACTCGATGCCCACGCGCGCGTCGATGCGCCACCACTCGCGCCAGCCGGTCTCCCAGCGGGCCTGGAACGGGTGTCGGGCCTGGCGCTCGTCCTCGAGGCGCCGGTAGTCGCCGGTGACGACGATCAGGTTGTCCGGGTCGGGCATCACGTGGAACCCGAAGCCGCCGCGGAAATGGTCGCCCTCGTAATCGACGAGATCGTCGAAGACGTCGTCGGTCACCGGGCGCCGGTCGCGGTACCAGCCCAGGCGACCGACCCAGACGAGCCGGTCGGTGAGCTGGTGGAATCCGCGGGCGCGCGCCCCCCAGCTGCGGGCCGTGCGCAGGTTCTCCTCGACGACGGGCGTCTCCTGGTCGCGCCGGTAGTGGTCGACCTCGCTGTCCATGCCCTCGAGGGCCAGGTCGACGTAGGTGCGGTCGCCGACGTCCCAGCGGGCGCCCAGGACCAGGGCATGCAGGAACCGGCTGTCGCCGGTCAGGGGCTCGTCGTGCCGGCCGCTGGCCTCGCTGTGGGAGGTCGCGCGGAAAGCCAGGCCCAGGTCCACCGGACCGGCGCCGCGGGCGATCATCATCTGGATCCAGCCGCCGGGGTCGGGCGCGGCGAGGTCCTCGCCGTACTGCAGACCGGCCGCGTCGAGGCCGAGCAGGCGACGATCGAGCGCCACGTGGACGGTGCCGCCGCGGCCGGCCACGTGATCGCGCGCCGCGCCGTCCAGGTCGTGGGCCCAGTCGCCGAGGGCGAGGGTGGCGAGGTCCGTGTAGTCGATCAGCGCGCCGGGCCAGCGCACGACGCCGGTGTCGTCCTCCAGGAGGTCGTGGACGCCGCCGAGGGTGCGCACGCGGGCCGAGGACGCCGCGGCCATCGGGGCCAGGACGGCGGTCACCATCAGGGCGACGATCGCGATCCGGAGACGGCGCAGCATGCAGATCCTCTCGCGCACGGGGGTCGGCGGCGCCGCGGCGCCGGGGCGTTCGCGATCAAGGTAGTCGCTGGAGGCTCCCGGGGGGAGGGCCGATCGCCTCAGAGCTCGCCGACCAGCGCGGACATCGTCTGGTTCGCGTCGCCGAAGAGCATCCGCGTGTTCTCGTGATAGAACAGCGGGTTGTCGACACCGGCGTATCCGGCGGCCCGACCGCGCTTGAGCATGATCACCCGCCGGGCCTTCCAGGCCTCGAGCACCGGCATGCCCGCGATGGGGCTGTGCGGGTCGGTCTGGGCGCTGGGATTGACGATGTCGTTGGCGCCGATGACCAGGACCACGTCCGTCTCGGGGAAGTCGTCGTTGATCTCGTCCATCTCCTGGACGATGTCGTAGGGCACGTCCGCCTCGGCCAGCAGCACGTTCATGTGGCCGGGCAGCCGTCCGGCCACCGGATGGATGGCGAAGCGGACGTCGACGTCGCGGCCGCGCAGGATCTCGGTCACCTGGTGGACCGCGTGCTGGGCGCGCGCGACGGCCATGCCGTATCCGGGCACGATGATCACGCGGTCGGCGTCGAGCAGCTCGCGGGCGGTCTCGCCGACGGACGTCTCGCGGATCTCGCCGGCTGTGGCGCCGTCGGCCGCGCCGCCGCCGGCGGTGCCATCGCTGCCGAAGCCTCCGAAGACGACGTTCCAGATGCTCCGGTTCATCGCCCGGCACATGATGTAGCTCAGGATGGCGCCGCTGGAGCCGACGAGGGCGCCGGTGACGATGAGCGCGTCGTTGGCGAGCATGAAGCCTGCGGCGGCCGCGGTCCAGCCGCTGTAGCTGTTCAGCAGCGAGACCACCACCGGCATGTCCGCGCCGCCGATGGCGAGCACGAGGTGGGCGCCGAGCCACAGCGCGATCACCGTGGCGATCACCAGCAGCACGAGCGGGTGGCCGGCGAGGTGGCCGACGAACAGGACGGCCAGGACGAGGCTGGCGATCACGGTGCCGAGATTCAGCCAGTGTCGTCCGGGTAGCAGCAGCGGCTTGCCCGAGACCTGGCCGCGGAGCTTGAGGAAGGCGACCACCGAGCCGGTGAAGGTGATGGCGCCGATCCAGACGGCGATGAAGATCTCGGCGAGGTGGATGGTCCGGCCGAGCGCGGTCTCGCCGTGCGGTCCGAACCAGCTGCCGAAGCCGACGAGCACGGCCGCCAGGCCCACGAAGCTGTGCAGCAGGGCGACCATCTCCGGCATCGCGGTCATCGCCACGCGCGTGGCCATCACCGTGCCGATGGACGCGCCGACGAGCAGGGTGATCACCACGTACATGCGGCTCGCGGGCGCGACGCCGGCCGCGCTGAGCGTGGCCACCAGCGCGATGGTCATGCCGATGATGCCGAGCAGATTCCCACGTCGGGCGGTCTCCTGGCTGGCGAGGCCCTTGAGGCTGAGGATGAACAGCACGCTCGCGGCGAGGTAGGGGATCGAGAGCAGGACCTGATTCACGGTACGATCAGCCCTTCCGGAACATGCGCAGCATGCGCTGCGTGACGAGGAATCCGCCGGCGACGTTGATCATCGCCAGCAGGATGGCCGCGAGGCCGAAGACCGCGACCGGTTCGACCGAGCCGTCGGCGCCCAGGAGCGGTCGGCTGCCCTGCTGCAGGCCGCCGAGGATGATGATGCCGCTGATGGCGTTGGTGACCGCCATCAGGGGCGTGTGCAGCGCGGGCGTCACGTTCCAGATCACGTGCCAGCCCACGAAGCAGGCCATCACGAACACCGTCAGGTGCTGGACGAACGCCTGCGCCTCGGTGCCCGTGGCCTGGCCGGGCCCACCGAACTGCCACCGCAGGTACACCCAGACCGCGGCCAGCAGGAGGCCGGTGACCGGCAGCCAGGCGCGATGGCGTTGCCGGTCGGCGGTCCCGAGCTCGGCGGCCGGCCGGGTCGGCGGCTGGCCCGCGGCGACCGCAGCGGTCGCGTCGGCGGCCTCGGGCTCCGACGCCGCCGGCTGCGGTGTCGGCGCCGGCTCGGGCGCCGGGGGCGGCCAGGTGACCGCACCGTCGTGGGTGACGGTCATCGCGCGGGTGATCTCGTCGTCCATGTCGATGGCGATCTCGCGCCCGCCGAGGTGCTCGACGAGGTTGACGACCACGTTGCCGTGGAGCGTGCTGGCGGTCTCGGCCATGCGGCTGGGCAGGTCGGTGGGCGCCAGGACGACGACCCCGTTATCGCTCACCACGGTCTCGTCCGGCTCGCTCAGGTCGCAGTTGCCGCCCTGCTCGCCGGCGAGGTCGACCACCACCGAGCCCGGCTTCATGCGCGCGACCATGTCCGCGTGCCAGAGCCGGGGCGCGGGCTTGCCGGGGATCAGGGCGGTGGTGATGACGATGTCCACCTCCTCGGCCTGCTCGCGGAAGAGGGCGAACTCGGCGTCCAGGAAGGACTGGCTCATCTCCCGGGCGTAGCCGCCGCTGCCCTCGCCCGACTCCTCGATGTCCACGGTGAGGAACTCGCCGCCGAGGCTGTGGACCTGGTCGCGGCAGGCCTCGCGGGTGTCGAACGCGCGCACCTGCGCGCCGAGGTTGCGGGCGGCGCCGACGGCCGCGAGGCCGGCGACGCCGGCGCCGATCACCAGCACTTGAGCCGGCGCGAAGCGGCCGGCGGCGGTCATCTGGCCGCCGAAGAACCGGCCGAAGTAGCCGGCGGCCTCGATCACCGCGCGGTAGCCGGCGATGTTGGCCATGGCGCTGAGCGTGTCCATGGACTGCGCGCGGGTGATGCGGGGCACGGCCTCCATGGCCAGCGAGGTCACCCCGCGACCGGCGAGCGTCTCGAGCAGGTCCGGGCTAGTGGCCGCGTTCAGGTAGCCGGTCAGGATCGCGCCGGAGCGCAGCCACGCGATCTGGTCGTCTCGCGGGGGACGCACGCGCAGGATCATGTCGGCCTTCGACCAGACCGTCTCGGGATCGACCTCGACGTGGGCGCCTGCGGACCGGTACGCATCGTTGGCGAATCCGGCGGCGGCGCCCGCCCGGGCCTCGACCGTCACCTCGTGGCCCAGCGCGATCAGCCGCGACACCGTGTCCGGCGTCGCGGCGACACGGCGCTCGAGGTCGTGGGTCTCTCGGGGGATGGCGATGCGCACGGTGGTTCGACCTTCTGTCTCGGGGCGGAGATTCGCGAGACCGAACAAACTAGGTCAAATCCTGTCCAGGTGCATCCCGGGACCCGGCGGCGTCGTGATCTCAGCGTACGAGGCCGATCCTCTCCACGGCCATGCCGCGTCCGGTGGTCAGGCGCAGCAGATAGGTACCCGACGGCAGCGATCGCCCGCGGTCGTCGCGGCCGCGCCAGACGATCGCGTGGTCGCCGGCCGCGGCGGGCCCGGCGCGGAGGGTCCGGAGCCGTCGGCCGCGCAGGTCGTGGACCTCCAGGCGGATGACGGTGGGTCGGGGCAGCGAGAAGCCGACCACCGTGCGTGCGGAGAACGGATTCAGGCGGGCGTGGAGGTCGAGCGCCGCACCGCGGGCCGGAGGCGAGGCGGCCGTGGTCTCGAGGCCCGGATACAGGACGGCGAGGAGGTCGGTGGTGAGGGCGTCGTTGTAGCCGTACCCGGTCAGGACCGCACGGCCGGCCTCGTCGACGTCCAGGGCTGCGCTGCGCTCGGAGTGGCTGCCCAGGCTCGCCCAGGTCGCGACCCGGCGCTCCTGGCCATCGGCGGCGTAGGCGATCGTGGCCATGTCGAGGTCCTGCGGGGTGCTCCAGACGGTTCCCGCCACGTGCGCGGTCCCGGCGTCGTCGAACGCGAGGTCGGCGGCCTCGAGGCCGGCGTGGTCGGCCGGTGCCCAGCTCCGATGCCAGCGCAGCTCGCCGTCCGGTTCGTGCACGATGGTGTGGATGGCGACGTCCTCGCCGATCGCCCCGCCGTGGGCCGTCACGCCGACCCGACCGTCAGGAGCCAGGGCCAGCGCGTCGAACAGGTAGCTGTCGCACGGCACCGCGTTGTGGTCGTACGACCAGAGCACCATGCCGTCGGCCGGGGCCATCGCCCAGGTCCGCAGCCCGAACACGCCGCAGGAGGTCTCGTAGTTGCCGGCCGCGACGATCGTGCCGTCGGGGGCGACGGCGATCTCCAGGCGCGGGAAGACCGAGCCCACATCGCCGGTCTCGCCGTGCTGCCAGGCGACCTGCCCGTCCGTGTCCACCTTGACGATCGTCAGGCCCACCGGTCCGAGATCCGGGTCGGCCACGAGCCCGGCCAGATAGACGCCGCCGAGGTCGTCGACCGCGATGTCCAGGAGCATGGACGGGCCCTCGCCGGTGTCGATGGTCGCCTGCCGCAGGAGATCGCCGGCGGGCGAGTACTCGATCAGGAGGAACCGGTCGTCGGTCGTCGCGCCGACATGGATGCGGCCGTCGACGCCGCGCACCAGGCGGGCCCCCTCGCTGGTGTGCGTGCTGGTCGTGATCGCGACGCGGTGCTCCCAGAGCCGCTCTCCGGAGAGATCGTGCGCCACGGTCGCGATCGCGACCTCGCCGTCGCCGTGGCGCAGGCCGCTGGTGATGGCCGGTTCGGTACGCAGGAGGGCGTCGGTGATGGTCGCCGAGGCGGTGTCGCCGTACTGGCGGGACCAGAGCAGCTCGCCCTGCAGGTCGAGCCGCACCAGCGCGTGGTCATTCAGGACGTCGATGTCCGGGTCGTAGGTCGAGCCGGCGACCAGGATGCCTCCGCCGGCATCGTGGGCGACGAACCGCCCCTGGTCGTTGTGGCCGGCCGGGCCGTCCCAGCGCTGGACCCAGACCTCGTCGGCGGTGGCGGCCGTCACGATGCTTCCGATCGCGACGAGCAGGGTGAGCAGGCGGTGCGGGTGGCGCATCGGGGATCCTCCTGGTCTTCGGGACGCGGCACGCGCTCGCAGCCACGCGCCGCCGGAGGCCGGATCCGGCCCCTGCATAGACAGGCCACATCCGGCGGCGGATCGGCTCATCGCCAGCCGTCAGAAGAGATACCGCAGCGACAGGCCGCTGAACGTGCCGGTCTCGACCGGCCGCGGCGCGAAGGGCACCGCGCCCGCGGGCTCGCTCCAGTGGCCGTTCAGCACCAGGTCGGCCTGGAACGCCCCGGCGTGCAGGGAACAGCCCAGGGTGATGGGCGTGCGCACGTGGATCTCGGTGTCCTCGGCCCAGCGATCGGGGTCGTCGGGCTGGAACTCGCTGCGGCTCAGGCGCAGTTCGCGCTGCAGGCGCAGGTACTGCAGCGAGCCGCGCACGGTGAGCCACGGCAGGACGCGCGATTCGAGGCCCACCCGGGCGTGGATCTCGTGGTACTCGAGCTCGGAGGCGTCGTACTCCCAGCCGGTGGACTGCCCGCGCAGGCGATGGTGGTCCTCGGCGCCCCAGCGCCACTCGCCGGAGACGACCACCAGGTTGTCCGGATCGCGCAGCAGGTTGACGCCCAGGCCGACCGACGATTGCCAGGCGGCCTGGTCGGCGGGCGCGCCGAGGCGTCCGGAGAGGACGTCGCGGTCGTCGCGGCGGGTGTCGATCACGGGCACGAGCACCACCTCGTCGCTGGCCGCCCAGAACCAGCGGGTGCGCACCGCCCAGCTCGTCCAGACGCTCTGTGCGGGCAGCGTGTAGAGCTCCTGCTCGTTGCCGTCGCTCTTGGTGTTGACGATCTCGCCGACCACGTCGCCGTAGAGGCGGTCGGACAGGTCACAGCGCGTGGCCAGCCCGTAGCTGTGGAAATAGAGGCTCTCGCCCGAGCCGAAGGTCTCGGTGCTGTTCTCGCCGTCGAAGTGCGAGCTGAGCATCACGCGGGCGCCGAGGGTCACGGCACCGAACCGGCGGGCGCCGAGCACGTTGATCGCGCCGCCGGGCGCGCCGGCGGGCAGGTCCTCCTGGACGGCGAGGCCCAGCACGCCCCAGCGGCCGGCCTCGTCCAGGCGCAGGGTCGCCTGGCCGCCGCTGCCCAGCATGCGCTCGTTGAAGGTGCCGGAGCCGTCGTGGTCGTACTCGCCGAGATCCAGCACGACCTGGTCGGGATAGTCGACCAGGGCTCCGAACCACGTCAGCGGGGCGGTGTCGTCCTCGAAGTAGGCGCCGCCGTCGCCCAGGGCACGCACGCGGGGGCCGGTGGCCAGCGCGCTGGACACCAGCGTGAGCGTCCAGAGCGCGGTGAGCAGGAGCGTGGGGATCGGTCGCTGGCGAGGGTTCATCGAGGACCTCGGTGGGGGATGCCCGGGAGCAGGTGGAGCTGGCCGAAGTGATCGAGCACGTACAGGCCGCGCCCGGGGTCGATCCAGATCGAACGGACGCCGTGGCCCGGGAACGGTCGTTCTTCCAGGGTCCACTCGGTCTTCCAGCCTTCGGCGTGCATGCGGTGGATCTCGCGGTCGGATTCGATGCCATGGATGGTGCCGTCGGGCGCCTCCACGAGGTCCTGCACGTAGAAGTCCCGCTCGCGGAACGTCCAGCTCGTGCCGTCATGGATCGCGAGCATGTCGCCGCGCTCGGGTTCCCAGTACGGCACGAAGAAACGGCGGCTGCGGGGCGCGGCGAACGCACGGTGGACGATGGTCGAGATCTCCCCCGGCGTGATGTCGTGCCACCGGTCGCCGTCGTACCGCAGGATGCGGGTCCGGTCGAACCGGTCCATGACGATCGCGTACTGCTGGTCGGCGGCGACGGCGCAGAACTCGCGGGACCACGTGCCGAGCCGATCGAGGGGCTGCCAGGCGCCGTCGCGGCAGACCATGAACAGGGCCTCCTGGTCCAGGGCGTAGAGATCGCCCGACGCGGTGTCCAGGAAGATCCCCTCGAGGTATCCCGGCGCCTCCGGGTACCACTGCCACGAGCCGTCGGGTCGGCGATGGCCCCAGGTGCCCAGGTCCCGGCGCCGGGTGAGCAGGCTGCCGTCGGGATGGATCCGCAGCTCGTCGCGCAACGGGACGTCGCCGGTCTCGTCGTACCGCCACCGCTCGCCGTCGCCGACCACGAGCCGGTCGGTGAGCGCGTCGCGCGCGAACAGGCGCTCCCCGTCGCCGACCAGCGGACCGTCCAGGATCACGCCGTCGGCGGGATTGAGCACCTCGCGCTGGAGATACGAACCCTGGGTCCAGCGGAACCGTGCCAGATCGCCGGCCCACGTCGTGGCGTAGATCACCGAGCCGGTCCGGCCGGGCCGCTCGGGCATCACGGCGCGGACGTGCGAGGTCAGCTCGTAGATGTCGCCGATGGGCTGGCGCACGCAATCGATCACCGCGAGCGCCCGGCCGTCCGAGAGCACCAGCGGCCAGCGCGAGTCGATGAGCGGTCCGTTCAGGTCGACGTCGTCGCACATGACGGCGCACGAGCCGTCGGGCTGGATGCGCAGCAGGCTCTCGCGGGGTGGCCAGCCGCCGGTGGTCGTGATGGCCAGCGTGCCGACGCAGCGGCGCACCGACCCGGGCCAGTCCAGCGGTTCGAAGCGGCCGTCGCGCAGGGCGTACGGCACGGTGCCGCGGTCCGCGGTCCGGGCCAGCACGAGCAGCGGGCCCTCGGCGTGGGGCCGCAGCAGGGCCTCGACACGGCCCGTGCCGTCGCCGAGGAGCAACCGCTTCCACAGGCGACCGTTCCAGCGGGCGACCATGCCGGTGCTGGCGCCGGAGACCACCCCACCGACCAGGACGTCGCCGCCCGGCTCGACCAGCAGACAGTCGAGGGAATGGTGATGGTCCGGGGGCAGCGGCGCGGCCTCGCGCCAGGTCCGGCCGTCCCAGCGCCAGAGGCGCGCGTCGTCGGTGACCGCCCAGACGTCGTTCCATGCCCGGCCGTGGATCGCTACCACCGAGTGGTCGGTCGCCAGCCGGTGGTGGGTGAACCGTTCGCCGTCGTGGTGGGCGAGCCAGCCGCCGTGGCTGCCGATCCAGAGGTCGTCCGCGTCGAGGGCCCAGAGCTCGGTGGCCGGCAGGCGCAGCTCCTCGGGGTAGAGGGTGATCCAGGGGTCGGTCGCGTCGGGTCCGGACGGGCCGGTGAGCGTCGTCCGGGGCTCCTCGCAGCCGGCCACGGCGAGCCCGGTCGCGACGACGGCGACGAGCATGAGCCGATGGCTGGGGCGGCGCGGCATGGGACGGTCTCCTGGCGGGGTGCGACACGGTCAGGATGAAGAGTAACGGGTGGGCGCACCGCGAGCAACGGCGTCCGCGACCGCTACTGGTATCCGAACCGCACCGCGAGCACGAGGAAGACCATCGACAGCAGGACGAGCTGGCCGAAAAGCGGCAGCACGAAGCGCAGCCAGCGCCCGTAGGGCACCCTGGCGAGGCCGAGCATGGCCATCAGGATGCCGCTCGTGGGGATGACCATGTTGCTGAACCCGTCGCCGCAGGTGAAGGCGAAGACCGCCACCTGGCGCGAGATGCCGATGATGTCCGACAGGGGCGCCATGAGCGGCATCGAGACCGCGGCCTGTCCGCTGCCGCTGGGGATGAACAGGTTCAGGATGCTCTCGAAGCCGAGCATGCCGACGACCGCCACGTCGCGCGGCACCTGCTGCAGGAGGCCGGCGGCGGCATGGACGACGGTGTCCATGATCTGGCCGTCCTCGAGCACGACGGCGATGCCCCGGGCCACGCCCACGACGAGGGCGGCGACCACGATGTCGCGCTGGCCGCGCACGAACGCCTGGACGGCCTCGGCCAGGGGCAGGCGGGCGACGATGGCGGCCACGATGCCCATCAGCAGGAAGCCGCCGCCCATCTCGGCCATCCACCAGTGCTCGGCCTGAACCGCGTAGACGATGAAGCCGAAGATGACCGCGCAGGCGGTGATGATCACCCCGTGGACGGGGCGGAACGGGGGCGTGGCGGCGTCCTCGTCGGCGGAGTGGTCGGCCCAGGCCTCGTCGACCGTGGCGATCAGGCTGCGGGAGCGGTCGTGCTGGATGCGGCGGCCGTACCGCAGCAGGTGCGTGCAGGCGATGGCGAGGGCGAGCACCAGGAAGAGGATGCGCAGCGGCATGCCCGAGTGCAGCGGCAGCTCGGCGATGCCCTGGGCCACGGTCACGGTGAACGGGTTGGTGGTGGAGGCGGCGAAGCCCACCTGGCCGGCGATCTCGACCATGGCCACGCCGTACAGGGCGTCGTAGCCCAGCCGGCGCGCCACCAGCACGAAGATGGGCACCAGGGGGATGAACTCCTCGCCCATGCCCAGGGTCGAGCCGCCGACCGCGAGCACGGTCATCAGGACCACCGTGAGCACGGCGCCGCGGTGGTGCAGGCGGGCGAGCAGGCCGCCGACCGTCGCGGTGATCACGCCGGTGCGCTCGAGGATGCCGAAGACCCCGCCGATCATGAAGATGAAGAAGATGATGTCCGCGGCGGCCTCCATGCCGCGGGGGATCGCCGCCAGCACGCCCATCAGGCCGACCGGGGAGGCCCGGCCCGGGACCTCCTCGCCCAGCAGCGCCCCGTGCCAGGAGACATGCTTCTCGATGGGCTCGTAGGTGCCCGGGATCACCAGGCTGCGCGTGACGCCCTGGACCTCGCGCTCGGTGCGCTCGTACTCGCCCGACGGCACGACCCAGGTGGCCGCCGCGCAGACCAGGATGACCATCGCGAGCAGGATGTAGACGTGGGGGACCCGGAGGCGGAATCGGGGCATGGGCGTGTTCTCCCGGTTCAGGCGCGAAGCCGTCAAGGTACGACCGCGCGGCGCCGGATACAACCGCCTGCGCTGGCATGGATCTGGCATTTCATCGAGGGACCAGGCGCGGGCCCGAGGCCCGCGACGAGCCGTATGTCGCCGATCCGGCGGCGCGCGGCGCTCACGATCGCACGAGTCCGGACGGACCGGACGGAGGTGGACCATGACCGACAAGCCCCTGCCCAGGGTCCTCTGCGTGGACGACGAGGAGAAGCTGCTCAAGGCCATCGTACGCACGCTGCACCGGCGCTGCGAGATCCACACCGCCACCGGCGGCGAGGAGGGTCTGCGCATGCTCGAGGAGGAAGGGCCCTTCGAGGTCGTCTGCTCGGACATGAGGATGCCGGGCATGGACGGCGCGGAGTTCCTGCGCGAGGTGCGCAAGCGGGCGCCCGGTTCGGTCCGCCTGCTGCTGACCGGCTTCGCCGACCTGGACACCGTGGTCACCGCCGTCAACGAGGGCTACATCTACCGGTTCATCGGCAAGCCCTGCACCGGCCAGGTGCTCTGGGAGGCCATCGAGGACGCCGTGCGCCAGCACCGTCTGATCACCGCCGAGAAGGTCCTGCTCGAGCAGACGCTGCGCGGCTGCATCAAGGCGCTGACCGAGGTGCTGTCCATGGCCGCGCCGGCCGCCTTCGGCCGCGCGACCCGCATCTGCCATCTGGCGCTCATGATCGCCCAGGAGCTGGGCTACGACGAGACCTGGCAGGTCGAGGTGGCCGCCATGCTCTCGCAGCTGGCCTGCATCACCCTGCCGCACGATACGGCCATCAAGGTCTACAAGGGCGACGCGCTGACCGATGCCGAGCAGGGCATGGTCGACCGCATGCCCGGGATCACGCGTCAGATCCTCGAAGGGATCCCGCGCCTGGACGAGGTGCTGGCGATCCTCGATCAGCGCGACCTCGACTTCGCGCCGGACGAGCCCGGGGCGGGCCTTCCCGACGGCGCGGACATCGCGCCCGGCGCGCGCATCCTGCGCGTGGCCACCGACCTCGAGGTCCTGCAGGCCCAGGGCGAGACCGCAGCCCGCTGCGTCGACCTCCTGCGCACGCGCAAGGGCCGGTACGATCCGGCAGTGATCGACGCCTACCGGACGCTCAGCGAGAAGGGTGGCCTCGACTTCCGGACCCGCGGCCTGACGGTCGACGAGCTGCGCACCGGCATGACGCTCAGCGACGACGTCGTGATGACCAGCGGCGCCATGCTCGTGCCCAAGGGGCAGGAGATCACCGTCGGCCTGCTCGAGCGGATCAAGAACTTCGACCGCAGCGGCTCGGTCGCCCAGCCCATCTGGGTGAGAGTGCCCGAGGATCAGGTCGAGGCGGTCGACATCGCCGCCACGCACGGCGAGCGCGAGCCCGAGGGCGTGGACATCGGCTAGATTGCGGACCGGTCCGTCGTCACGCGGGCACGGAATCCCGCAGGGCGAGCAGCTCGTCGCGGCAGAAGGCGACCGGCAGTTCCGCCGCTTTGCCGACCACCTCGGCGAGCTCGGCCGCCGGTCCCAGCGTGCAGATGCGTGTTCCCCGCTCGGCCAGGATGGTCCGGAGCTTGGCCGCCTGGCCGGTGGAGATCGACCGGGGATCGAGGATCGCCAGGTCGACCGCGCCGCCATCGCCGGCCAGGAACGCGCGCATGGGCACGACGGCCCAGGCCTGCAGCTCGAGCAGCCCGTGCACCCAGCCCGCCCGCTCCGGATCGGTGCCGAGGTAGACCGCTGTCCCGGTGGCCGACGGATCGGCTGCTTCGGGCTCGAGATGTGCCAGCGGGTCCTCGTATTCGACGTCCACGCCGGAGATCTCCAGGAACGCGCGGGTCCGGCTGACCTCCTGGCAGGTGCGGGCGAGCAGGTCGGCGGTGGTCACGAGCGACAGGCCCACGTGCGCCGCGAGGGCCTCGGGCGCCGGATCGAGCGCCGGCGGCTCCTCGCTGTGGCCCAGGCTGCGCGCCATCAGCTCGCCGAGCTGGACGTAGGCGATCAGGCCGGTGTGGTCGCTGCGGAAGCTGGTCTCGTGATGATGGAAGCGCGCCATCTGCACCAGGCCCTCGGGCAGCTTCCAGTGACGCATGACCTGCTGGCCGGCTTTGGTGTGCGACATGCCCGCGAGCTCCGTCTCGGTCTGCAGCAGCTTGTCGGAGGAGACGCTGGCCATGTGGGTCCTGAGCCCGGGGGTGACCATCTCCAGGACGAGCCGGCCGAGGTCATGGACCAGTCCGGCGACGAAGACCTCCTCGGGGTCGACCCCGCCCGTCTCCACGGCGACGGTGCGCGCGGCGCCCGCGGTGAAGAGCGCATGGCGCCAGAAGTACGCGAGGTCCAGGCCGTGCGAGGCCGTCTGGATCGCCTGCGCCATGCCGAGACCGAGGGCCATGGAGCGGATGGCCGAGAATCCCAGGATCACGACCGCGCGCGAGACCGATCCCACCTGGCCGCTCATCCCGTAGAACGAGCTGTTGGCCAGCTTGAGGACCTTGCCGGCCAGCGTCTGGTCGCTGCAGAGGATCTTGGTCACGTCGTTGGCCGAGCAGTCGTCCTGCTTCATCAGGGTGAGCAGCTTGTGGGCGACCAGCGGCAACGGCGGCAGGTTCTTGATGCGGCCCCGGATGGCGTCGGCGCTCATGCGCAGACCTCCTCGCGCGGGCGCAGCACGACGAGGTAGCCGCGGTCGTTCTCCTTGCGACCGAGGTGCGCGATCGTCAGGTGGACCTGGACACCGCCGATGTCGCACTCGTAGTCGCCGTCGCCGGCCCCGGCGATGGACGCCTGCACGAGGTGCATGACCCCGTCGGGCAGCACGTCGCCCACGTCCTCGCCGGGCGGGATGGGGCCCAGGTCGGGAAAGCGCGCGGACACGAACGAGTTGGTCACCATGACCTCGCCCTCGCGGCTGACGCCGATCACGCCCAGCGGCAGGTTCTCCAG
>WJIQ01000256.1 GCA_014730255.1 bacterium | reverse complement strand
TGCTCGTTGCTGGGCATTGCTACTGGCGCGGATCTACGAGTGTCTGCCGCTGTCGTGCCCTCGCTGTGGCGAGCCGATGCGGATCATCGCGTTCATCATGGATCCGCCGGTGATCGCGCGGATCCTCGGGCATATCGGCGACCCGGTGGAGGCTCCGGCGGTGTTACCGGCGCGTTCACCTGTCCCTACCGCATATTCCGTCCGCATTGCCAACATTGCACTTACACCATAGCGATTCTAGCATACTCGGATGCTCAACATCATCCTGCATGCGCTTCTATCGGCCCTTCGGTCGCGCCGACAACTCGCCCTGGAGAACATCGCCCTTCGCCATCAACTCGACGTCCTGCAACGGACAGCCAAGCGGCCTCCGCTGAATCCATCGGATAGAGCGATCTGGGCCGTCCTATCTCGCTCCCTACCGGACTGGCGGGATCACCTCACCATCGTCCAACCAGACACCGTTGTTCGCTGGCACCGTTCCGGCTGGCGTCTCTTCTGGCGCTGGAAGAGTCGGCGTAGGCGAGGTCGGCCCAGGGTCCCTGCCGAACTCGGAACCCTGATACGGAGGATGTCCCTTGAGAACCCGCTTTGGGGTGCGCCGCAGATCCACGGACAGCTCGTCAAGCTGGGCTACGATATCGGCGAGACCACGGTCGCCAAGTACATGTTGCGACAGCCTGGCCTGCCATCCCAGACCTGGAAGACCTTCATCCAGAACCATTTCGGTGAGATTGTTGCCATCGACTTCTTCACCGTGCCGTCGATCAACTTCAAGACGATCTACGTGTTCGTCGTCCTCTCACTTGAGCGACGGCGTATCGTCCATTTCAATGTCACCTCCAATCCTACGGCGGCGTGGACGAGACTCCAGCTGATCCAGGCTTTCCCGTTCGACTCCGCTCCTCGCTATCTGATTCGGGACCGGGATGGGACGTATGGTGAGAAGGTCGTCAAGGCCCTCAAGGTCCTGGGGATCAGGCAGGTCGTCACTGCACCGCGGTCGCCGTGGCAGAATGGATACTGCGAGCGGGTCATTGGATCGATCAGGCGGGAGTGCCTCGATCACGTAATCGTGCTGAATGAGCAGCATCTCGAGCGGGTGCTGAAGGAGTACCTGGCGTACTACCACGAGTCGCGTACTCACCTCGGCCTGGCGAAGGATTGCCCGGTGCCTCGGGCGGTGCAGGACCGAGACGCTGGACCGCTCGTCGGTGAGCCGGTCCTTGACGGGCTACATCACCGGTACTACCGCGACGTTGCGTAGAAGCTGGCAGTCGAACCTGACTTGTGGTGGTGGATTGGTCTGTCCAGTAGCGGAGGAAATCTAGAAATCAGCGGTGAGCGGTGACTGGCGGGGTGCGCATCGAGCCGAAATCGGCGCGTCGGGCTCAGGCCGTTGGGCGCATCAGCCGCCGATCAGGGCGCGGATGGATTTTCTGGTTGGGACAGGCAATATGTTGTCAGGAAAGGGGATATGCTATATAGGTGACAATTGGACGGACGCAAAATGACATGTGGACGAATCTAATTCTTGCATCTGGACGCGGCGTCGTTGACAATTGGCCGAATGGATGCCGCCGATCTCTATCCCCGCCTGGTCCTGGCCCGCCTTGCCGAGGCCCTCGCCGATTCGCCGGTCGTGCTTCTGCACGGCCCGCGCCAGTGTGGCAAGACGACGCTCGCCCGGGGCCTGGGGGACGACGGCGGCCGTCGGTACGTCACCCTGGACGATGCCGCGACGCTCGACGCAGTCCGGGCGGACCCCGGTGGGTTCGTGCTGGACATCGAGGGGCCAGTCACCATCGATGAGGTGCAACGTGTCCCCGAGCTCTTCCTGGCCATCAAGCAGTCCGTCGACCGCGACCGCCGACCCGGGCGCTTCCTGCTCACAGGATCGGCGAATGCGCTCTTTGTCCCCCGGGCCGCCGATTCACTTGCCGGCCGCATGGAGATCGTCCGCCTCCATCCCCTGAGCGAGGTGGAGATCGGTCGGCAGCAGCCTGGTTTCCTCGACAGGGTCTTCGCCGGCGGATTCAAGATGGCCCAGGGCGAGCGCCTTGGCCCGAAGCTGGCCGACCTCATCGTGCGGGGCGGATTCCCCGAATCCGTACGCCGGCAGACCGCGCGCGGCCGCAACACCTGGGCGCGGGACTACCTGACCGCCATCATCCAGCGTGATGTCCGCGAGTTGTCCCGCATCCAGCGCATCGACATCCTGCCGCGCCTACTCGAACTCGCTGCCGGGCAGACCGCGCGCCTCGTCAACGTGAGCGAGATCGCCGGGCCCTTCGGAGTGAGTCGAAACACCGTCCGCGACTACCTGACCCTGCTCGGCCAGGTCTTCCTCGTGGAGGAGCTTCCCGCGTGGCATGCCAATCGGCTGAAGCGCCTGGTCAAGACGCCGAAGGTGCATGTGACTGATTCGGGTCTAGCCTGTGCGCTGCTCGGCGTCGACGCCGACGACCTGCGTGATGACCGGACGCTGCTCGGGCAATTGCTCGAGACATTTGTCGTCCAGGAGCTCCGTCGCCAGGTCAGCGGATGGGAGCACGACGTCCACTTCTCTCACTACCGCGACAAGGACAAGTACGAGGTTGATGTCGTCATGGAGCGCGGCCCGAACCGGATCGTCGGCATCGAGGTCAAGGCTGCGGCGACGCTGCGAGACAGCGACCGTCGGGGGCTCGAACGTCTTCGCGACGCCGTCGGCGGGCGATTCCGGTGCGGCGTGCTGCTCTACGATGGTGAGACGCTGGTCCCCATGGGGGATCGGATCTACGCCATCCCGCTGCAGATGCTCTGGAGCGGCTAGTCGCGGCTTCTTGGTGCCTGTCTTTCCGCTTCTTCGTCCAGGCCGGGGAGCCAGTCTTTTGGAGCTGGGAAAACGATGCTGATGGAGTTGACAGAGACGCCGCCTTCGGGCGGTTTTTTTGGTGCGCCCGGCATGGCACACCCACTTGGAGGTGCAAGTCCTCTGCAAGCCCGACAGGGGGAATTGCTAGCCGAACGGCAAGGGTTTCGATCGTGAGGTCCGGCCTGAAGGAAGCTTCACCGCCTCAGGGTGAGCTGGAGCTCGTGATGGTCGATCAGACCGGTGGCCGGGCCGACTGGCCGGAGATCGATCAGAGTGGCGGCGTCGGCGACGCGGGCTGAGGATCATCGCCAGGATCGTCGGAGGGGTCGTTGGCCGGGCGCTTCCCGTTGCTTCGGATGGGGTTCTGAATAGGGACAGATGGTCACCCGGTACAACGACGGCTACGTCAAGGACGCCGACGGCCGCCCCCGGGAGCAGGGGTATCCCGAGGGCTGGCTGCGCCGGGTGGTGGAGCAGCGGCCGCAGCAGTACCTGCTGCCGGAGGACGTGCGGAGGGAGGAGCCCACGGACTACTGAGGCGACCGGCCAGCCGGGCCGCCACTAGCGAATCACTCCCCGTGCCCGGCGGTCCCGGCCACGTCCGTCTCGTAGAGCTCGGGGTGCAGGAGCGTTCCCCGCTCGCCGGCGGGCTTGAGCTGCTCGACCTCGATCCGATGGGCCCGCGCGTACGGATCGTCGCGGATCCCCGTCACCTGCCAGGAGACCTCGACGTGGGGCTCGTCGGTCTCGATCACGAACCGACCGTCGCGGATCTTCTCGGCGATGATCGCCCGGGCGAACGTCCCGATCACGGTCAGCTGGTAGCGGAATTCCGTGTTGAGGGCGTGGAAGTAGCCGGGCATCTGCACGACGGCGCGGCCATTGGCGTCGGTGGTGACGTTGCCGCTGTAGATGTTCAGCATGTCCGGGCTCTCGACGAAGCTGTGGCTGAGGTACTTGTTCCGCGGATCCAGGGGGTGATCGATCCTGAAGGAGCCGCTGGCCTTGCCGAGATTGCCGTCGACGTAGACGTCGCCCTGGAACCAGCCCGCATGCCCGTTGATGGATCTCGCGTAGAGCGCGCGGCCATCGGTGCTGTGGGCCTCCACGCCGTTTCCGGTCGTCGAGATCCCGAAGACCCCCACACCTTCCTGGGAGCGGCCATAGACCCCGAACGCGGTCCCGTAACCATTGACGCCACGCCCGTTCGGCCCGACACCCTCGCCGTGGACCCCGTATCCCATGCTTCCCATGCTTCGCCCCTGCACGGCGCCCACCTGCCAGCCCTCCGACTCGCCGTAGACCCCGATGGCACCGGCGCTGCGCCCGATGATTGCCGTCGCGTCCCATTCGACGGTCAGGCCCTGGATGTTGGGCTCGGTGGTCCCGATCAGCACGCTGCCTTGCTCGGTCACCGTCAGGCGGGTGCCCTGGTTGTAGAGTCGCCAATCGCCGCTGTTGCCGTCGAGGTAGGTCCAGGCGCTCTTCGCGCCGGACGCGTAGCCATAGAACGGCCAGCCCTGCTGCGTCTCCGTCGTCACGTACATCCCGCCATAGCCACTGGATACGGGAGCATGGACGCCGAAGTACTCCGCGCCCGACTGGCGTTCCGAACGGTTGATGCCGACGAACGATGTGGCCTCGGAGTTGGTGAGCGCCTCGCCATCGCGGACCCACTCGGCGTCGCCCCCGCTCAGCGAATACAGCGCGACCGGAGCGGGCGTGACGGCCTGGCGCGGGGTGAGCACGACGTGCGGGTCCGAACTGTCGGCCGGCCGGACCGC
The DNA here is from genome assembly GCA_014730255.1 of bacterium. Taxonomy (GTDB): domain Bacteria; phylum Krumholzibacteriota; class Krumholzibacteriia; order LZORAL124-64-63; family LZORAL124-64-63; genus Glo-17. The sequence goes on along the minus strand of WJIQ01000256.1, from coordinate 903 downwards.
GACTTCGAGCCAGCGCGCGTCCGGACCGAAGGCGGATCCGAAGTCCAGGACGACGGAGAACGCCCCGTCGGTCACCGTCACCCCGTCGAGGAACTGGGTGGTGCCCACCGGCTGGCCGCCGGACTCGGCGTCGTAGAGTTCGAACGCGAAGTCGTACGCACCCTCTGCCGGCGTCCCCTCTTCCTCGAGGTGCCCCTGGTAGGAGAAGGCGGTGCCGACTGAGGTCTGCGCGCCCGCGGGCATCGACAGGCACAGCGCCAGGACCGAGGTGGTGATGATCGTGCGCATGAGCGAGTCCTCCCGGGTTCGCGCGAGCGGTGTCGCGAGCGGCGATCAGCGCACGAGGCTGATCTTCTGCCTCACGACCACCTCGGCCCCGCGCACGCAGACAAGGTACGTGCCGCTGGCCACACCACGGCCCCCGTCGGAACGGCCGTCCCAGCGGACATGATGCTGCCCGGCTGCGCGTGATTCGTCGAGAAGGGTGCGGACGACCCGCCCCCTGAGGTCGTAGATCTCCACCTTCACGTGAGTCGGCCGCGGCAGGTCGAGGCGCAGGTGCGTGGTCGGATTGAAGGGATTCGGGGTCGCTGCGTGGACGACCATGCGATCGTCGAGCACGCTCCCGCCCGGATCGACCGCCGTGACCGCGAACGACGGGAACCAGAAGCCGCCGGCGATCACGAACCGGTCGCTGGTCAGGATCCCGGCGTCCGGCTGGCCGATGGTTGCATGCAGGGCGAACGGACCACCCTCGCTGCGGCCGCTGCCACCGTCGACGGACCAGCGGTCGATCTCGTGGGCGGCAGCGATACCGACGACGCTCGCGAGGGCCAAGACGACGAGCCTGAGCATCGGCTCACCTCCTCTTCGACGGGCGACCGGCGGGAGCATCGTCCCGTG
>WJIQ01000255.1 GCA_014730255.1 bacterium | reverse complement strand
GCCTCGGTGCCGTCGAAGATGGCCGGCGGGTCGAGGCAGGTGTCGCAGTTGCCGCAGGGCTCGGGCAGCTCCTCGCCGAAGTAGCGCAGGAGCACCTGACGGCGGCACTCGACGACCTCGCAGTAGCCGAGCATGGTGTCCAGCGACTGCTGCTCGCGGCGCTGATGCCGCGCGTCGGCCTCGCTGCCGGCGAGCATCTGCCGCAGCAGGACCACGTCCTGCAGGCCGTAGCAGAGCCAGGCGTCGGCGGGCAGGCCGTCGCGGCCGGCGCGGCCGGTCTCCTGGTAGTACGCCTCGAGCGACTTCGGCAGGTCCAGGTGCGCCACGAACCGCACGTCCGGCTTGTCGATGCCCATGCCGAAGGCGATGGTCGCCACGATCACCAGGCCGTCCTCGCGCAGGAACCGCTCCTGGTGCCGGCGCCGCGTCTCCGCGCCGAGGCCCGCATGATAGGGCAGGGCCGCGATCCCCTCGTCCGAGAGGAAGGCCGCGATCTCCTCGGTCCGCCGGCGCGACAGGCAGTAGACGATGCCCGCGTGGCCCGCGTGCTCGGCGCGCAGGAAGCGCAGCAGCTGCGGCTTCGGCGCCTCCTTGCGCACGACCCGGTAGCGGATGTTGGGCCGGTCGAAGCCCGAGACGAACACCCGGCCGCCGGAGAGCCGCAGCTTCTCGACGATCTCCTCGCGGGTGCGCCCGTCGGCGGTCGCCGTGCACGCCAGGCGCGGGGTCGCGGCGAAACGGTCGGCCAGCACGGCGAGCTGCAGGTACTCCGGCCGGAAGTCGTGTCCCCACTGGGAGACGCAATGGGCCTCGTCGATCGCGATGAGCGACAGGCCGCCGGCCGCCTCGTCGAGCAGCGCGAGGGTGCGGTCCTGCAACAGTCGCTCGGGCGCGACGTACAGCAGGTCGAGGTCCCCCGCGCGCACCCGGGCCTCGACGCGCCGCATCTCGTCCAGCGGCAGGGTGGAGTTGAGGAACTCCGCGCGCAGGCCGAGCTGCCGGAGCGCCGCGACCTGGTCCTGCATCAGGGCGATGAGCGGCGAGACGACCACGCCCACACCGGGCCGCAGCAGCGCGGGGATCTGGTAGCACAGCGACTTGCCCCCGCCGGTGGGCATGAGCACGAGCGCGTCGCCCCCACCGACCGCGTGCTCGATGACGGCGGCCTGATCGCCGCGGAATTCACGGTAGCCGAAGATGTCGCGAAGGATCTCCAGGGCGCTGCGCATGGCCAGCACCATACGCACGGATCGGGCCCGGCTCAAGCGGTCAGCCGACGATCTCCTCCAGGTCGGTGACCTTGCCGTCCATCAGGCGCGCGAGCTCCTCGAGCTCGTGGCACGAGGCGGCCGATTCCTCGGCCAGCGCGGCGGTGCGCTGCACCACCTCGTTCATCTGCCCCACGGCCTGATTGATGGACTCGACGCCGTCGGCCTGCTCGCGGCTGGACGTGGAGATCTCGTGCACCAGGCGCGCCATCTCGGTCTCGCTGGTCGCGGCCGACCCGAAGGCCTCGGTGGCCTCGGTCACCAGGGTCGACCCGCTGCGGCTGGACTCGATGGCCTCGGCGATGCGGCTCGAGGTGGTCGACGCGGCCTCGGCGGCGCGCGAGGCCAGGTTGCGCACCTCCTCGGCGACCACGGCGAAGCCCTTGCCCGCCTCGCCGGCCCGGGCGGCCTCCACCGCGGCGTTCAGCGCCAGCAGGTTGGTCTGGAAGGCGATCTCGTCGATGGAGCCCACGATCTTGCCGGTCTCCTCGCTCACCTCGGCGATCCGCCGCATGGAGCTGACGGCCTCCTGCATGGTCTGACCGGCGGTCTCGAACGCGGCGTGGCCATCGCTGGCCAGGGTGGCCGCGCTCTCGGTGTTCTGCACCGCCGAGCGGATCGCGGCGGTCAGCTCCTCGATGGCCGCCGAGGTCTCCTCGAGATCGGCCGCCTGGGTGGTCGCGCCGTCGGCCACCTCCCGGACCGCGTCGCTCACCTGCGCGCAGGCGGCCCGCGACCGGCTGGCCACGTCGGCGAGCATGCTCTTGACCCCGACGAGCGGCCGGATCACGCCGCGCCGCATGCTCACCGCGAACAGCGTGAACGCCACGGTGAGCATCACGACGATGATCACCACCGATCGCACCGCCATGTTGCGCAGCGGCCGCGCGAGGGTCTCGTTCTCGAAGTAGCTGGCGACCACGATCCAGTCGGTGCCGGGCACCTCGCGGAAGGCGGCCACCTTGTAGGTCCCCGTCTTCGGGGACAGGTACCGGTGGTACCCGTTGCGCTCGCGGACGATGTGGGCGATGTGCGGTTTCTTGACCCAGTTCTCGCCCTGCGCCTTCTTGTGGATCACCAGCTCGCCGCCGGAGTCGACCACGAACAGGAAACCGGTCCGGCCGATCTCGACCCGCTCGTTGAGCAGCCCGGACAGATGGTCCTGATCCCACCCCTCGGCGCCGGCGATCAGATTCGCCCCGAGACTGGCCGCGTCGGTGAGCGTCCGCTCGTTCAGGTCGCGGATCTCGCCCTGCACGGTGAAGTGATTGGCCACGATCACGGCCAGGCCGATCAGGACGATGCTCACGAGGAACATCAGGTCGAGCTTGCGGGACAGGGACAACGACATGGGCGGACATCCTTCGCGGACCCGGGACGAGTGAATACCTACGAATCAGTGTTCGTCCGCACCGCGGACCGCTTGAGTCGGCATTTCGGGTCGATGGGGTCTTGGCGGCCCCGGGCCCGATCCCTATCTATAGGCATGCCGACGCCGCGCCTCGCACCGCTCACGAGGCGGCGGACCGGCCCAGGCCGCCACCGCACCGACCTCCTCCTCGCCCTGGTCGCCGTCCTGGCATGCGTGGGCATGACCGCCGCCACCGCCTCCGCCGACACCGACGCGGACAAGCGCTCCGCCGTGGTCGACGGATCGGCCGTGCTCAACGTCGGCAACCTCCACGTGAACGTCACCAACTGGGGCCTGATCGGCTCGCGGTACTCCGTGCCCAGCAACTACTCCAGCGCCCCGTCCGCCCAGTGGCCCGGAGGCACCGGCCACGAGTACCTCGACGCCGCCGGCCTGTGGGTCGGCGCGCGCAAGAACGGCGTGATCAGCGTCTCCTGCGCCCAGCCGGCCTCGGAGTTCGCCCCGCCCCACGGCGCGGAGAACGTGATGTACGAGGCCCGCAACCGCGAGATCGTCCGCCCGGCGACCGACCGCCAGCTGAGCGGCACGCCCGGCGACCTGCCCGGCGGCGACGACGACCGCGACGGCCGCATCGACGAGGAGTGGCTCGACGGCCGCGACCAGGACGGCGACGGCCGCATCGACGAGGACTTCGCCCAGCGCGGCGCCCAGATGTTCAGCTGCCTGCTGCGCGACGACGAGGGCATCACCACCCAGCTCAACCCCGACCACCGGCCGCTCGGCATCCGCGTCCGCCAGGAGGCCTGCGCCTGGGACGAGCCCGGCAACGAGGACATCGTCGGCCTGCGCTTCGTGATCACCAACGTGAGCAACGTCCCGCTCGAGGACGTCTACGTCGGCATGCTGGTCGACTGCGACATCGGCCGCCACGACGACATGAACAGCGGCATGAACGACCTCGCCGGCATCTTCACCGGACTGGTGCGCCAGCGGGAGGACTACTTCGAGGACTACGCCTACGGCTGGATGCGCGACGCCGCGGCCACCGACGCCCTGCCCGGCTGGTTCGGCGTGACCATGGACGGCAGCGGCTTCGGCGACGCCGAGGCGGTCCGCCCCGAGGATCTCGGCGTCCACGCCCTGCGCATCCTGCGCCTGCAGTACGCCGGCAGCTTCACCGGCCTGCCCCTGCAGGACAGCGACCGCTACGAGCTGCTCTCGCGCGGCGGCCGCGACGACGACGCCGCCCCGCAGTTCAACGACAACTACGCCTTGCTCCTGAGCGTCGGTCCGTACGCGCGCCTGGAGGTGGGCGAGCACCTGGTCGTCGACGTGGCCTTCACCGTCGCCGCCGGCTTCGATCGCCTGCAGGAGCAGATGCGCCACGTCAGCGAGCTGAGCGACGGCCGCTTCCACGACCTCGACGGCCGCTTCTCGTCCGGCGGCTACGGCCGCGAATCGCTCGTCTGCGCCGAGGACTTCGGCGACTGGAGCGATCCCTCGAACCCGATCTACCGCAAGTTCGCCAGCTACTGGGACGAGGACTGCATCCCGGCGGGCATCATCGGCTTCCCCATCTCGTCGCAGGACCTCGAGTGGTACCCCGAGCTGCGCAAGCACTGCATGTGGGTCAGCATGGACAACTGTGACGAGTGCACGCGGTACTACGGGTTCGACTGCACGCAGGTCCCGGGCTACGGCCGGGCTCCGTGCTTCGGCTCCAGCGGCCGCGCCCTGGGCGCCTGCACGGGCATGGGCGGCGGCGAGGTCCGGCTGCCCTGGACCACGAGCATCTCGCTGCCACCCTCGCCGTGGGTGCGCGCCGAGGGCCGCGACCGGGCCGTGGAGATCTTCTGGGACGACCGCAGCGAGCACGCCCCCGACGAGATCGACGGCGAGCTCGACTTCCAGGCCTATCGCATCTGGCAGGCGCCCGACTGGTCGCGCCCGGCCGGCAGCAGCGAGGAGACCGGCCCGCCCGTCAACTCCTGGAGCCTCCGCGCGCAGTTCGACCTCGTCGACCACCTGCCGCCCGAGGACGGCGCCCAGCCCGAGCCCTTCGGCGAGAACACCGGCCTCGACCATCTCGTCTACCGCCCCGTGGTCCTGGACGATCCCCGCTTCGACGGCCTGGCCGGGGCCATGGAGGCCGTGGTGCTCGCCGACACGGCCGGCCGGTACACCACCCGCCCCCGCCTGCGCGACGCGGCCGGCCAGCCGGTGCCCGGCCTCGAGATCCTGCTGCCGTGGGAGAACCACGCCGCCGTCCTGGACACGTTCTTCGCCGTGACCGAACGGCCGGCGACCGTGGGCGTGCCCAAGCGCGCGGTGCGCTACTACCGCTACCGCGACGAGGACGTCCACAACGGGTTCCTGTACTTCTACGCGGTCACCGCGGTCGACCACCAGCGCAGCGAGGACGGCGAGTGGGCGGTCGCCCCGGGCGAGGGCCGCCTGCCCAGCGGCGCCTTCGTCGTCGCCACGCCCCGCGTGGCCTCCATCGAGGCCGACGACCGGCGCGAGGTCTACGTCTACCCCAACCCAGCGACCCCGCGGTCGCTCGCGGATTTCCAGCAGATGGCCCCCGCGCGCGACGACCCCACCGGCGTGCGCGTGGCCTTCGCCAACCTGCCCGCCTGCCGGGCGACCATCCGCATCTTCACCCTCGCGGGCGACCTGGTGCAGACCATCGAGCACGACGGATCCGGCGGCGACGGCCAGACCACCTGGAACCTCATGAGCCGCAACAAGCAGGAGGTGACCTCGGGCATCTACCTGTTCGTGGTCGAGCCCCACGCCTCCGGGTACGAACGGTTCACCGGCAAGTTCGTGGTCGTCCGGTAGGATCCGGCCGGTCGGCGGGCGGGCGCCTAATTTTGACTTATCATGTCCTGGTTGCAACGCCGACGCCCAGCCAGGAGGCCCGCGCCATGCCCCGCGAACCGCTCGCCCGACCCCGACGCCTCGCCGCCACGATCTTCGCGCTCCTCGCCCTGTTCGCCGGCGGGCTCGCCGGCCAGGCCGACGCCGCCCCGTCCGTCGAGCTCACCGTCGACGGCCTCTCCGCGCCCGCCCGCGTGACCGCGCCCGAGGGCGACCCGCGCCTGTTCGTGGTCGAGCTCACCGGCCGCATCCGCGTCTTCGACCGCGACGGCACCGACCGCGGCGTGTTCCTCGACTGGTCCGACCGGATCTCCACCGGCGGCGAGCGCGGCCTGCTCGGCCTGGCCTTCGACCCGGATTACGCCGAGAACGGCCGGTTCTTCATCAACTACACCGACCCGTCCGGCGACACGCGCATCACCCGCCTCGAGGTCGACCCCGCCGATCCGGACCGCGCGCTGCCGGACTCCGAGACGGCGATCCTCCTGGTGGACCAGCCCCTGAGCAACCACAACGGCGGCCAGATCGACTTCGGGCCCGACGGCATGCTCTACGTGGGCCTCGGCGACGGCGGCGGCGCCGGCGACACGGACGACAACGCCCAGAACCGCCAGCTCCTCCTGGGCAAGATGCTGCGCCTGGACGTCTCCGGCGACGGTCCCGGCTACCAGGTCCCGCCCGACAATCCGTTCACGGGCGACCCCTCCACCCGCGACGAGATCTGGGCCCTCGGCCTGCGCAACCCGTGGGTCTACGGCTTCGATCGCGCCACCGGCGACCTCTACATCGCCGACGTCGGCCAGGGCGAGTGGGAGGAGGTCAGCATCCAGCCCAATGGCTCGGCGGGCGGCGAGAACTACGGCTGGCGCATCATGGAGGGCCCGGATTGCTACAACCCGCCGAACTGCGATCCGACCGGCCTGACGCTGCCGGTATTCGCCTACCCCCACGGATTCCCCGACTTCCACTGCTCGAT
>WJIQ01000254.1 GCA_014730255.1 bacterium | reverse complement strand
TCCTGCGTGCCGATCACGTCGGGGTCGACCCGCGTGATGAGGTCGGCCACGCTCCCACGGCGGTCGGCCCATGGGAAGCGGCGACGTTTCTTCTCTGCCGACAGGAGGTTATAGGTCATGACCTTGAGAACGTCGTCGTTCACGTCTGCTCGACTCCACGAGGATATGGGGATGTGATCGGGGGATGGTCTCAGCGAACGGTCCTGCAAACCATCGTCGTCCCTCTGGGTTCCCGGTAAAGGATGCAAGACCCGGACCTGAAGAAACTGGATACAATATGTCGTTTGAGAATCGATCTGGCAAGTCCGCGGAGCGATCAGAAGAGGTCGAGCTGGGGCGGACGGGACGGGATCTGCAGCTGCCTCAGGACCAGGGACACCCACTGGGTGCGGTCGCCCGCCGGCAGCCGCAGCGGCGAGATCGTGAACTCCTCCAGGAGCGAGTCGATGGTCTCGTCGATGGCGCTCTGGAAGCCGACCGACACGTCGCGGGTGCCATCGAACCGGGGCGGGGAGACGATGGGGACCTTGACCAGCAGGCGGTAGGTCTCCAGCCAGCGGCGCAGCAGCGGCTCGAGGTCGGGCTGCCGTCCCCGGGCATGGACCAGATACGCGTAGTTGTCAAGAACGGCGCGGTCGCAGACAATGATGTCGTACCCGGGCTCGAGCTCGATCTCGTCGGCGATCTGGGCATGCAGGATCCAGCGCTGGGCCTGATCGGTGGTCTCGCGGTTGATGGGCAGCGGGCAGCGGCGGGCAACCTCCTTGACGAGGTCGACGCTGAGGTCGAGCCGCTTCAGGGCCGCGGCCAGCTCGTAGCACAGCGTGGTCTTGCCCACGCCATGGGTGCCGAGGAACGCGATCTTCATGGCGGGAGCTTAGCGCCTGCGGCCCGCGGCGTCCAGCGGGCCGGGGCATTCGCCCGACGAGCACAGGACCCGAGCCGGCGAGGTCGATGGCATGGAAGAACTGGCGAGGAGCGATTACTGGGGGCAGATCCGGGCCGGATTGCGGCCGAGCAGCGTGCTGCTGGCCGGGGCGATCCTGATGTTCGTGGGTCCCCTGTTGCAGCTGCTCTGGCCCTCGGCAGCCGAGCCCTGGTATTTCTGGGGCCTCGGGCTGCTCGGGACCGGCGTCGGGCTGATGATGTGCGGCCCGCGCATGTGGGCGAGCACCATGGTCCTGATCGGCGGCCTGGTGTTCATCGCCCAGGGCGTGGCGCTGGCCGCCGCCCTGCTGAAGGTCGAGTACGCGCCGGTCATCTACCGGGCGTTCGCCCTGCCCAAGTCGTTGATCCTCATCGCCATGGCGATCACCGAGCGCAAGAACCACGGCCGGCCGCGGATCATCGCGCTGATGGTCGCCGGCGGCCTGAGCGCGCTGAAGCTCCTCTGGCGCGTGATCGGCGACGCCGATGCCGGTGGCAACGTGGCGGACCTGGTGATGGCGATGATCATCGCCGCGGCCCTGATCCTGCTCGCGCGGGGTTTGCGGCACCGCGAGGACGAGTGGGCGGCGCGGCGGTACGTCGACATGCACGCCGACTTCAGCGACTTCGATCGCTCGGACGACGACATGCTCGAACGCTGATCGCACTGGATCAGACCGGTTTCATCCAGTATCATGGGACGATCACCCTCGCCACCGGGTGGTCCATCGATCATGATTCGACGCGCCCTCCTGATCGCGATCGCCACCGCCGGCGTGCTGCTCCCTCGCCCGGGAGCCGGCGCGACCGAGGAGTGGGCCTTCACGCTGACCGATCCGGACCGTCCGGGCCGCACGGTGCCCGTGACCGTCGTCGGCCCGGCCGTCGCCTCCGGCCCCTGCCCCGTCCTGGCGTTCGGGCACGCCACCATGACCCCCTGGACCGAGTACCGCGCGCTGGCCGGCCCCCTGGCCGAGGCCGGCTGGCTGGTGCTGCTGCCTGACACCGAGAACGGCATGCACGCCGACCAGGGCGAGCTCGCGGACGACCTCCTGCTGGCCGTGGCCGCGGTGCAGGACGGCGAGGCGGCCCTGCCGGTGGGCATGCCCGAGGCCGGCCCGATCTGGGCGCTCGCCGGCCACAGCCTGGGCGGCGGAGCGGCGGTCGTCGCCGCGGCGCGGCGGACGCCCGATGCGGTGGTGGCGCTGGCCCCTCAGGAGCGCGCGCGGCCGTCGATGATCGCCCACGCCGGGGCGGTGTCCGCGCCGGTGCTCGTGATCTCCGGGCAGCTCGACTGCATCACGCCGCCCGCGTCGCACCACTGGCCGCTGCACGAGGCGCTCGGGTCGGCCCCCCGCGCGCTGGCCACCCTGCACGGCGCCGGCCACTGCTACTTCGCCACCCCCTGCGAGCCCTGCGTCGGGGCGGAGTCGGGCTGCCCGCCCGAGGTCGGGCCGGACGCGCACCGCGAGCGCACGCTCGCGCTCATGCAGCCCTGGCTCGCGTGGCATGCCCGCGACGACGTGGACGCGCACGCGTCATTCCTGGCGGTCGCCGACGCGCCGTGGTGCGCCGTCGACCTCGTCGACGTCGCCCTGGCCACCCCGGTGGCCTCGAGCGCGCGCTTGCGGCTGCTCGGCCCCTCGATCGGGGCGCCGGTCACCCGCTGGCGGCTCGAGCTGCCGGACGCGCGACCGGTGGTGGCCGACGTCTTCGACCTGCGGGGTCGTCGCGTCCGACGGCTGGTCGACGGCGTCCGGGCCGACCGCCTGGACATGGTCTGGAGCGGGCAGGACGACGCCGGCCGCAGGGTGCCGGCCGGCGTCTATCTGCTGCGCGTCCGCGACGGTCGTGAGGTCCTGAGCTCGCGCGTCGTCCGCCTGGACTGACCTCAGCGCGCGAGCCGCCAGGCCCGGTAATCGCAGGGCCCGACGCGGATCTCCCCCTCGAGGACGGCCGCCTCGTCGGCGAAGGCTCCGTCTGTCCACTCGTGCCAGCGAGCGGTCGCCAGGTCGTCCGGCAGGGTGAACTCCGGCCCGGTGTCGGTCAGGTTGGCGGCGACGAGGATCGTCTCGCCCGGGATCTCACGCGTGTAGACCATCAGCTCGCGTTCCTCGGCCTCGATCCAGCGCGCCTCTCCGATCCTCAGGGCCTCGCTGCCGGTGCGCAGCCTCAGGAGGTCGCGGTAGTGCGCCGCCCAGCCCTCGTGCCCTTGCTCGGGGGCGAGGCGGGCGCCGCGCGTCAGTCGTGGCTGGGCCGAGATGCCCCACTCCTGACCGTTGTAGAGCTTGGGCGTGCCGGGAATCGTCAGCAGGACCGTCGCGTACCCCTTGCCCAGCGGCCAGGGGAACGTCTCGGTGGCGCGGGCGAGGAAGCGGTCCTCGAGGAAGATCGTCCCGCGCAGGCCGATCCCGTAGACGGTGTCGATGGCCCCGTACCAGATATCGTCCCGCAGGCCGAGCTGGGCCATGTCGTCGAGGATGCCGAAGGTCGAGGCCTCGAAGAACTGGGGCTTGTAGATCCCGTCGAATCCGAGGTCCAGGAACTTCGGATTCTTGACGTCGGCGATCAGGTAGGCCTCGGGGTGCGAGCGGCGGACGCCGTCCAGGATCTCCCGCCAGTAGTCGTCGGACATGAGGTTGGCGTGCAGGAATCGGAAACCGTCGACCCCGCGGGCGAGCCAGGTCTTCAGCACCTGCTGGTGGAAGGCCCGGACGGCGGGATCCTGGTGCACGAAATCGGCGACGGTCCGCCAGTCGTCGACCGTGCGGGTCGGCTCCCCGGCCTCGTCGCGCGCGAACCACTCCGGATGCTCGACGATCGCCACGTGATCGATGGCCCCGTGGTTGAGCACCATGTCCAGCACGACCCGCATCCCGCGCGCGTGGGCCGCGTCGACGAGGCGCTCGAACGCCGGCAGGCCGCCGAGGTCCTCGGCCACCGCGAGGTGATCCATCACCGAATACGGGTGCGCGGGGAACGTATCGGCCGGCGAAACGCCGCCGCGCGGATGGATCGGATCGAGCACGAGGACCTCGAGGCCGAGCTCGTCAAGGCCCTCCAGTCGCGGGATCACGCCGTCGAGCGTGCCGTCCTCGCTGAACTCGGGCACGTTGACCTCGTACTGGACGCGGCCGGCAAACCACTCGGGCGAGACGGGTCCATTGCCGGCCCTGTCGTCGGGGCCGGTGCCACAGGCGACGAGGCCGATCGACACGAGGCCGATCGCGGCGAGCAGGATCATGGGCCGATGGGCAGTCATGGGAAGCCTCCGGGGGAAGGGTGTCGATGCGTCGAATCTGGACGACGAGCCTCAGGGCCGTGTCAACGCCGTGTATGGATCCGGTCAAGAACGGGGCCCCGGCCGGATGGCCGGGGCCCCAGGGGACCGCAGGCGGGTTCGGTTTTACTTCACCAGCGCCATGGTCTTGCTCAGGACGCGGCTGTCGGTCGTCAGGCGGTACACGTAGGTGCCGCTGGCGGCGCGCACGCCGTCGTTGGTCTCGCCGGTCCAGGTGATGCTGTGCGAGCCCTGGCCGAGGTTGCCATCGACGAGGGTGCGCACGAGGCGGCCCTGGACGTCGAAGATGTCCAGGCGCACGTTGCCCGCGCGCGGCAGCGAGAAGGCGATCTCGGTCGAGGGGTTGAACGGGTTGGGGTGGTTCTGCTCGAGGGCGAGCTGGGCCACCGGGGTCTCGCCGGGCTGGCCCGGGTTCTCCACGGGCACGGCGAAGTACAGCAGGTCGAAGCAGGCCATGCCGAGCTCGGTGTTGTCCAGGTAGTCGCCGTAGAGGGGATCGGTCTCGTCGGCGTAGCTGGCGATCAGATCGGCGCCACCACCGCGGACGAAGAACGGGATGACCATGTTGGTGTGACCGGCCGAACCCGACGGGTTCTGCCAGTCGTCGCCGGGGGCGCTGTAGTAGTAGAAGCCGGGCACGTTGCCGGGGCCGTTGTCCTGGATCGGAGTGAACCAGGTGTCGGGATCCTGGGGATCGACACCCTCGCCCCAGAGGAAGCCGGTCTCGTGGTCGCCGGTGACGACGACGGTGGTCTCGTCCCAGCTGCTGTTGGCCTCGACCCAGGCCACGGCGGACTCGACGGCGGCGTCGAAGTCGTTCTGCTCCTCGATGTGGCGCTCCATGGCGCGGCCGTGGCCGGCCCAGTCGATGGCGCCGCCCTCGACCATCAGCACGAAGCCGTCGGCGTTGCTACCCAGGACGTTCAGGGCGCCCACGGTCATGGTCTCGAGGCTCGGTACGTTCGCGTTGAAGGGGTCCTCGTAAGGAGCCTGGGGCTCGTTGTAACCGGGGTAGCCGCTGCGGTCGTGCTGCAGGGTCCAGCCGACCTGGGCCACGCCGAAGACGCGATCGAGCTCCAGGGTGCCGTCGGCCAGGGCCTCGAAGTCGGCCTTGTCCTCGACGAGGGTCCACGGCCAGTCGCCACCGGCGGTGCCAGCCTCGAGGTCGAGCCACTGCTCGTGGCCGCCGATGTACTTCCAGTCACCGGGGACGGCGGGGTCGCCGGCGTCCCACTCGCCGTTGTGATCGTAGTTCGGGTGTCCGGCGCCCATGACGACGCTCAGGTTGGTGTTCTGCGCGAGCTCCTGGGCGATCTCGGCGTAGTTGCCGCGGGCCTCGTTGTGGGCACGGTAGGCGGCCGGGGTCGCGTGGCTGAGCATGACGCTCGAGACGACACCGGTGCTCAGGCCCAGCGATTCGGCGTACTCCATGATGTTCTGCATGGGCTCGCCGTCGACGCTCCAGCAGATCGAGCCCTTGTAGGTCTTCTCACCGGTCGACATGGCGCTGGCGGCCGCGGCGCTGTCGGTGGCGTAGTTCTGCTGGTAGTACCAGTCGCTCCACGCCTGATCGGGATCGTAACCGTAGATGCCGACGAAGCCGTCGCCGCCGTAGGGCGGGTACTCGTTACCGAGGTGGTACATGAAGTTGGTCATGCCCAGCTTGGTCCACGCGTCGCTGGTCTCGTATTCGTTGCGCTCGCCGTTGTAGTAGGCGACCGCGTCGAGCTGGGACTGGCCCCAGCCGTCGCTGATGAAAACGATGATGTTCTTGGTGCCCTCGGTCGCCTGGGCGCTGAAGGCCATGGCGACGACGAGCGTGACGAAGACGAAGGTCCGGAGCAGGTTCCGCATGGTATCCCCCCGTGGGATGCGGTGAACGTGAAGGCGGAGTACCGAGAAGCACTCCCGATCGGGGGCAACTCTAGATGCCGAGCGTTCGAGGATCATTCGCGGTGCATCAAATTCTCATCAGGTATATCGACATAAATCGTTGTTTTAAAAGATTTTGCAAGATTACGATAAACGACAATCGGCGTCCTCGATCTCACGCTCGACCGGGCCTCAAAAAAAAGAGCCGCCCCGCAAGGAGCGGCCCTTGAATCCGACCTGACGATGCATCAACGCGACGTCGGCACCAGCTCGATCACCAGCGTCCGGTGCCCGGCGAGCTCGGCGACCGGCGTCCACGACGTGATCGCCCCACCCTGGCCGACGTCGACGGCGGCGACCTCCTCGCCCGTGAGCAGATCGGTCGCGGCGTGCGGGCCGGGTGCGAGACGGCTCGAGCTGAGCTGCGTCGCCCAGCCCGAGACGTCGGCCTCGTGCAGGTTGTGCACCACGGCGACGGCCTGGTCCTCGTGCCAGCGCAGGTAGGCCAGGACCTGGTCGCGGCCGGTGGCCATGATCTGGTGGGTGCCGCGCCGGAGCGCGACCGACGCGGCGCGGGTCTGCACCAGGCGGCGGTAGTGGTTCCAGAGCGAGTCGTCCTCGCTCCGCATGGTCGCGACGTTGTTGGTGCCCACGTTGGCGGCGGGCGACTGCCACGGCGTGCCCGAGGTGAAGCCGCCGTCGCTGGCGCCGGTCCAGTGCATGGGCCGGCGCACGTCCTCGTGGGTCCAGCTCGAGATCATGCCCACCTCCTCGCCGTAGAAGACGAACGGCACGCCCGGCAGCGTGAGCAGCATGGCGGCGGCGACCTTGTTGGCCCCCGGATCCTGGCCGAGCTGGGAGAACACGCGCTGCTGGTCGTGGTTGGTCAGGAAGGTGGCGTACTGCAGGTACGGGTAGGCGTCGGTGATCTCGTCCATCTTCGTGGCCACGCCGCGGCCGTCGCCGCTGCCCGCGGAGGAGATCATCTGCCCGGCCAGGTCGAACTCGAAGCAGGTGTGCAGCCCGGCGTCGATGTACTCGAGCACGATGGACGTCGCGTCCCAGGCCTCGCCCACGGTGAACGCGTCCGGCGCGACGGTGTCCAGATGGCCGCGGAAGCGGTTCCAGAAGGTGAACGTCGACGGCGCGTTGTCGATGATCTCGCCGTCCTCCATGAGGTACTTCACCGCGTCGAGCCGGAAGCCGTCGGCTCCCATGTCGTCGAGCCAGTAGGTCGCCGTCGCGAACATCTCGGCCTCGACCGCGGGGTTGGTGTAGTTGAGGTCCGGCATGCCGCCCCAGAACACGCCGTAGTAGTACAGGTCGCGCACGCCCGACCAGTGCCAGACCTGGCCACCGCCCCAGGGCTGCTGCCAGCCCGGATCGTTGGCGCGCCAGGAGAACCACGTCGAGTACGGCGCCTCGTTGTTCGCCGAGGCGACGAAC
>WJIQ01000046.1 GCA_014730255.1 bacterium | reverse complement strand
GTCGTGACGACCGCCGCTCCTCCGGTTCCGCTCGCGATCGAGGCGCTAGCCTCCGCAGCAGAGCGTGAACAGTGGGTTGAAGAACCCGATGAACGGACTCCAGACCCCACCACACCCGTCGTCGTCCTGACCGTAGCTTCCGTACACGCCGACCTCGAGCGATTCGGCGCGCAGCTCCGGCTTGCTGTAGCTCTTGCGCATGGCGGCTGGTCCCTTTCCCGTTGCTCGGCATCCGCCCCGGCGGCTCGTCGCGAGCCACCGATCTCCTGACATGATCATCGCACATCCGACGGCCGGAGGCAACATAAAAGATCATACTAGAATGACAATAACATAAAACGGGGGCCGGAGATCACTCCCCGGCCCCCGCGTTCGCCCGTCATGGGCGATGCTGTGCGCTCAGGTCCTAGAACAGGCCCTTCACGTTGCTCCAGCTCTGGGCCTCGGTGGCGACGCCCTCGAGGTTGGTGTTGAGCACGTAGTTGTACTCGTACACGTCGGAGCCGTCGGGCGCCTCGAACGTGGTCGGACCGACCCAGAACCAGATGGTGTCGCCGGGGGTACCCGGGATCACGAGCGAGTTCTCGGTGCACGGGCCGATGATCGCCTGCTGGATCACGGCGGCGTTGTCGCAGTCCTGCGGACCGAGCTCGAACATGTAGGTGGGCTGCTCGGCATCACCGAAGACCTCGACGAAGCCCTCGTCCGGCACGACGATCTCGAACCAGTCGGTGTCACGGAAGGCGCTGCCGTCGGCCGAGGGGTACCAGCCGCTGACACCGCAGAAGTCCATCGAGGTGATGGTCCCGAACGGAGTCGCGCCCTCGGTGTTGCAGCCACCGTTGTACAGGTCCTCGTAGCCAGCCTCCAGCGGGGGCTCGCCCTCGAGCTCGGCACCGGCCGGGCACTCGATGATGCAGGGCTCGAACTCGGTGATGTTGATGACGTAGTCACCCGCATCGCCGCCGTAACCATCGACGATCACGAAGTACTGCGTGCCACCCATCAGGGCGACCTGCTCGAGCTTCGAGACATAGTCGGGGTAGAAGTCGTCGTTACAGGCGATCAGGTTCAGGTCGCCGTCGTAGACGTACAGCTTGGTGTCGTAGGTCGAGCCGAGCAGGTCGATGTCGACCGAGACGTCCGCGTCGGGGGTGACGGTGTAGACGACGTCCGGCGAGGTGCTCTGCGTGTAGGGGCAGACCTCGTCGTAGTCATCGTTGTAACCGACGGTGGTGCCGCTGCCGTCGACCACGGGCAGGGTGACCTCGACGGCGTCCAGGATGGTGTCGCCACCCTGGCGCATGTCGCTGGGGATGTTCTGGGGGTAGGTCACAACGGGCTTCTCGGGAGCCTGGTTGCCCAGATCGATGGCCATGGCCGAACCGACCAGAGCCAGCATCATCACGAACACTAGCATCTTCCGCATTGTTGTCTCCTCGACGTTGGTCGTGGTGTGGGTCCAGGGCCGGATCAGCATGGGCCCGGAACCCGCGGTCTGGCGGGGCGCGATCGCCGCCGCCCTTTGCCGGACGCCGTCTCGGTGCGGCGCCCTTGCAAGAAACCCGATGGGCGATTGCAACATTAAATCAAAACTTGGAAGTTATGTTTTGATGTTGCATATTGCCCAGTCATCAGGCACAGGTGAGATATTAGCAGAATATTTTTCCCCAGTCTACAGGTAATTTGCGTCAATCGATATGATGTTTTGTCATGCTATTGAGGGGTTGGCGGGCAAAGATCTCATTATGATGACGACGAGATCCCGTCGAGAGCACGGCGCCGGCCGGATCGCTCGGGATCCAGCCGGCGCGAGAGTGACCGCGGCCGGAGAGGGGACGGCCGCGGTCGGACGGAAGGACGTCGCCTGCGGATCGTCCTTCCGCGAGGTGATCCAGCCGGGTCGATGCTGCCGCCACGCCAAGCCGGATGTTTCCAGTCTACAATCAGGCGCGCACGATGACCAGCGTTTCCTGGCCCCTGGACGACGAATCTGCCGTGATCTGGAAGAGAGGGGGGGCGAGAACAACTAAGGCCCCAGTTCCCGCCCCCTATTGGAGGGAGTCAACAACGCAGTCGTGACTGCGGTGACATGTAAAATAACGGAATTCCTTCTCGTCGGTTCCAAAAAAAATGCTCCGGACGTCAAGTTTTTTCGGCCTCGCCCAGGAGGTCGACGTAAGCCCCTGAAATGAGACGAGATTTGTCTATTCCCAGGCGGTCCATCAGCTCCTCGGCTTCTCGCCGCCCGGCCTCGACCCCCTCCCCGGCGGCCAGGACGACCTCCAGCTCCAAAAAATCCCCGAGTCCCTCGACCGCGTCCAGGTGCACGCGCGTCCGCCCGACGTGCCAGAGCCGGCGCGTCTTGCGCACGTCGCCGATCGCGGTCAGTCCGGCGGCCAGGACCCCGCCCAGCTCCTCGTGCCGCTCGGTCCGGTACAGGTGATAGTCCGACGTCCGCGGCCCGGTCCCATCCGGCCGGTCGTAGGCGATCAGCTCGCCCCGTCCGCCCTCGAGGCGTCGGAGCTTCAGGCGACCGCGGCGAGCGGCGTAGAAGGTGTCGTGCTGCCGGATCACCTCCGGCCCGGAACCGGCCAGCCCGGTCGCCATGGACGCGACGGCCGCGGGGTCGTCGACCCGGGCCTTGATCTCGACGTTGCGCGGCATCGCCGGCCTCCGTCCTCAGAACGCCACGCCGAACGCGATGCGGGGTCCGGCCGCGCGCGCGGCGGTGTCCGGCGCCAGCGGGTCGGGGTCACGCTCGTGCAGGGCGGGCACGGCCCAGCCGATCAGCGCGCCGATGGCCGCCCCGGCCAGCACGTCGGTGGGGAAGTGATTGCCGGCGCGCACGCGGAGGTAGCCGGTGAGCGCGGCGAGGGTCAGCGACCCGCCGCGGATCCAGTGGCGGCTCGGACGGTCGGGATGAAGGCGCGCGTAGACCTCGCTGGTGAACATGGCGCCGGCGAACGCGGTCGCCGTGTGCCCGCTCGGCCAGGAGCGGCGGGCGTACGCGCTGCGCCGGAGCGCGTCGGGGATCCGCCGGTCGTCGTTGTAGGTGAACGGCCGCAGGCGTCCGGCCCCCAGCTTGAGCGCCCCGACCACGGCCTGCTCGATGGCCATCGTCTCGACGTACATGACCAGCAGCTCCCCACCGGACATGGACGACCCCGTCTCGGCCAGCAGCGCCAGGGGCATCAGACCCGTGCCGATCATCAGCACGTCGCTCCAGCGCGCCGCCGACGGCGACCACAGGTCGGTGGCGATGCGGTCGATCCCTGGCAGGTCCGATGGATCGAGCGCCGCGAGCCGCTCGTCGGAGGGGCCCCCGCGTCCCGATTCCAGCCACCAGAGCCCCGCTCCGAGGGCCAGCGTCCCGCTCGCCAGGGCGACCTCGCGGCCGGTGTCCAGCTCATAGAGGTCGCCCGCGCGGGCGGTCCCCCCGCGGCCGAACGGCAGCGTGATCGTGACCATCAACGCGACGGTCGACAGGACCCTGGAGAGCGCGCCTCCCCCCATCCGGAACTCCTCAAGCAACTGCCCGGCATGCCGATACCGAGATCGATGAACCGCGCCTCGCGGTCACGAACGCCATGTTAGCCAAGTATTCGAGGAGTGACCATCATGCTTCGCCTCTCGCGCCGCCGCCTGCCGATGCTCCTGATCTGCATCCTGGCCCCGTCGCTGGCCGCTGCGGCGGCCGGCGACACCTCGCTGGAGGATGTCCTCGCCCGCGGCGAGCTGCGACATCTGGGCATCCCCTACGCCAACTTCGTCACCGGCGACGGCACGGGGCTCGAGCCCGAGGTGGTCCGGCGCTTCGCCGAGCATCTGGGCGTGCGCTACGTGTTCGTCCCCTCCGACTGGGCGACGATCATCCCCGACCTGGTCGGCCGCGAGGTCGTGCGTGACGGTGACCGGGCGAGTCTCGGCGCGCCGCACCCGCGCCGGGGCGACCTGATCGCCACGGGCATGACCGTGCTGCCCTGGCGGCAGCAGGTGGTCGCCTTCTCCCGTCCGACCTTCCCCACGCAGATCTGGCTCATCGCCCCGGTCGATTCCCCGCTGCAACCGGTGCGGCCGACACGGGACACGGCCGCCGACATCGCCGCGACCCGGGCGCTCCTGGACGGCCTCGAGGTCCTCACCAAGGAGAACACCTGCCTCGACCCGCGCCTGTACCGGCTGGCCAGCACGGGCGCGCGGATCGTGCCGTTCGACGATCAGCTGAAGTTCATGGCGCCGGCCACGCTCAACGGCCTCGCCGAGGCGACCATCCTCGACGTCCCGGACGCCCTGGTCGCGCTGCACGCGTATCCCGGTCGGATCAAGGTGATCGGTCCGATCTCCGGGCAGCAGACGATGGCCGCGGCGTTCCGAACCGACGACGAGGCGCTGCGCCGGACGTACGACGCGTTCCTGGCACGGATCCGCTCCGACGGCACGTACGACGAGCTGGTCGACCGGTTCTACCCGGCCATCCACGACTACTATCCGGCGTTCTTCGCCCCGGAGGTGTCGGCCCCGTGACCGAGTCGTCGCCGACCGCTCCGCGCACCCGCGTCTGGGCCCGGGCCACGCTCGCGCTGACCCTGCTGCTCGCGGGCTACATCGGTTATCTGCTCGTCGAGACGTACCATGCGCAGGCCGAGCGGCAGGACCAGGCGCGCGTCACCTACGAGCGCGAGACCCTCTCGCTCGCCTCGATCCTCGGCCACGCCATCCGCGACGCCGAGGCGCAGCTGGACGACCTGGCGCGGTCTTCGATGGTGCGGGTCTACTTCGCCAACCGCGACCGCGGCATGACCCTCGAGTACGGCCTGCGCGCCAACCTGATCGACATCGG
>WJIQ01000253.1 GCA_014730255.1 bacterium | reverse complement strand
GGTCGGCGCCCCGCGTCTCGTCTGCGGCCCGTGGGCAGGCCGCCCGGGTCGGGCCCGGCTAGCCGCGCACCTCGGCGATGGCCTCGGTCAGCGCCGGGACGATCTCGAACAGATCGCCGGCGATCCCGTAGTCGGCCACCTTGAAGATGGGCGCGTTCTCGTCCTTGTTGATCGCCACGATGCACTTGCTCGAGCTCATGCCCGCCAGGTGCTGGATGGCGCCCGAGATGCCGCAGGCCACGTACAGGTTGGGCGCGACGGTCTTGCCCGTCTGGCCCACCTGGTGGCTGTAGTCGACCCAGCCGGCATCGACGATGGCGCGGCTGGCGCCGGCGGCCGCACCGAACGCCTCGGCCAGCTTCTCGATCATCGGGTAGTTCTCCGGGCCCTTGATCCCCCGGCCGCCGGAGACGACGACCTCCGCCTCGGTCAGCGAGACCTTGCCCGCGGCGGCGGTCTCCTCGGCGGTCACGCGGGCCCTGGCCGCCCCGTCGTCGAGGGTCGGGCCGAACGGGGCCGCCTCGGCCTCGCCGCCGGTCTCCTCCTGGGCGAAGGCGTTGGGGCGGATGCCCACGATGGTCGTCGCCGCCGTGGACGTGACCTCGGCGAAGCACTTGCCCGCGAACACGGGACGCTTGACCACCACGCCGTCCTGCCACGTCAGGCCGACCGCGTCGCTGATGCAGGCGCAGTCGAGCCGCGCGGCGAGGCGCGGGGCGAGGTCCTTGCCCAGGGCGGTGCTGCCGACCAGCACGATGTCGGGCTGGTGCTCCTGGATGAACGCGGCCAGCGCCTGGGTCCAGAGCTCGCTGTCGTAGCGCGCGAACTGCGGCGCCTCGGCGGTGAAGATCTTGTGGGCCCCGTGCTTGCCCGCCTCGCTCGTGACGTCGCAATCGCTGGCGTGCAGGTGCACGCCCCAGACCTCGCCGCCCTCGGCGTCGACGAGCTGACGCGCGGCGGTCGTCATCTGCCAGGCCACCTTCTTGATCTGCCCGGCCCGCTGCTCGATGAATACGGCAATGTTCGGCATGTCGTCCTCCTCTCGGACCGGTCAGATGACCTTGGCCTCGTCCCGTAGCTTCTGCGCCAGCTCGCGCGCGGCGGCGGCGGGGTCGTCGGCCGGGATCATGGTGACCTCGCCCCGCGGCGGCGGCGGCGAGTACTGCTTGACGGTGGTGTGCGAGCTGGGCGCGTCGATGCCGAGCGCGGCGCAGTCGACCACCTCGACCGGCTTCATGCCGGCCTTCATGATGTTCGGCAGGCTCGGCAGGCGCGGCTCGTTCAGGCCCTTGCCGCAGGTCAGCACGCACGGCAGCGGGCTCTCGACCACCTCGACGCCGCCCTCGATCTCGCGGCGGGCGGTGAGCTTGTCGGCCGCCACGTCCAGGGCGCCGATGTAGCCGACGTGCGGCAGGCCCAGCAGCTCGGCCGTCATCACGCCGACCTGGCTCGCGTCGTCGTCGATGGCCTTGATCCCGAACAGGATCAGGTCGTAGGACTCGCGCTTCAGGGCCGCGGCCAGCGCCTTGGCGATGGCCAGGGGCTCGGCGCCCTCGAGCGCGGCGTCGTCGACCACCACGGCCTTGTCGCAGCCGACGGCCAGGCAGTCCTTCTTGAGCATCTCCCGCACCCCGGCCTCGGGGCCGACGGTCACGGCGGTGACCTCGCCCTCGCCGAGGGCCTCCTTGATCTTGACCGCCTCCTCGACCGCGAACTGATCGTAGGGGTTGATGATCATCGTGAACGACGACCGGTCGAGTTCGGGCACGGGCCCCGCGAGGCCGATCCGGGTCTCGGAATCCGGGACCTGCTTGACGCAGACCGCGATCTTCATGGCTCCTCCTTACCTGAGCGGCGATACGAGCGCGTTGTGGGATTCGGACGGCGAGTGATGGCGGCGGCGCCCTCGGGAGGACGCCGCCGGCTCATACGATCGGTCATGATAGGCCGCCTCGGCGGAGGCGTCAATTTCCGCCGGTCACTTGACCAGCGAGATGCGCAGGCTCGCCTGCTGGCTCGCCGCGCGGACCTGCACGAGGTAGACGCCGGCCGCCACCTGCCGTCCTCGGCCGTCGCGACCGTCCCAGGTCAGGCGGTGCTCGCCGCCGGCCAGCGGACCGTCGTGGAGCGTGGCGACGCGCCGGCCGCGGGCATCGTAAACGGCGACGCGCGTCCGCTCGGTCCGGTCCAGGCTCAGGCGGATCACCGTGCGCGGGTTGAACGGATTGGGCGCGGCCTCGAGGCGGCGGACCGGTCCTCGCGGCAGGTCGGACTCGACCGCGGTGACCGACAGCGGCCGGCCGCCAGTCTGCACGAGGGAGAAGATCTGCGGGCCGGTCAGCGTCCCGTCGTGGTCGATCTCCACGAGGTAGCTGCCCTCGGCCGCCCCCGTGACCTCGACCGTCTCGACGTTGTCGCGGTCGTTCTCGCCGGTCACCGCCGGCGTGGCGGGCGACGCGGGGTCCAGGCGCCACGGCCAGGAGACCGTGCCGTCGCCCTCGCGGATCACGCGCAGGTCGAGGTCGTGGACCAGCATCGGGCCCGCCGGGTCGAGCGACCATGGGGGCGGCGTGCCCTCGGGGTCGGTCCAGGCCAGGGTGAAGCGCAGGTCGCCGGCTCCGTCGTGCCAGAAGCGGTACCGGGCCACCTCGCCCGGGTCGAGGGTGTCCTCGACGATGCGGGCGCCGCCGGCGGCGTGGTCGTCGACCAGCAGGACGGCCCGCTCGGTGTTCAGCAGACCCCAGCCGAACATGTAGTCGGGGCCGGGCGCGGGGCCGGCCTCGTCGGTCGTATGCAGGGCGATGGCCTTGACCGTGCTCGCGAGCAGGGGCGTGCCGGTCAGGGCCTGGTGATGGGCGAGCACGAGGTTCAGCGAACCGCTCGCGCTCGGGGCGGCCATGCTGGTGCCCGAGTAGGTCCCGTAGGCGTTGTCGCCGCTGGCGAGGCTGCTGTACAGGGTGACGCCGTTGGCCACCAGATCGGGCTTGATGCGGCCGTCGTCGGACGGGCCCCAGCCGGTGAACGGGCTGGCGACCACGTCGGCCGGGTCGGTCCAGCCGCCGGGGATGTCCTCGACCGCGCCGACGGTCAGGATGTTCTTGGCGTTGCCGCGGTAGCCGATGGTGTCGTGACCGTCGGGCGCGCCGTCGGGGTTCCGCGTGACGGTCGACCACACGAAGTCTCCGAGATCGCCGTCCCAGACGTAGTGACCGCCGCCGGGCCCGGGGCCGGTGTCGTCACGGTCGTTGCCGGCGCTCTTGACGATCAGGTAGTAGGGCGCCGCGTGGGCGATCGCGTCCCAGCTGGCGGTGCCGGAGGCGTAGAACCCGAAGCCCGGGTCCTCGAGCTCGGAGACCTCGGGATCGCCGAACCAGTACCAGTTCTGGTCGCCACCCAACCCGTAACGCCACCCGGTGACCCAGCCGTAGCTGTGGTTGCTCAGCCGCAGGCCCGCCCCGGCCGCGCCGGCCATCTCGATCTCGTCGTCGCTCCAGTCGTAGCTGCCGATGTACGCGCCCCGCGACATGCCGGTCGCCTGCACGTCGACGCCCGCGGCGACCATGGTGCCGGCGACGTGGGTGGCGTGGTCGCTGAGGGAGGTTCCACCGTCGAGCACGGTGGCGCGGCCGCTGAACTCCTGGTGCGAGACGCGGACCACGCCGCCGTCCCAGAGCGCCAGCTCGCCCGGGGCGTTCAAGCCGAGCAGGTTCAGGCCGGTCGGTCCGCCCGGCCAGACCTGGTCGGTGCGGACGGTCTCGGCCGAGATGCGATTGTGCAGCTCGAGGTACATCGGGCGGCCCGAGGGCAGGACCGCCTCGAGCGAGAGCCGCGGGTCGGCGTTCAGGCGCCCCATCGGCCCGGTCGTGCGGGACCGGTACTGGCGGAAGGTCGGCCCCCGCAGGACCTCCGACCGCGCCTCGAGGCGGGTGGACAGCTGCTGCAACGACGCGGCGGTGTCGGGGGGTGGGCGGCGGTCGTCGGCGCTGGCGAGGGCGATCAGGCTCGTGGCCACGAGACCGACGGCGAGGATCACGCGCAGGAACATGGGCAGACCTCCTGGCTGAGAGCGACGGACCGTCGTCGATCATACCACGGATCGGGTCGGCGGGCGGCGCGTGGTGTCGCTTGGCTCATGGACACGATAGCGTCGCAGAAATCAGGAGTCAAACTGTCGCGATCACGGCGGCGTGGGCATCGGGCGCTTGTAGCCGTCCGGAGCGCTCGCTATGTTTGCGCCCACTGCGCCACCATCGCCACGCCGGAGATCTCGATGCCGTCCACCCACGATCGCGCCGTCCTCGGCACGTCCGCCGGGGGTGCGCTCCGCGCCACCCTGGTGCGGCACCCCGGCCGGCGCGTCCCGGTCGGGTCCGCCGGCTGCAGAAACCACCCCGGAGGAGTCCGCCCGTGAAGGCCTTGTTCGCCGTCTGCCTGACGATCCTGCTGTCCGTGCCGGTAGCCGCCCAGCAGCGCCTGGCCGTCTTCGCCGCGGCGGGCCCCGCCTCGCCCCCGCCCGCCCTGCTGGAGCGGCTCGACGCGGCGGTCCGGCGCGAGCTGGTGCTGACGTTGACGCCGGAGCGGTTCTCCACGCTCATGGCGGCGGCCGCCGCGCCCGGCTGCACCGGTCGCTGCGCCGTCCGGCAGGCGGCCGAGTACGGCGCCAGCCTGGCCCTCGCGGTCCGCGTCGAGGCGTCGGCAATGCCTCGGCGGGTCGTGCTGACGGTCTACGGGGCGCCCGACGGCGCGATCCTGGCCCGGCGGGCGGCCGAGGCGTCGTCGGCCGACGTGCTCGTGTCGCTGGCCGCGCGGGCCGCGGCCCAGGTGGCCCATGCGCTCGAGGGCCGCGCCACCGATCTCATCGACACCCCGCTGACCGACCCCGGCGCCGATCGTGCGGCGGCCGAGCGACGCGTCGCCGCCCTCGCCGACGCGGCCGGCCCCAACTCCCTGGGCATGCAGATGATCCTCGTCCATCCGGACGCGCCGTTCACCCCGGCCCCGGCGGGTCAGGAGTACATCCAGGCGCGGCCGTTGCCCGATCCGGAGGCGCCGTACCTGCTGTCGGCCACCGAGGTCACCCAGGACCAGTGGACGGCGGTCATGGGCACCAACCCCAGCGCCTTCGTGGGCGACCGCCGGCCCGTCGAGCGGGTGAACTGGCTCGAGGCGGTGGCGTTCTGTAACCGGCTCAGCGAGATGGAGGGGCTCGAGCCGGCCTACGTGCTCGACGACGGCACCGCGCGCTGGCGCCCGGAGGCGACGGGCTACCGGCTGCCGACGGACGCGGAGTGGGAGTACGCCTGCCGGGCCGGCTCGCTGACCATGTTCGGGTCCGGCGGCCGGCGCGACGACCTCGCCCGCGTGGGCTGGTACGCGCGCAATGCGGGCGGCAGGACCCGCGACGTGGCCCGGCGAGAGGCCAATCCGTGGGGTTTCCACGACCTGCACGGCAACGTCTGGGAGTGGATCTGGGACCCGTACGCCACGCTGCCGGACCTGAGCCCCGACAACGTCGAGGCTCCCGGGGCCGGGCCGGACCGCACCATGCGCGGCGGGAGCTGGTACGCCCCGGCCATCGCCTGCCGGACGACGAATTTCGTGCGGATCGACCCGATCTTCCGCAGCTGCGACCTCGGATTCCGCGTCGCCCGGGGGTTGACGGACCGGATCTGATCAATATATTCGGATACATGAATATTGTGGCCGCCAGCCCCGTGGATCTCCTGCATGCGGTCAGCGACTCGACGCGTCTGCGCCTGCTGCGCGCCCTGATGCGCGAGGAACTGAACGTGCAGGAGCTCGTGCGCGTGCTCGAGTCGCGCCAGCCGAGCGTCTCGCGGCACCTGGCGGTGCTGCGCAAGGCCGGCTGGGTGGAGCAGCGGCGCGAGGGCACCTACAGCTGGTACCGGGCCACGCCCACCGGCTCGCGCGACGGCCGCGAGGACCTGCGCCGCGTGGTGGGCGCCCTGGCCGACGCCCTGCCCGAGGCCCGCGGCGACGACGAGCGGCTCGCCACGGTGATCGCCGAGCGGGACGAGCGCGCGCGGGAGCTGTTCGCCGGCGTTGTCGATCACTGGGATCGCGTGCGGCGGCAGTACGAGCATCCGGACCTGCAGGCCGGCGTGGTCGGCGCCCTGGTGCCCGCCGGCCTCCGCGTCCTCGACGTGGGCACGGGCTCGGGCGCGCTGCTGCCGCTGCTGGCCGGCGCCGGCGCCCGCGTGACCGCGGTCGACCACAGTGCCGGGCTGCTGGCGCGGGCGACCCGCCGCAGCCGCGACGCCGGTCATCCGGGCATCGCCTTCGCGCAGGCCGACGTGCGCGACCTGCCGTTCGTCGACGGCGGCTTCGACGCGGCCTACTCGTCGATGGTGCTGCACCATCTGCGCCGGCCCGACGCGGCGATCGTCGAGCTGGCGCGCGTGGTCCGCCCCGGCGGACGCGTGGTGATCGTGGAGTTCACGCGCCACAACCTCGTGTGGATGCGCGACCAGCTGGCGCATCACTGGCTGGGGTTCGACCCCGAGCAGCTCGAGGCCTGGCTCGCGGCCGCCGGCCTGCGGACCTTGCGCCGGCTCCGCCGACGCCGGACCGCCCGCGACGAGGACATCGAGACCGTGGCGTCGGGCCGCGAGGGCTTCGCCTGGCCCGACGTGATCATGACCGTGACCGAGAAGACCTGATTCGACCAGACGCGGCCGCGGCCGCTCGCCGCCCGACAGGGCGTAACCCGGAGGAGACGACCGATGACCGACACGTTCGACATGGGCGAGGGCTACAAGGTCCGCGACCTGAGCCAGGCCGGCCACGGCCGGATGAAGATCGACTGGGCGGAGTCGCGCATGCCCGTGATGATGAAGCTGCGCGACGAGCACGCAGCGAAGCAGAGCCTCGAGGGCATGCGCATCGCCGGCTGCCTGCACGTGACCAAGGAGACGGCGGTCCTCGTCGAGACGCTCAAGGCCGCCGGCGCGGAGATCAGCTGGTCCGGCTGCAACCCCCTGAGCACGCAGGACGACGTGGCCGCCGCCCTCGCCGACGCCGGCGTGAGCATCTACGCCTGGCACGGCATGGACGTCGAGGAGTTCTACTGGTGCATCGACCGCACCCTTGACTTCAAGCCCACGCTGACCCTGGACGATGGCGCCGACCTCATCTTCCGCGTGCACGACAAGCACCCCGAGCTGATCGAGACGCTGATCGGCGGGACCGAGGAGACCACGACCGGCGTGCACCGGCTGCGCGCGATGGCCGATGCCGGCGCGCTCAAGTACCCGGTGATCGCCGTCAACGACGCCGAGACCAAGTGGGACTTCGACAACGTCTTCGGCACCGGCCAGTCGAGCATCGACGGCATCCTGCGCGCGACCAGCGTCCTGCTGGCCGGCAAGAACTTCGTCGTCGCCGGCTTCGGGCACTGCGGCAGCGGCTGCGCCATGCGCGCGTCGGGCATGGGCGCCAACGTGATCGCCACCGAGGTCAAGCCCACCGCCGCGCTCAAGGCCGTGCTGAACGGATTCAGCGTCATGACGATGGACGAGGCCGCTCGCGTGGGCGACGTGTTCATCACCGCCACCGGCTGCAAGGACGTGATCGTCGGCCGCCACTTCGAGACCATGAAGGACGGCGCGGTCGTCTGCAACACCGGTCACTACGACTGCGAGATCAACCTGGTCGAACTCGAGGAGATGGCCACGAGCAAGCGCGAGATCCGGGCCAACTGCGAGGAGTACACCCTGAAGGACGGCCGTCGGATCTACGTGCTGGCGCAGGGCCGCCTGGTGAATCTGGCCGCGGCCGAGGGGCATCCGAGCGAGGTCATGGACATGAGCTTCGCCAACCAGTTCCTCAGCATGGTCCGCATGGCGCGCGAGGGCAAGGACCTGAAGGTCGCCGTGCACGACATCCCCGACGATCAGGATCAGGAGATCGCGAAGATCAAGCTGGCGGAGTCGGGCCACGACCTCGACCAGCTCACCGCCGATCAGCTGCACTACCTGACCGACTACGCGGCCGGCACGTAGGCCACCCGGTCCTGGCCCGGGCGCATGAACGGCGACGGCCGCCTCCGAGGAGGCGGCCGTCGTGCGTCGCGGAGGTCGTGTCGGCCCCGTTTCAGGGGCGCCCGGGCGCTAGAACCAGACGATACCGCCGAGGCTGAAGCGGTACACGTGCTGGCTGGTC
Organism: bacterium; assembly: GCA_014730255.1. GTDB lineage: Bacteria > Krumholzibacteriota > Krumholzibacteriia > LZORAL124-64-63 > LZORAL124-64-63 > Glo-17. Next base: position 16,440 of record WJIQ01000253.1, on the reverse strand, counting down.
CACTGCAGCGTCGTGTCCTCCCACTTCGTCTCGTCTCCGGTGCCGGTGTAGGCCCAGAGCCACTCGAACTCGAGTCCGAACCGCTCATTGAAGGCGTACTCGGTGCCGAGGCCGCCGCCGAACGTCCAGTCCGTTCCCTCGACCGGCACCTCGAAGATCTCGATCACGTCGCTGCCGCGGCCGCTCTCGGTCAGCTCCCAGCTCGTCCGGCCGACCAGCCCGATCAGGTAGGGGTTGAACCTGCTGTCGGGGAAGAGGCTCTGGCCGAGATAGCCGATGAGCGTGAACTCGTACCCGTCGAGCGAGAGGTGGCTGTCGGTGGTCAGCGGCGCGGAGAGACCTTCGCCCTGGGGCCCGGTGACCGGGTCGAACAGGGCGAGGTTCTTCTCGTTGGTGTCGAAGCCGACGCCGCCGCGCGCGTAGCGGGCCTGCACGGCGAGGTAGTCGATGACGTAGAAGCGCAGGCCGCCGTCGAAGGCCATCTTGGCAGTGGTGATGTCGTTGATGTTGCGCTCGTTCTCCTTCAGGACGTAGAGCGGCTGCCAGAGGGCCACGCGGGCGGTCAGCGCGAGCCGGTTCGGATGCTTGATGGGCAGGGGCTCACGGTCGGTCTCGAACTCGTCGAGGACGTCGTCGGGGCCCTCGCTGGTCCGCTCGAAGCGCAGCGGCTGGCTGCGGCCGCCGACGGACATGGTGCCGCGGATCTCGTCGCGGACCTCGTCGTACCGCCCCCAGAACGAGCTCATGAACGGCGCGCCCTCGAAGCGGAAGTTGAACGAGACGACCGTGCCGTCCTTGACGTCCAGGTCGCGCATGGCTTCGGTCTCGCCGACGCCGGTGTCGGTGATCGTGCCCTTGTAGTCGTCGGCGTCGGGCAGGATGTCGAGCAGGATCTCGCGCTCCTCGTCATCGTCGTCCGGGCGCGCCGACCAGGCACCGACGACGGGCCGCTCGGCGATGTACTGGATCCCCTCGGCGTCGGCCCGCTCGATCACGCGCTCGAACTCGACGGGGATCTCGCGCTCGCCGCCCGGGAACTTCACCAGGACCTCGCCACGCAGGGAGTTCTGGATCTCGCTCAGGCGCAGGTCGAACTCGAGGGTCATGGACATCCCGGACGCCGGGTCCTGCTCCCGCCGGCTGAAGGTCACGCGCGAGCCGTCGACCTCGACGTTGTCCAGCTCGTGGACGGCGTCGGGGTCGGCGCTCGACTTGGTGGTGCCGAACCAGCGGCCGCTGTTGTCCTGCTGGAACTGGAGGATCTGGACGACCTCGCCCCGGGGCCCGGTGACCTCGGCGCGCCACTTGCCCGCCAGGCCGTCGGCAGCGAGCGCGGGCAGGCTGAGCGCCACCACGGCAAGCAGCGTCGTGAACAACATGGTCCTGATTCCAGGGCGCGTCCCCACGTTCATTCCCGATTCTCCTCGTCTGTCGTCTGGGGCCCGTATTCCGGCGGGGGCACGCCGGAAACGTGAATGGAATATATGGGTTGGGAAAAGGCTTGTCCAATGTTAGGCGCGGCGCGGACCGCCCCCTGTCCGGTTGTCTTGAACCCGCGCGATCTGTATACTGAAGCAGTCGCGGTCGGCCCTGCGCGGGTCGATCGCGGCGAATTCGATGCGGGTCCTGCCGGCTTCCTGGCTAGAAGTCGTCGGGGAACCGAGGTTGTGTCCGGGACGGTGGGGATGAGTCGCCCCCTCTCAACCCTGGCCGACTTCGCCCGCATCGATATTTTTTTGGAGAGCCGATCGCCCCGTCGGCTCGACCGCCACCGGATCACCCGCACGCCGCCGGGAGGCGACAGCCCATGACCGATCGCGATCAGCGCTGGGCCTGGTGCGAGGCGACGCTGCCGGCGGTGTCCCGCACGTTCGCGCTGTGCATCCGCTACCTGCCCGACGACCTGCGACGGACCGTCACCCTCTCGTACCTGCTCTGCCGGGTCGCCGACACCATCGAGGACGCGTCCGACCTGGCGCCCGCGCGCAAGGCGGAGCTGCTGGGGCTGTTCGCTGGCGCGCTGGACGATCCGGCGGTCGATCTCGCACCGCTCGGCGAGGCGGTCGCCGGCCGCGACGACGCCGATGCCCGCCTGACGGCCGAGGCGGACGTCCCGGTGGCCCTGCTGCACGGTCTGCCGCCCGAGGTGGCCGGGGCGGTCACGCCGTGGGTCCGCGAGATGTGCCAGGGGATGGCCGAGTTCGCCACCCGCGAGGACGCCGGCGCGCGGCCGGTTCCCGGGACGCTGCGGTCGCTGGGCAGTGAGGAGGATCTGGCGCGGTACTGCTACTTCGTCGCCGGCACGGTCGGGCGCCTCCTGACCGCCCTGTTCGCGGTGCAGCGACCCGGCATCGGCGCGCGGCGGCTGGCGCGCATGGAGGAGCTGGCCGGGGATTTCGGCGAGGGCCTGCAGATGGTCAACATCCTGGCCGACGTGGCCCGCGACCACGCGCGGGGGATCAGCTACGTGCCCGAGTCGGTGTGCCGTCGCGAGGGCCTGACCGCCGCCGAGCTGCTCGCGCCCGAGAACTGGGCCGAGGCCCGGTCGGTGCTCGAGCCGCTGATCGAGCGGGCCCGACGGAAGCTGGCCGCGGCGCGCGAGTACTGCCAGCTCCTGCCGCGGTCCGAGTTCCAGCTGCGGCTCTTCTGCCTGATCCCGTACTTCCTCGCGCTGCGCACCCTGCGCGCGCTGACCGAGGATCCGCGCTATCCCGAGGCCCGGCAACGGGTCAAGGTGGGCCGGCGCCGGGTGCACCGCACGCTGGTGGCCGCGCAGTTCTGCGCCGCCAGCAATCACCTGCTGCGGGCCTACTCGCGACGCCTCGACGGCGCGGTGTGGGACTCCCAGTCCCTGCGCAGCGCGTAGGCCATCACGCCGAAGCTCACCGCGACGTTCAGCGACCCCTTGTGCCCGTGCATGGGGATGGCGGCGATCCGGTCGCACCGGGCGAGCACCTCGTCGGCGATCCCGGCCACCTCGTGGCCGACGACGAAGCAGAGGGGGTAGTCGCGCGGAACCTGCGCGACGTCGATGGCCGCCGGGCCCGTCTCCAGGGCGACCACCTGCACGCCTCGCGCCCGCAGCGCCTCGACCGCGTCGACGGTCCGTGGCCAGTAGTCCCAGCGGACGGTCCGGCTCGCGCCCAGGGCGGTCTTCTCCAGGTCGGGGCGCGGCGGGGTCGGCGTCAGGCCGCAGAGGTACAGGCCGGCCAGGCCGGCGGCGTCGGCGGTGCGGAACATCGAGCCCACGTTCCACGCGCTGCGCACGTTGTCCAGCAGGGCGTAGATCGGGCAGCGGTGGATACTGTCCGGCCGGTCTGGAGCCAAGGCGCTAAACCCCCGCATGCCACGGTCGATACCTGGATGGGACTCGAACGAGAACAAAGGAATCCGGCACGTCCATGAAACGCAAGACGGTCAGTCTCTGCATGATCGCGCGCGACGAGGAGGCCAGCATCGGCAAGGCCATCAAGTCGGCGCTCGCTTTGGTCGACGAGATCGTCGTCGTCGACACCGGCTCGCGCGACAACACGCGCATCATCGCCGAGGGCTACGGCGCACGCATCGTCGACGAGGTCTGGCGCGACGACTTCGCCCACGCCCGCAATGCCGCGCTGGCCGCCGCGGCGTGCGACTGGATCCTCGTGCTCGACTGCGACGAGCAGCTGCAGAGCGTCCGCCCCGTCGACTTCCAGCGGCTGTTGAACGACCCCGGCGTGATCGGCTACCGTCTGAACGTCGCCGAGAACCAGGAGATCGAGAAGCCGCGGCTGCAGCCCAGCCTGCGGCTGTTCCGCAATCATCCGGACGTGCGTTATCGCTACCCCGTGCGCGAGCAGGTCACGGCCAGCCTGAGCCGCGTGGCGACCCACAACGGGCAGGTGGTGCTCGACGCGCCGTTCCTGATCCTGCACGACCCGGGCCATGCCGACGCGCGCTCGCGCAAGCGCGACCGCAACCTGCGGCTGCTGCGGCTGGCGATCAAGAACCAGCCCCAGGAGCCGTTCTTCGCCCATCAGCTCGCCCGCGAGACCCTGCAGTTCCTCGACGGCGAGGTCTTGCCCGTGGCCGGCCTGGGCACCAGCCTGCGTCACATGCAGGCCGCCTGGCGCCGGGTCAGCGAGTACTCGCCGGAATTCCGTCGCCTGACCACGTTCGGCCCGCAGCTGGCCCGCGACCTGTCCGGCGCCCTCCTGGCCTCCGGTGGCTGGGACGAGGCCGCCGCCGTCGTCGACGACGCCATCGCCTGGTGGGGGGGCGAGCCCTTCCTGCACCTGCACGCGGCGCGGGCGACGGTCGCCCGGCTGGCGGCCGAGCCGCCCGTCGATGCGGCCGCACGCGCGGCGGCGCTCGAGACCATCGAGCGGCATCTCGGGCGGGTGACCAAGGCCGCCGCCGCCGCGTCGGCCAGCGAGGCCCGCCTGCTCGTGCTGAACCGGTGCCGGCTGGCCGGCGACCTCGCGCTGCTGGCCGGCCAGGTCAGCGAGGCGTCCGAGGCCTACGAGCAGGCCCTCGACCACGACCAGTCGTACTCCGCGGCGTGGGTCGGCCTGGCCGACTGCGCGCGGCTGGCCGGCGACCGCAAGCGCGCCCTGCGTCTCTACCTGCGCGCGGTCACGGCGAGCGAGTGGAATCCCCTGGCCTGGGTGCGGGGCTGCGAGCTGCTGGACGAGCTCGGGTTCCACGACAACGCCGCGAGCTGGCGGGCCCGGGCCGAGGAACACTTCCCCGAGTACCAGCCGACGATCGTCGCGCCGCTCGAACCCGTCGACGCCTGATCCGCGTCAGATCCGCCCCGGGTCCGGCAACTGCGCACGTACCTGCCGGGCATCGACCAGGGTCGGGAAGTCGGCGTCCGCGCGCTCGAGCATGCGCTCGAGGGTGTCGAGGTAGCGATGCGCCGACGCGACGTCCCCGGCGGCGGCCTCGATCAACGCGCCCACGAGCACGGCCTCCGGCAGCCGCGGATTGACCTCGAGCACGGTCCGGACCTGCTCGCGAGCCTCCTGGAGCTCGTCGATGGACACCAGGTTGTAGGCCAGGTGGATGCGCTCGAAGGAGGTCGAGTGCGGCGGCAGATCGGACTGCTCGGTGATCGTCTGCCGGAACGCCTGGGCGGCCGACGCGTGGTCGCCGGCCATCTCGGCGACCAGGCCGCGGTAACGCAGCTGGTCGACCTCGGCCCGGGCCCGCTTGGCGGGGTTGTTCTGGTACCACTCGCTGGCCTGGTGCTCGGCGTTGAGCGAGTCCAGGAGCGCGAGGGTGCCGGCCTGATCGCCCAGGGCCAGCCGGCGCCAGATGCGGACGTAGGCCGTGTAGCTGGCCTCGGGGTTCGCCTCGATGTACCGGGCGGCGTAGGTGTCGAGCTCGTCGGTGATCCGGTGCATGAACAGCGCGCGGAGGCGCCGGATCTCGACCTCGTGCTCCCACTCCGTACCGGCGACCTCCTGGTGGACGCGATCGAGCAGCTCGTTGGCCTTGTCGACCTGTCCGCGCAGCATGTAGATGCGTCCGATGTTCATGAGCGAGTGGAAGAAGTCCGGTTGCTTGGCCAGCGCCGTGCGGAACTCGACCTCGGCCTCCTCGTAGCGGCCGACGGTCATCAGGACCTCGCCGAGGGAGTCGTGCGGATTGGCGAGGTCGGGCGCGACGAAGGCGTAGCGGCGCATGGCGGCCTCGGCCTCGTCGTAGCGGCCCTGGGCGAGGTAGAGGTATCCCAGGTAATTGTAGGCGGCCGCGTAGTTGGGATTGATCTCCAGGACCCGGTTCCAGACCGTCTCGGCGCGCTCGACCTCGCCGGCCTCGGCGGCGCGGACGGCCTCGGAGGCCAGCACGAGCACGTGGTCGCCGACGATCTCCTTGGCCCGCGTGAGCAGCGAATCGCGATCCTCGTAGAAGCGGGACTGGCCGTGGTTGCTCAGCCGGACCTGGACGAGCAGGCGGCTGTAGGGATCGTCGTCCAGGGCGGCGAGGCTGTCGGCGGTGGCGAAGTGCTCGGCGGCCATCGTGCGCAGGCCCATGCGTGCGTGCAGCTCGGCGAAGGCGGCGTGCGCGAGGGTGAACTGCGGATCCCGCTCGATCGCCACGGCCAGGCGGTCCTCGGCCTCGGCCCAGCGGAAGGACTGCAGCAGCCGGTCGCCCTCGACGTACGCCTCCCAGGCCTCGTGGTCGTCGGTGAAGCGGGAGGCCGGATCGCGCTGGGCGAGCACCAGGCCGATCAGGACCAGGGCGGCGGCGGCCAGGAGCACCAGGGGGATCGTGCGTTTCATGAGGCCTCCTTCGGCGTCAGGGCGCCGTGGGCGCGCGCGCCGGCCGCCGACCCGGCCGCCTGCTGCGCCCGCGATGGTCGGGCCAGCTTGATGGCCACCAGGGTGATGTCGTCCTCGGCCTCGCGGCGTCCGCGGAACAGCTGCAGCTCCTGGTCGATGCGGGGCAGCAGCTTCGCGAGGTCGAGGTGGCGATGGTCGCGCAGGAAGAGGTCGAGCCGTTCGATGCCGAACTCGTCCTCGCCGTCGGGGCTCTTGGTCTCGGTCAGCCCGTCGGTGTACAGCAGCAGCAGGTCGCCCTCGTCGAGCTCGACCTCGCCCTCGGTGTACTCGCCGAAGTCGAACGCCCCGAGGGGAAGGCCGCCCTCGTCGAGGCGGCGTACCCGGCCCTCGCGATCGACGAGCACCGGCGCGTCATGCCCGCCGGAGCAGTAGACCAGCCGGCGCGTGCGCGGGTCCAGGAAGGCCAGGAAGGCCGTGGCGAAGTGCATGCTGTCGGTCGCGGCGTGCAGCTGGCGGTTGACCCGGGCGAGGATGTCGGCGGGCGAATCGCTCAGCTCGCACTGCGCCCGCAGCGAGGCCTGCAGGTTGGACGCCAGCAGCGACGCGGGCATGCCCTTGCCGGAGACGTCGGCGATCACCAGGGCGAGCCGTCCGTCGTCGCGGGCGATGACGTCGTAGTAGTCGCCCGAGACCGTCTTGCTCGAGAGGTTCACCGCCTCGATCTGCAGGTCGTCGAAGCTGGGGATCGCCTCGGGCAGCAGGCGGCTCTGGATCGCCCGCGCGAGGCGCATCTCCTCCTCGAGCTTCTGCTTGGCCACCTCCTCCTCGTAGAGGCGGGCGTTCTCGAGCTGCATGGCGGTCTGGCCGGCGACGATGGTCAGCAGCTGGATCTCGTGCAGCTGGTACGGCTCGCCGCCGGGGCGGACCGGCAGGGCGATCACCCCGATCACGCGTCCGGAGGCCGCCAGCGGCACCAGCAGGTTGATGCCGAGGCTGGCCAGCAGGGCATGCTCGCGGCGCCGTTCCACCAGCTCGAGCTGCTCGCGGGTGATGGCCTGGTGATCGGGCACGGGGGAGGTCTCGCGCGGGTCGATCCAGTACGGTTCGAGCCGGTCGGTGAGGATGCGCTGCAGGACGGCCAGCTCGAGCTGCGGCGGCGACGCGGGGGCGCCCCCGTGACTGACCGCGGCCGTCGGCGGGTCGTCGTTCGCCGATCGCAGCTCCGGCCAGACCCGGCGCAGCGTGTCCTGCACGCGGGGGTCGGGGACGTAGAACCAGAGGGCGGGGACCTCGAGCGCCTCGCGCAGCCCGTTACCGACGCGCTCGAGCAGCGCCTGCTGCTGGATCAGGGCGGGGATCTCGCGGCTGAACTCCTCGAGCAGCACGGCCAGGTTGGCGCGCGATCGGTAGAGGCGTCCCTCGAGCGCCCGCTGCAGGCGGATGCGCACCGGCCAGAGCAGGGCAGCCACCGCCAGGGTCGTACCCACGGCGACCAGGGTGCTGCTCGACCCGGTCAGGCCGACGACCCGGTTGCCGAGCCAGAGCACCGCCACCGCCCACGCGGCCAGCAGCAGGCCCGTGCTGATGGCGTAGAGCAGGCTGCGCTTGACCAGGAAGTCGATCTGCAGGACCTGGTAGCGGGCGATGCAGTAGCCGAAGCTGATGGGGATGGCCACCAGCGGGATCACGCCGAGCTGGGCGAGCTCGGTGCGCGCGGTGATCTCCTCGAGCCCGATCTTGAAGACCAGGAACGGCAGGACGCCGGCGAGGGTCCCCCAGGTCAGGATGCGTACGCGATCACGCAGCAGCGGGTCGCGGTAGTTCAGGTAGCTGTGCATCAGGGCCACCAGGCCGGCCACGTAGTAGAGGCCCAGGATCATCCAGGTGACCGCATCGATGCGCGCGCCCTGATCGCCGAAGAACTGGTCGAGGGTGAAGCGCACGTAGAACATCAGGGGCAGCAGGTACAGCAGCGGCGAGAGGTACGCGTGCCGCGCGAGAGTGTCCTTCTTCTCGGGGAAGACCAGGAAGAACTGCAGGAAGAAGGCGGGCAGCAGGAATCTCGCCAGCGCCCCGCCGTTGCGGGTGAGGATGTCGCCCCAGAAGTAGCTCGACCGTTCCAGGTTGGTCATGAAGTAGACCGCGAACGTCAGGCAGAGCAGGAAGAAGAGCCGGGATGGTCGATCGCCCGAGCTCTTGATGTACACCAGGAACCCGATCACCAGGTAGACGACGGCCAGCAGCACGTTGATCGCATAGGTGCGGTCGGCGGCGCGGAAACGCGTCAGCGGGACCTGCACCATGAGCGTCCGCCCCTCGCGCTCGACGAGGTAGGGCACGGTCGTGCCCGGCTTCTGCTCGCCGAGGACCTCGGCGGCGTGGCGCGGCGAGGTGATCAGCTGGTGGGCGATGCCGCGGATGGTGTCGCCCTCGCGCAGGGGCGTGGGCGGCCCGCCCGCCCGCGACGAGACCTCCAGGACGGTCAGCTCCGGCCGGCCGAGCAGCCAGACCGTGCCGTCGTTCGGGCGCGCCTTGGTGGCGTCGATCACCGCGAAGGCGCAGAACGCCACGGCGAGCACGCCGAGGCCGAGGAAGACCCGGCGCGAGAAGACGAGGCGGAGCATCCGGTCCAGGGTGGTTTCCGTGGCGATGACCGGTGGCATGTCCTGTCCGATCGGAGACTCGGAACGCTCGGCGAACCGCCGCGAGGCTGCGGAAGAGGTCAGGTCGTCAGGTTAACGACGGCGACGCCCGGAATCAACGTCAGAGAGGGCGCGTGGCGCTCTCTGTCCGGTTAGACGCAGACGGGGCGGGCAGGGTTGCGTCCGACGGCGGTCCCGGCGGCGGGCCGGCGGCGTCAGAGGTCCTCGAGGCGCAGCGTGGCGTAGCCCTGCACGCCGTGGGCGAGCCAGGCGGGGTGCTCCGGTCCGAGCCGCTCCCGCAGGGCGAGCGCCGCCTCGCGGTGGGCCTCGCCGGCGCAGCGGCCGCGGCCGAGCGCGCCGTAGAACAGCCCGGCGAACAGGCGGGCGGGGCGGCTGAACAGCGGCATGGACGTGCCCACGAACGCCGAGGCGCCCGCGCGCGTGAACCGCTGGCCGAGCCAGTGCAGGCTGCACCAGCTGTTCGAGAACACCAGTGGCGGCAGGCAGCCGTCGCGTCCGAGGTGTTCGGGGGCGATGGGGCCGTCGTCGAGCAGCCAGCCGTCGCCGGCGGTGGTCCGCACCGGGGAGCCGGCCCCGGCGGGCACGGCCGCGCCGCGGTGCACGTAGCTCTCGAGCGCCTGATCCAGCGCGGCCTCGACGGGGTCGACGCCCAGGATCTCCTTCTCCAGGCCGACCATGTCGTCGACCACGTCGGGGTCGGCGCCCGGCTCGCCGGCGGCGGCCATCAGGCCGGCCAGCCAGCGGTTCTCGCCGGCCTGGGAGACCTCCGGCGGCTGGCTGGTGGGCGCGGCGAAGTGCAGCACCTGATAGAGCATGGCCCGGGCGGCGAGCAGACCGGGGGTGACCGCGCCGGGGATGCGCAGCCGGGCGGCCGCCGCCGGAAGCTCGGCGAGGGCGTGGTCGATGCCCTCGGCCTCGCGGAACATCAGGCGACGGATCTCGTCCTTGCCGTGCCCGGGGACGAAGAGGATCTCCGGCTGGGTGCGATCGTCATGGCCGACGTGGTCGGGGTCGAGCAGGGCGTCCTGCTGCCGGTGCATCCAGACGCGCATGGGGTCGGCGTTGGTCGGATGCGAACCGTGGTCGGCCGACGCGATGGGACTGCGCTCGATCAGGTAGCCCATGCCGCTGTGCAGCCACTGCCAGGGCAGGCCGACGCGGTCGTCCGCCGCGACGATATGGTACCCCACCCGGTCGATCTTGCCGGGTGTGGTGGCGCCGTCGCGGTGCGGATCGTCGCGGAACGCCCCGGCCTGATGGGCGGTGACGGCCTGGAACAGGAGCCGCCCGATGCGCTCGACCTCGCCGGTGACGGCCGGCGCGTCCAGGCCGTGACGGTCCTGGAGCGCGGGGATCCCGTCGACCAGGGCCCGCGCCTCGTCCAGTCGGCGGTCGGTTTCCTGGCAGGTGCCCCGGGGGGGCAGGACGATGTCGATCCAGCGCATGTTGGCCTCCCGATCGGCTGGCGGTCCCTCGGGTGCCGACGCGATGCGACGGGGCATCGCCGGGCACCGGCGGGTCCGTTGCAGGAGGCATGCCGGATGCAGGGAGATCCGGGGGTCGGGATGGCGGGGCGACGGAAACGAAAAAAGCCCACGGCGCGGGCCGGGGCTCATCGGGGGACGGGTCACGGCGCGATGATCGCGTCCATGATCACGTCATGGTGCCCAGGGGGAGACTCGAACTCCCACGAGGTTACCCCCACTACGACCTGAACGTAGCGCGTCTACCAATTCCGCCACCTGGGCTCCATATTCGTGCTGGCACTGCCGCGTGGCGGCAGCGGGCGAGTAATCTAGCCCCGGGTCCGGGCCGTGTCAACCGGTGAATCGGAGGATCAGGGCCCGTCGGCTGAGTCCTTGAGAGGGGGGCGGCCGCGTGCTAGCTTCGGGGGTGGTCGTCGCCCTCCTGAACCGAGGAACCCATGAGCGCCAAGAAGTCCACCGGCTCCGGTTCGTCCGCGACCGGCATCAAGATCATCGCGCAGAACCGGCGGGCCCGTCACGAGTACGAGGTCCTGCAGACGGTGGAGTGCGGCATCGCCCTGCTGGGCACCGAGGTCAAGGCGCTGCGGGGCGGACGGGTGAATCTCGGCGATGCCTACGGCGAGATCAAGGGCGGCGAGGTGTGGCTCGTCAAGATGCACATCGGCCCGTATGATATGGGCAACCGCATGAACCACGAGCCGTTCCGGCGGCGCAAGCTGCTGCTGAACCGGCGCGAGATCCGCAAGTTGCACCCCAAGCTCGAGGAAGGCGGCCGCACGCTCATCCCGCTGAAGGTGTACTTCAAGCGCGGCCGGGTGAAGGTCGAGATGGCCCTGGCGCGGGGCAAGAAGCTGCACGACAAGCGGCAGGACAAGGCCAAGCAGGATGCGGACCGGGAGATGGCCAGGGTGATCGGCCGCCGCGGCTGAGGCCGTGGACACGTCACGGAGGCGAGCGATGGTGGAACGGGCGAGCGGGCGCACTCGGCGCGCGAGGCGGTGGTCCCTGGGCCTGGCCCTGGCACTGATCCTGACCGGAGCGATCGCCGCGCCGGCCGTCGGCCAGGACGCCGCCGCGACCACGTCCGACCCGCTGGCCTGGCGCCGCGCCGACCTCGACGCGCCCGACGAGACCATCGTCGTCGACGACCGCGCCACCGGCCGCACCCGGCCCGTGGCCGCCCGGCGCCTGCTCATGGGCTCGCAGGAGCTGTACCTGCGCTCGGCCGACGTCGCCGACCTCCTGCAGGCCAGCCGGCTCTGGCAGGCGACCACCCGCCGGCTGACCCTCCGCGTGGCCGATCGCGAGTTCCGCTTCACCGACGGCAGCCGGCTGGTCACCGCCGGCGACCGGGACACCCTGCTGCCGGTGCCGATCCTCCATGCCGACGGCGACATGTGGCTGCCGATGGTCTTCGTCGCCCGGGTCCTCGCCCCCGAGAGCGGCCTGGCCATCGACTGGGATCGGGACGGGCTGCGGCTGACGCTCGGCGAGGTCGACGCCAACGTGACCGGCCTGCGGCTGACCCCGCTGACGCGGGCGACCAGCGTGGAGGTCGTCTGCCGCGAGGCGCTCAGCTACCGCGCGTCGAGCCCCGAGGGGGGCATCATCGAGCTGAAGATCTACGGGGGCCAGGGCGACCTGGGCCGGCTGCGCCATGGCGGGGCGGGCCTGGTCGATCGGGTCACCGCGCGCCAGGCCGACGGGCACCTGATCCTGACCGTGCGCGTGGACGACCTGGTCAACCGCTACCGCACCGCCACGCGCGACGAGGGCCGGCGCATCGTGCTGACGGTGGAGGAGCAGCAGGTGGCCGCCCTGCCCGACCCGGTGCCCCGCGGGCCGGCCGAGATGGCCGTGCCCGAGACGCCGGTCGACGTGACGCGGTCGCTGGAGGTGCGCACGATCGTCGTCGATCCCGGGCACGGGGGCACCGACCCCGGCGTGGCCGGCCTCGGCGGCATCCTCGAGAAGGACGTCAACCTCGCCGTGGGGCGCGTGCTGGCCGAGGAGCTGGCCGAGCACGGGTTCGAGGTCGTGCTCACCCGCGAGGACGACCGCCACCTGAGCCTGCCCGAGCGCGCGGAGATCGCCAACGCCGCCGGCGGCGACGTGTTCATCTCGCTGCACTGCAACGGCTGGTTCAACGAGGGCGCCCGGGGCTTCGAGACCTACTTCCTGTCGCCGGCGAAGAGCGACTGGAGCAAGAGTGTCGAGGCCGTGGAGAACCGCAGCCACGCCGAGCCCGACGACGTCGAGTTCATCGTCTGGGACCTGGTGCAGAACCGGTTCATCTCCGCCAGCAGCGACCTGGCCGAGGTCGTCCAGGGCGAGGTCACCCGGCAGCTCGGCCAGCCCGACCGTGGCGTGCGTCAGGCCGGGTTCCGGGTGCTCGTGGGCGCGTGGATGCCCGCGGTGCTGGTCGAGATGGGCTTCCTGACCCATCCGGAGGAGTCGCGCCTGCTGGCGCGCGACCACTACCAGCGCACGCTGGCCGTGGCCATCGCCGACGCGCTGGCGCTCTATCGCGATCGCATGGCCCAGCACGAGGCCGTCACGGTCGAGGAGGCCGGCGAATGAGCGCCCGCGAGCAACGGCCGCCGTCGACCGATCCGGACCGTCGGCGTCGCCGGTCCGGCACGCTGCGCTGGCCGTTCTGGGTCGGACTGGTGCTCGTGGTGGCGGCCGCCGCCTGGTTCATGGTGACCCTCGGCGAGCGCGGCGAGGAGGAGCTGACCGGGATCGAGGTCGAGCCGGAGACGCCCACGGCCGAGGCCACGGCCGGCGACCGCGCCGTGGTCCTGGTCTTCCCCGAATGGGACGCCGCGGGGTACGTGATCGAGCGCCGGCGCATCGCGAGCCGGGGGCGGACCGAGGAGGACCTCGGCGCGCTGCTCGACGAGCTCTGCGCCGGGCCGACGAGCAGCGGGGCGATCAGCGCCGTGCCCGAGCGCACGCGCGTGCTCGCCACCTACGTCGACGCCGCCGGCGAGCACGCCGTGGTCGACTTCAGCCTGGAGCTGGTGGTCGGCCATCCGGGCGGCAGCGCCTCCGAGCTGGCGACCCTGACCTCGATCCTGCGCACGGTGGCCCTGAACTTCCCCAACCTCGAGACCTGCCGCATCCTGGTCGACGGCAGCGAGATCGAGACGCTGGCCGGCCACCTGGGCCTGGCGCGCGAGTTCGAGCTGCGGAGGTGGCTGTAGTGTCCGGCGCCGCGCGCCCGATCGGGATCTTCGACTCCGGCCTGGGCGGGTTGACGGTCCTGCGCGAGCTGCACCGCCAGCTGCCGGCCGAGGACCTGATCTACTTCGGCGACACCGCCCGCGTGCCCTACGGCACCAAGGGCGCCCGCACCGTGACGGCCTTCGCGCGGCAGGACGCCCGGTTCCTGCTGCGCCAGGACATCAAGCTGCTGGTGGTCGCCTGCAACACCGCGAGCGCCTTCGCGCTGGACGACCTCGCCCGAGAGCTGCCCGTGCCCGTGCTCGGGGTGATCGAGCCGGGGCTCGCGGCGGCCCGCCGGAGCACCCGCGGCGGGGCGGTCGGCGTGATCGGCACGCGGGGCACGATCACCTCGGGGCGGTACCAGGCGGGCCTGGCGGGGTGGCTCGACCCGGCGCGCATCGTGGCCAACCCGTGCCCGCTGTTCGTCTCGCTGGTCGAGGAGGGGCTGCTCGACCATGCGCTGACCGAGCTGGCCTGCGCCGAGTACCTGGCGCCCCTGCGCGAGGCCGCCGTCGACACCCTGATCCTCGGCTGCACGCACTACCCCTTGCTCAAGCCGGCGATCGCGCGCTACATGGGGCCGGAGGTGGTGCTGGTCGACTCGGCCGAGGCGCTGGCGAGCGCCGTGGTCGCCGAGCTGGACCGGGGCGGCCTGCGCCGCGAGGGCGCCGGCGAGGGCCGGCTCGCGTACTACCTCAGCGACCTGCCGTGGACGTTCCGTACCGAGGGCGAGCGTTACCTCGGCAAGCCCATCGACCACGTCGAGACCGTGAACCTGGACGAACTGGAGGCCTCATGAGCGAACGGGCCGGCGGCCGCGGCGCGAGCCAGCTCCGCGCCACGCGCATCACCCGCGACTACCTTCCCCACGCCGAGGGGTCGTGCCTGATCGAGATGGGCAACACGCACGTCGTGTGCACGGCGTCCATCGCCCACGGCGTGCCGCGGTGGCTGAAGGGCGGCGGCCAGGGCTGGGTGACCGCCGAGTACGGCATGCTGCCCCGCAGCACGGGCGACCGCATGCGGCGCGAGGCCGCCAGCGGCGGCCAGGGCGGCCGCACCATGGAGATCCAGCGCCTGATCGGCCGGTCGCTGCGCTCGGTCACCGACCTGTTCGCCCTCGGCGAGCTCACCGTGACCATCGACTGCGACGTGATCCGCGCCGACGGCGGGACGCGCTGCGCGTCGATCAACGGCGCGGCGGTCGCCCTGTACGACGCGATGACCCGCCTGCGCCTGCGCAAGCATCCCATGCACCAGCTCGTCGGCGCGATCAGCCTCGGCGTCAAGGACGGCGAGGTGCTCATCGATCTGGACTACGACGAGGACTCCACCGCGGCCACGGACATGAACGTCGTCATGGCCGAGGGCGGCGGCCTGATCGAGATCCAGGGCACCGCCGAGCGCGAACCCTTCACGCGGCAGGAGCTCGAGCAGATGCTCGACCTCTCGACCGCGGCCATCGGCAAGATCAACCAGCTTCAGCGTCAGGTCCTGGAGATCTGACGACCGGAGGAGGTCGGACATGAGCACGTCAGCGAGGACCATCGTCCTGGCCAGCCGCAACGCGGACAAGCTGCGGGAGCTGCGCCAGCTCTGCGAGGGCCTGCCCTTCGAGGTGGCCGCGGCCACCGATTACGACGGCCTGCCCGAGGTCCTGGAGAACGGCACCTCGGCGCGGGGCAACGCCGCCCGCAAGGCCCTGGTCACCGCCGGCTGGACCGGCGAGATCGCCGTGGCCGACGACACGACCTTCCAGGTGCGCCAGCTCGGCGGCCTGCCCGACGTGTTCGCCTCGCGGTTCGCCGGCGACCAGGCCACCTACGAGGACAACGCCCGGCTCGCCCTCGAGCTCATGGAGGGCGTGCCCGACGAGGCGCGCGACGTGCGCTTCGAGACCTGCATGGTGTGGGTCGATCCGCGCCCCGGGGTCGACCGCGAGCCCGGAGCGGTCGCCCCGGCGGAGATGCGCTGGGTGCACGACCCCTTCGCCACCCGGCCGACCGACCCGGCCGTGGGCGCCGAGGCGGCGGCCGTCCGGCACAAGGAGTGGACCGACTACCTGGCCTGGTTCGGCACGCTGCCGGTGAGCTGGGGGGCGGACGTCGAGCGGACCCGCGCCCGCGTGGCCGAGCTGGTGGCGCCGCATCTCGAGCACGCCGACCCTCCGGCGGGCACGGTCCAGATCGACGACGTGCAGCAGTTCACCGCCGACGGTCCGCGCGATCGCCGCGCGCCGGCCTGGCGCATCCCGCTGCCCGAGGGCGCGCCCGGGCGCCGGCAGTGCGAGCCGGTCTGGTTCGAGCTCTCCTGCGAGGGGCGCCTGCTGGGAACCCTGGCCCACCAGCCGCTGGGGCAGAACGGGTTCGGCTACGATCCCATCGTCGTGCCGCAGGGGATGGACCGCACGCTGGCCGAGCTGAGCGACGAGGAGAAGAACGCCATCAGCCATCGCGGCCGGGCGCTGAGGCGGCTGCTGCAGGTGGCCATTCGCGTCTACGGCGTGCCGAGGGATTCCGTCTCGACCGGTTGACGGGGTGACCGAATCGCGGGGCTCGCGTTGACAGATCCCCGGGCCCCGCTGATCATACCGTGCTCGATGCGGAGCCGGTGATCGCGGCCCGCGCGGCGCGCAGGCGGCGGGCACGGCCCTTGCCCTGGTCGGGGCGTGGCGCAGTCCGGTAGCGCAACGGCTTTGGGAGCCGTGGGTCGCAGGTTCAAATCCTGTCGCCCCGACCATCCGGACGGCAAGGCCGCGAGGTCTTGACACTCGCGGGGTTCGTCGCCATTATT
>WJIQ01000252.1 GCA_014730255.1 bacterium | reverse complement strand
CTCTGGGCCTTCTCCTTCGGCCTGATCAAGCGTTTCCTGCCCGGCCTGGATCCGTGGTGGGTGGCGACGGTGCGCCTGCTGCTGGCCACGCTCGCGTTCGCGCCCTGGCTGGTGCGGCTGCGGCTCGCGGCGACCGACCGCGTGGCGGCCCTGCTCCTGGGGGGTCTGCAGTTCGGGGTGATGTACGTCTGCTACCTCGCGAGCTACCGGTATCTGGCCGCCTGGCAGGTGGCGCTCTGGACCGTCTTCACGCCGATCCTCGTGGTGCTCGTGGCGCAGGCCTGGCGCCGGCGGGTGCAGGCGAGCGGCTGGCTGGCGGCCGTCCTGGCGGTGGTCGGCGCGATCCTGGCCCAGGGGCAGCTGCCGACCGGAGAGACGCTACGGGGCGTGCTGCTGGTGCAGGCGAGCAACCTCGCGTTCGCCATCGGGCAGCTCGGGTTCGGACCGCTGGCCCGGCGCGCCGGAATCGCGGGCCCGCGCACGGCCGGCCGCGAGGCCGGCCTGGTGGGCTGGATGTCCATGGGCGGGGCGGTCCTCGCCGCCGGCGGCGCCCTCGTGGCCGGACGCCCGCCGGACCTCGCCGGCCTCGGGGCCGCCTCGCCGGTGCTGCTGTACCTCGGGCTCGTGCCGACGGCGCTGGGCTTCTGGGCCTGGAACCGCGGCGCCGCGCGGGTCGACGCCGGGCAGCTCGGCGTGGCCAACAACCTGAAGATCCCGCTGGCGGTGATCGTCTCGTGGGTCGTCTTCGGGGAGGCTGCCGCGTATGGCCGGGCCCTGGGCGGGCTGGTGATCATCGTGCTCGCGCTCGTCTGGCTGACGGGCCGGCCTCGACGCAGCGAGGGCCCCGGCTCGTCGTGAACCGGGGCCCGGTCGCGCTTGCGGGACGTGGTGCCTGATCAAGGGGCGAGCTGGCACCCGTTGCCGCGTTGACCCTGCCCGCCGGTCCAGCGGCGCGGGCGATTCGATGCCGGGCCGGGGGTGGGTCGTTCACGAGACCACATCGGCGGGCGGCAAATCAAGATAAATTCAGTTAAGGGTTGTGCCCATCTCGGGTAAAGATCTGGTTAACGGCGTTAACTTCCGTGTTTCCAGTCCGATTCGAGCCCGAGGGTCCGCGTCAGGAACGCGAAGCGGTCGGCGTGCTCGGCGATCACCATGTCCGTCGGCTTTCCGGCGCCGTGCCCGGAGCGCGTCTCGACGCGGATCAGCACCGGCCGGGGACCGGTCTGACAGGCCTGCAGGCGGGCCGTGTACTTGAAGCTGTGCCCCGGGACGACGCGGTCGTCATGGTCGGCGGTGGTCACCAGCATCGCCGGATAGTCGGTCCCCGATCGCAGGTTGTGGTAGGGGCTGTAGGCGTGCAGGTAGGGGAACATCTCCGGGTCGTCGCTGCTGCCGTAGTCGCTGGTCCAGGCCCAGCCGATGGTGAAGTGCTGGAAGCGCAGCATGTCCATCACGCCGACGGCGGGCAGGCCGGCGGCGAACAGCTCGGGGCGCTGGTTGACGACCGCGCCGACGAGCAGGCCGCCGTTGCTGCCCCCCATCACCGCGAGCCGGTCCGCGCAGGTCCAGCCCGTGCGCACCAGGTACTCCGCGGCGGCGATGAAGTCGTCGAAGACGTTCTGCTTGTTCGCGAGCATGCCCGCCTCGTGCCAGGCCTCGCCGTACTCCGAGCCGCCGCGCAGGTTGGCCACCGCCCAGATGCCGCCGCGCTCGAGCCAGGGCAGGCGCGCGGGCGAGAACGACGGCGTCAGCGGCTGGTTGAAGCCGCCGTATCCGTAGAGGACCACCGGATTGTCGCGGTCCGGGCGCAGGTCGGAGCGCCGGACGATCCACAGCGGGATGCGGGTGCCGTCACCGCTGGTGTAGAACACCCGCTCGGTGACGTAGTCGTCGAACGGGAAGTCGACGTCGGGTGCGCGCCAGATGCGGCTCTGACCCGAGACCAGGTTGTGGTGATAGATCACCCCGGGGCTGAGGTAGCTGTCGAAGGCGTACCAGGTCTCGGTGTCATGGGGGCGGCCAGTGAAGCCGGCGACCGAGCCCAGGCCCGGCAGGGGGATCTCGCCGCGCGGCTCGCCGTCCAGGGTGAACAGACGCACGGCGCTGGCCACGTCCTCGAGGTAGGTGAGCACGAGCTGGCCGCCGAGCATGGTGGCCGACTCGAGGACCCCGGCGGCCTCGTCGACCACGGGGCGCCAGTGCCGCGGCCGGGGCAGGGCGAGATCGATGGCCACGATGCGCCCGCGCGGGGCGTCGCGGTTGGTCTGGACGTAGAGGACGCCGTCCCGGCTGCCGACGACGTCATAGGCCGCGTCGAAGTCGGCGAGCAGCTCGCGGACGCCGCGGCCGCGGTCGCGCAGGTCGACGTAGAAGATCCCATTGCGGGGGTTCGTGCCCTGCCAGACGTGGATCACCAGATAGCGTCCGTCGTCGGTCAGGGCGGGGGCGAAGCCCCAGTCGGGGTGGTCATCGCGCTGGTAGACGAGCGCGTCCTCGCCCTGGGGCGTGCCGCGGCGGTGGTAGAAGAGCGTCTGGCCGTCGACCGGCCCGTCGAGCTCGTCGCCCGCGGCGGGTTCGGGGTAGCGGCCGTACCAGAATCCCTCGCCCCGCGCGTCCCACACCGCGCCCGAGAACTTCGACCAGCGGACCTCGTCGGCGAGGTCCGCGCCCGTGGTGACGTCGCGCACGCGCCAGGTCCGCCAGTCGCTGCCGCCGTCGCTGGTGGCCCAGGCGAGCCAGCGGCCATCGCGGCTGACCGACCAGCCGGCCAGCGCCACCGTGCCGTCCTCGCTCAGCAGGTTGGGGTCCAGCAGCACCCGCGGCTCGCGGTCCGCGTCGTCCTGCACCAGGAGCACGGCGTGCGGTTGCAGACCGTCGTTGCGGGTGAAGAAGAGGCGCTCGCCGCGCTTGATGGGCACGCCGGTGCGCTCGTGGTCCCACAGTTCGGTCAGCCGCGCGCGGTAGTGCTCGCGGGCGGGGATCGCGGCGAGGTAGTCGAAGGTCAGCTCGTTCTGGGCCCGGACCCAGGCGGTCGTCTCCTCGGTGCCCGTGTCCTCGAGCCAGCGGTAGGGGTCGGGCACCTGGGTGCCGTGGTAGTCGTCGACGACGTTCTCGGTGCGGGTCTCGGGGTATTCCAGTGGGGTCATGGCGATGGACGTCCGTGTGAAGGGGGTCGGGTGGTCGGCGTCCGTGCAGCCGGCGAGCCCGACCAGGACGACGAGGCCCATGATGCCGAGACCCGGGATCCCGAGACCCTGGGCGGGCGCGCGGCGACGAGGCGCGCGGGATCGGCGGACACGAGGCACCATGGCGGCTCCCGGTGGTGAGGGCGAGGGGTCAGGCAGAATCTACGCGAGGACGCGAGCCGTGTCAGGCGCTTCGTCGGCGAGCGGGGTGTTGGCGGGGCGCGGCGTGCCTGCTAGATTGCCCCGATGGCGCCGGTCCTGGACATCCTGCACGAGGACAATCACCTGCTGGTGGTGAACAAGCCCGCCGGCCTGCTGGCCCAGGGCGACCGCTCCGGCCAGGAGACGCTGCTCGATCTGACGCGCGCGTACCTGAAGGAGCGCTACCGCAAGCCGGGCAACGTCTACCTCGGTCTGGTGCACCGGCTCGATCGGCCGGTCTCCGGGGTGATGGTCCTCGCGCGCACCAGCAAGGCGGCCGGCCGGCTGTCGCGGCAGTTCCGCGAGGGCACGGTCGCCAAGCGGTACCTCGCCGTCGTGGTCGGCGTGGTGCCGGGACCGGAGGGGACGCTGCGCCACCACCTGGCCCGCGACGGCGATCGCCAGGGCGTGACCCGTGCCGCCGACGAGCCGTTCGAGGGCTCCCGACCGGCCGAGTTGCGCTATCTTGTCCGCGACACGAGGCCCGACCGCACCCTGCTGGAGGTCGAGCTGATCACCGGTCGTCGCCATCAGATCCGCGCGCAGCTGGCCCTGGCCGGCTGGCCGGTCCGGGGCGACGTGAAGTACGGGGCGCCGAGGCAGGCCGACCGCCAGGGGATCGGTCTGCATGCCTGGCGTCTGGAGATCGACCATCCCGTGGGCGCGGCCCGACGGACGTTCGAAGCCCCGTGCCCGGCCGACTGGCCGTGGCCGCATGCCGAGGAGAGACCATGATCCGAATCGCGACCCTGCTCATCGTGCTCGTGGCGCTGGTCCAGACCGCGCCCGCGGGCGGAGACATCGACTGGCGCACGCACGAGCAGGCCCTGCCCGAGGCCGCCGAGTCCGGCAAGCCGATCATCATCCACTTCACCGCCGAGTGGTGCAGCTGGTGCACCAAGATGAAGAACGAGACCTACACCGATCCCGAGGTCGCCCGGCTCATGACCGGGGACTTCGTGACCGCGATGGTCGATTCGGACCACAACCCGCTGCTGAGCTGGATCTACGGCGTGCAGAGCCTGCCCACGATCTGGATCCTCGACAGCGAGGGCCAGGGCATCACGCGGATCAACGGCTACAAGGACGCGCGGTCGTTCGAGACGTACCTGACCTGGGTCGCCTCGGGCGAGCACCACTCGCAGTCCTTCGTGCAGTACCAGCAGACCGGCAGCTAGCATGGCCGACGTCGATGTGACCGTCATCGGGGGCGGCATCGTCGGCTGCGCGGTCGCCGCGCGCGCGGCGGGCGACGGCCTGGCCACCGTCCTGCTCGAGCGCGGGCCGCAGCTCGCCGGCGGGACGACCAGCCGCAACAGCGAGGTCGTCCACGGCGGCATGTACTACCCCACCGACTCGCTCAAGGCGCAGCTCTGCGTCGAGGGCCGCCGCAAGCTGCGCACCTTCTGCGAGGTCAACGGCATCCGCTACCGCGAGTGCGGCAAGCTGATCGTGGCCGTCGAGCCGGACGAGCTGCCCGTGCTCGAGGAGATCCACGCCCAGGG
Organism: bacterium; assembly: GCA_014730255.1. Classification (GTDB taxonomy): domain Bacteria; phylum Krumholzibacteriota; class Krumholzibacteriia; order LZORAL124-64-63; family LZORAL124-64-63; genus Glo-17. Next base: position 3,154 of record WJIQ01000252.1, on the reverse strand, counting down.
CGAGATCAACGGCGTGGAGGGCCTGCGGCTGATCGACGCGACGGAGGTCTCGAGCCTCGAGCCGGAGGTGCGGGCCGTGGGGGCGCTGTGGTCGCCGCACACGGCGGTCATGGACGCCGAGGCCTGCGCCAAGGCCTACGGCCGGAAGGCGCAGACCGCGAGCGCCCAGGTGCTCTGCGGTGCCGAGGTGGTCGGGCTCTCTCTCGAGGCCGACTCCTGGCGCGTCGAGGTGGCGCCGCCGGTGGGCGGCGGACGCGAGGGCTGGCAGCACACCAGCCGCTGGGTCGTCAACGCCGCCGGCCTGTACGCCGACCGCGTCGCCGAGCTCGCCGGCATCGACGTCGACGCGCGCCAGTGGCGGCTGCGCTGGGTCAAGGGCAACTACTTCGCGATCTCGCCGCGGCACGACGGACGCGTCGGCCGGCTCGTCTACCCCGTCCCGCCGCGCGACGGCTCGAGCCTGGGCACGCACCTCTGCCTGGACGTCGCCGGCCGCCTGCGCCTCGGTCCAGACGTCGAGGTCCTGCCGCCCCGCGCGGGCGAGGATTACCGCGTCGACGAGGAGCGGGCCGACGACTTCTATCGCGGGGCGCGGCGCTTCCTGCCGTTCCTCGAGCGCGAGGACCTGACGCCGGACATGAGCGGCCTGCGGCCCCGGCGCGTGGCCTGGTGGACCGAGGGGTTCGCCGACTTCGTGGTCGCGCGCGAGTCCAGCGATCGCCAGGGGCTGATCAACCTCGTGGGCATCGAGTCGCCCGGGCTGACCGCCGCGCCGGCCATCGCCGATCGCGTCGGCGACTGGCTCTCGGGCTGAACCGGACGGAAGGGTGGCGATGAAGGTCTACCAGCAGATCACGCTCCTGCCCAAGGACACCAACGGCTACGGCACGGTCTTCGGCGGGGTGATCATGTCGTACATCGACCTGGCGGCGGCCGCCTGCTGCCGCGACCACTTCCGCAACCCGAAGTTCGTCACCCTGGTGGTGCGCGAGCTCACCTTCCGCGAGCCGGTGTACGTGGGCGACCTGCTCACGCTCAGCGGGGAGATCAAGGGGACGGGCCGCACGTCGGTCACCGTGCACATCAAGGCCGAGGCGCGCCGCCGCGACGCGCGCGAGCAGGTGCACGTGACCGATGCGGAGATGGTCTTCGTCGCCGTCGACGAGCACGACCGCAAGTCGCCGCTCGTGCCCTGGGAGGCGGACGCATGTGGGTAGCGGCGGCCATCGTCCTGCTGGTGGTGGTGGCGTGGCCGACGCCCGGCCGGCCACGCGGACGTCCCCTGTTCCGGCACACCGGCCCGCAGTGGCGGCGCGGCTACGGCCGGCGCGCCTTCCTGCGCCTGGGCACGGCGCTCGGGGTGGCCGCGGTGCTGGTCTACAGCGGGGCCGACGAGGCGTTCGAGCGCTGGCACACCGGCACCCTCGATCCGCGCGAGGGCCGTGCCGAGGCGGTGCGCGACGAGATGCGCGCCGAGGGCCGCAAGCGCGAGGCCAACCGGCTGAAGACCGAGTCGTTCCCCAGCAGCGCCTCGGACCGCGTCGCCCAGGTGGCCAAGCCGCTGGGCGAGCGGGAGTGGTTCTTCATCTGGGGCGTGGCCGGGCTGGCGGACTGGCTGTGGCGCACCAACCCGGCCTCGCGCTGGGCCCGCGCCAACTTCGAGGCCATGTGCGTCGGGCTGCCCATGCTGTGGACGGTGCAGCGCGTCCTCGGCTCGAACCGCCCCTCGAGCCACGACGGCTCGCCGCGCTGGCGCCCGTTCCAGCACGCCAACGCCGCCAGCGGGCATGCCTTCCTGGGCGCGATCCCGCTGTGGACCCTGGCGCGGCGGCTGCGGCCGCGGTGGGCCAGCGCCGCCGCCGGGGCGCTGGGCACCCTGACCGGCTGGTCGCGCATCAACGACCGCAAGCACTACCTCTCGCAGGTGATCCTGGGCTGGACCATCGCCTACAACGCGGTCGACGCCACCGAGGCGACCCGCCAGGACGCCCGCTCGGGCGACGTCGAGGCCTCGACGGGGAGCGACGGGTGAACCTCTGGCTGCCCCTGGCGATGGAGGGCCACGGCCTGCGCGAGTACCAGGCCCGGGACATCCCCCGTCTGTGCGACCTCGCCGACGACGACGCCGTCTGGTGCCAGCTGACCGACCTGTTCCCGCGGCCCTACGACGAGAAGGCGGGCCTGCGCTGGGTGATGCAGCAGGTCGATCTCGATCCGCCCTGCAACCTCGCCATCGTGGGTCCCGACGGTCTGGTCGGCGGGGTCGGGGTGCTGCTGAGCAGCGTGCCCAACTTCGCCCACGATGGCGAGCTCGGGTACTGGCTCGGCCGGCGCTACTGGGGGCGCGGCCTGGCCACCGCGGCGGTCGAGGCGTTCTGCGCCTGGGCGGCGCCGGCGCACGGCCTGACGCGGTTCACGGCGAAGGTCTTCGACGGCAACGCGCCGTCGCAGCGCCTCCTGGAGCGGTGCGGGTTCACCCGCGAGGGGACCCTGCGCGGGGCCGCGCGCAAGGCGGGCCGGACCCTCGACATGCACGTCTACGGCCGGATCGTTGCGCCCTGACCGTTACGCCCGGGCGGCGGCCTGACGGCGCCCGTGGTGCTCCTGCAGCGGCCGGACGCGCAGCGCCCGCGCCCGCAGCGCCTTGATCCCGCCGACGGCGGCCTGGGCAGCCGACAGCGTGGTGATCAGCGGCACCCGGTGGGCGATGGCCGCGGCGTACATGGCCTGCTGGTCGGCGTGGGCCTGCTGGCCGAGCGGCGTGTTGATCACCAGCTGCACCCGGCCGCTGGTGATCAGCTCGACGGTCGACAGCCCCTCGGTGGGGGCCTCGACCCCGGCCTTGTGCGCCCGGGTGACCGGGACGCCGGCCGCCTCGATGGCCATGGCCGTGCCGCGCGTGGCATGGAGGTCGAAGCCGAGGCGGTGCAGGTCGCGTGCGATGCGGATGCCGCCGGACTTGTCCAGATCGCTCACGGTGATCAGCACCGCGCCCTGCTCGGGCAGGCGGTTGCCCGCGGCCATCATCGCCTTGGCCACCGCGTGGCCGAACCGCGCCGCGTGCCCCATGACCTCGCCGGTCGAGCGCATCTCCGGCCCGAGCCGCGGGTCGGCGCCCGGCAGCCGGTCGAACGGCATGACCTTCTCCTTGACG
>WJIQ01000251.1 GCA_014730255.1 bacterium | reverse complement strand
TGGGCGTCGAGGCGCTCGATCGCCTGCGCCTGAAGGCGCGGGTGCGCGAGGATCACGGCCGCAGCGAGATCACGTTGACCCTGGGTTCCGAGGCCGCGGACGCGTTCCTGCCCCGGCTCCTCGCCATCGAGGACCGCGAGTCGCGCTTCGCCCCCCGGTACCTCGATCGCGACGAGGTGGTGACGTGCTCGGTCCTGCACGATCTGCGCGCGCACCTGGACCTCGTGCTGGACATGCTCGCCCGGCCGGACGTCACGGCGCTGCTGGGCGAGATGATGATCGATGTCAGCGGCGAGTTCACGATCCAGGGCATCACGCCGCGCACCGACCTGCTGCCCCTGCTCGATGGCGAGTTCACCGTGGTCACCATGGACGCCCCCGCCGAGCCGAGCCAGACGGCCCCGATGCCCCTGCCCTTGCCCGTGTCCGCGGTGGTGGCCATCGGGAGCACCGATGGCCGCCAGCTCCGGGATCGGCTGGCCGAGATGGTCGACGGCGTGGGTGGCGTCTCCAGCGGAGGGATCGCGGACATGATGGCCGCGCTGCCGGCCGACACCGTGGGCAGCTTCGAGATCCTGGCGATCCCGTTCGGCGTGGCGATCGCTGCGAGCCAGGACCTGCTCGTCCTCGGCACCAGCAGCGCGCTGCTCGCCGAGGTGCTCGCCGATGACGACGGCGACCTGGACGTGCCCGACGGGCACGCCTGGTCGTACGTGAACGGCCCGAAGTACGCCGAGATGATCGCCCAGCTCACGACCATGGCCGCGATGATGTCCCCGGCCGATCTGGAGGAGAACCTCATGACGGCCCGGATGTACGACGCGTTGCTGGCGCACATGGACACCCAGACCCAGCACGTGACGAGCCGGCCGGGGCGGCTGACGATCGAGAACGCGTACGACGGGACGCTGCCGACCGGCGTTTACCGGATGGCGATCCGGGCGCTCGAGGAGTTGCCGGCCACACTGGAGCGCGAGCGGCAGCAGCGAGAGCGGGAGCAGGCGATCGCGCCGCTGAGGGCGATCGTGGCCGAGCTGGATGCGGCGTTCATCGCCTACGCCGAGGATCACGACGGTCTCTATCCGGCCGAGCCGCAGGCGCTGGTCGACGGGGGCTACCTGGAATCGTTCCCGCTCGAGCGCGCGGTGCCACCCGGCGAATACGCCGAGGGCGCCTACACGTATCATCCCCTGCACGACGACGCGGGCGAGATCGCGGGCTACTTCCTGTTCGTCTACGGCGGCGGCGAGGGCACGGGGTACGACGTCTACACCCCGCAGAACGTCGCGGCGGCCGAGGGCGAGTTCGTCGTCGGTTCGGACGGCGTGCCCGACGGGGTGGCGACGTTCTGCTACGACGGACTGGCGATCGAGCAGTGGGAGCGCTGGGGGAGCGATTGATCGGATCCGGTCAGGGGACGTGCCCGGTCCATGGGGGCGCGTGGCCACGACGATGAGCGACGGCGCCCGAGCCACGCGGATCTCGTCCGGGCTCCGGCGCCGTCTCTCGTCGCTGCGATCTGGTCCGGGCGTCGGCTAGAACAGGCCCTTGACCTGGCTCCAGCTGCTCGTCTCGGTCGGCACGCGATCGAACGCGAAGTTGCCGCGGATCGCTCCGTTGGGCAGCAACTCGCTCTGGATCTGGATCGCGAGCTCCTCGGTCTCCAGCGCGGCCTCGACCTCGGGGGTCAGGTCCTCGACCGACCAGAAGACGTACTGCCCCTCGACGACCTCCTCGCCCACCGGCAGCGTCAACAGGACCGTTCCGGGCTCGCCCGCGGCGCCGGCCAGGATCGTGATGCCGGTCGGCGGCGAGTCCAGGCCGATGTAGTTGACGAGCAGCGAGAAGACGCCCTCATCCCAGGGCACGACGAGGGTGGCGTCCCCGTAGGCGGTCGAGCCGCTCTCGGGCACGACGAGGTCGCCCGTCAGCTCGGCGATGTAGACATCATAGTAGCCGTCGGTCTGCGCCAGGCCGGTCGTCGCGGCCAGCACGACGAGGCCGATCAAGAGGATCTTCATGTTCCGCATGGTGGTCCGCTCCTCCGTCCCCGGGGTTTCTACGTTGGCGATGGTCCCATGTCCCACTGTCACGATGCTAATCATACCACTAATCGAGGACCCCGTCTATCAAATTTTGTCCCGTCAGCGTGCCACGGTCGCCCGGACGGTCCACGCCTGACCACCCGCGGCCACGCGCAGCAGGTAGGTCCCCGAGGCGAGCGGGCGTCCGCCGAAGCCGGTGCCGTCCCAGGCGAGCGAGCTCTCGCCGGCGGGCCGCGCCACCGGCCCGAGCCGACCGACGCGCCGTCCGCGCGCATCGTGGACGTCGACGGTGACGGCCGCTGCACGGGCGAGGTCCAGGCGCAACTCGGTGCGGGGATTGAACGGATTGGGCACGACGCGCACCTCGCGGACGGTCGGTGCGGGGAGATCGGCCGTCCCGGGAGCGAGCTCCAGGACGGTGGCCTCGACGCCGTCCGGGCCGACCACCGAGATCCGGTAGCGGACCGCCGCCTCGCCCGCCTGCGGGTCGGACCAGGTGTACCGCCAGCCGCCGTCCGCCGCGTCGTCCGGTACGACGGGGACCGGCGTGAGCCGCTCGATCCCGCCGGTGGCCGCCTTGGTGGTGGTGATCGCCGCGAGCACGCCGCGGGTGTCGAGATCGCCACGCTCGAAGGCGCGAGCGAGGTCGCGTCGGCTGGAGGCCATCTTGGCCGTCCCGTCGGCGACCGCGATCCGGTCCACGACACAGGGCAGCGGCGCGGAGAGATGCCAGGCGAGGGTCACGGTGCCGGACCGTCGCGTGGCCACGCCCGCGGCGGCGGGCAGGTCGGGCGCGGCGGTCACGTCGTCGCCACCCTCGAGGGCGTGGGCCCGTCCACCGCTGTTGAGGTACTGGGTGCCGCCGAGGACGTCGCCGGCGCCGTTGCCCGAGAGGTCGGGCACGCCGGCCACGGCGAACAGGCGGTTGCCGGTGTCGAAGGTCCAGAGGGTGTCGCCGCTCGCGCCGGAGAACAGGTAGACGTGGCGATCGAACGACCCGCCGACGACCTCGCCGACGCCGTCGCCGTCCACGTCATCGGTCCCGGCGACGGTCCAGAAATCGCCGCCGTTGGTGGTGCCCGCGTAGGACCTCCAGATCTCCTCGCCCGTCGCGCCGCTCACCACCGGCAAGGCGCGTGACCAGGATCCGACGGCCACGTCCCGCAGGCCGTCGCCGTCGGCGTCGTCGATGGTCACCAGGCGCATGATGTAGTTGTAGCTGCCGTTGTGGAAGGTCCAGACCGGCGACCCGTCGGCGCCGTCGAGGCAGACGACCTGCTCGCTGGCCGACCAGGTGCCGACCACGACCTCGGCGATGCCGTCGCCGGTGACGTCGTCGATCACCGTGGCGTTGTGGTTGCTGGCGCCGGTGTCGCGGGCCCATAGCTGCTGGCCGGCGATCTCGCCGGCGCCCGAGACGGCGAAGACGCGGTGCTCGTCGTCCCAGCCGCAGAAGAGCACGTCCGACGTGCCGTCGCCGTTCAGGTCGCGCGTGACCTCGGTGTGACCGATCGCATCGACCGCGCCGATGAAGCGCCAGATGGTCGATCCGTCGCTACCGTCCAGCAGGTAGCCGCGATTGCCGTCGCTGCCGGTGCCGAAGACGACCTCGGGCCGGCCGTCGCCGGTGCGGTCGGGCAGGGCGCGTACGGCGTAGACCCAGCCCGACTCGGGCTCGTCGTAGCTGTCGAAGGTCCACAGCACCTGGCCGGTCATGCCGTCGACCGCATGCACGGAGCGATTGCCCCAGGCGGTGCCGAGCAGCACGTCCGGCTGGCCGTCGCCACCGAGGTCGTCGCAGGCGACCAGGCACTCCTGTCCGTAGCCGCCGCCGTTGCTGGCGCCGCTCTGCGGCCTCACCGACCAGATCACCTCGGGGATCGCCGCGTCGCCACCGGAGACCAGCGCCAGATGATCGCCGTCGGCACCGGCGTCGTAGGACTCGATCAGCACGTCGGGCGTGCCGTCGCCGTCGACGTCGGGCAGCCAGGCGAAGGCGTTCACGTCCTCGATGCCCTGATGGGTCCAGAGCAGATCGGGAACGGGTCGCTGGGCCGGAGCGTCGGGGGCGAGGATGAGGGCGAGGAACGCAGCAAGGGCGAGCAGGGTGCGCATCGGAGGACCTCCTCGAGGCGGATGGAGCCCGGAACGGGGAATCCAGTGTAGCGCACCGCGGAGGCCGAGCTCAACCGGGGCGAGCCGGATGGACGACCGGCCGCGGTGCACGGCGATGGTGAGACCGCCGAGCGCGGCCAGCACGACCGGCGGCGGCCGCGACGATCCCGTCACTGGACCAGCGCCACCTTCCGCGTGACCGTCTGGCCATCGACGATGATCCGCACCAGGTACGTGCCGCTGGCCACGCGGTCGGTCTGCCAGGGCACGACCACGGGTCCGGGTGGTCGTTCGGCGTCGAGCAGCGTGGCGATGTGGTGTCCGCGCGGGTCGTAGACCGCGACCTCGACGGTCGCCGCGGCCGGCAACCTGAACGTGACGGTGGTGCGTCCGTTGAACGGGTTCGGCGAGCAACGGGCGTCCGCGAGGGCGGCGGCCATGATCGCGCGGTCGGCGACCGGCTCGTCGTCGACGCCGATCACCCCGCCGGTCGGGAAGAACGCCCATGCGCGGTCGGTCGACCCGACGATGACCGTCGTGCCTCCGATGGCCTCGTGAAGGAACGATCCGGTGGTCTCGAGGATGGACCAGCTGCCGGTCGCGCCGTCGAAACCCCAGAAGCGAGATCCGTCGGCCGTGCGCACGTACCCCACCACGCCGCCGCCGGCTCCGTGGCAGCTGTCGTCGGTGAGGTGGGTGTGCCAGCTGCCGGTGAGGGCGCTGTAGCCGTGGGCAGTCGCCGTGCCGGGGTCATGGCCGATCACGATCTCGCCGCCGAGGCTGTTGCTCGTGAAGTCGGCCGTGCGCGAGGTCACCGCGCCCGTCTGCGCGTCGAAGAGGTAGTTCAGATCGCCGGAGTGGTAGAGCGCGAGCCGGTCGTTCACCGATCGCGTCCAGTAGGCCGTTCCGGTCGGGGTGCGCTGCTCGACCTGATCGAGCAGCCCGCTGTAGAACACGAGGATGGGATCGGAGCCTCCTCTGGCGACGCTGTAGACGTGCGCACGCGCGGTCGGCACGCCGAGGCTCTGCGGGACCGTGACCGAGGTCACGTGGTTGGTCGGTCCATGGTAGAAGTGCAAGGTCCTCTCGGGGCCGTCGGCCGAGTGCATCGTCGCCGCGAACCATCGGTCGCCGGCGATGGGATCGTCGCAGAACTCGTGATCGCAGACGATCGGTGTGCCCTCGGGATGGGCGAGGCTGCAGCACCACCAGAGGGGGTCGCCGGCGTCGGTGTCGCCGAGAAACGCGGCGACGGTCCCGCCCATCCGGTTGCCGAGGCTCGAACCGTACAGACCGGGGGACGCGGACCAGAACTCGTGGGTCCGACCGTCGAAGAGGAGCAGGCTGTACTCGTCGTCCTCGGCGAGGGTGACGTGGCCGGCGATCCGGCCCCCGAGATGCGGGCCGTTGCCGGGGTTGAGCTCGGACGTGTCGTACTCGTAGCCGTGGTCGCTCCACGTGCCCCGGATCGAGTCGTAGATCCACTGATGGAACGCACGCGTCTGGTACGCGACGTAGACGTCGCGGGCGAATCCGAGCAGGTGGCTGACCGTCCGGCGCGTCCGGTCGACGGTGAAGCACTCGATCTCGCCCTCGGTGTCGACGTACCCCGTGGTCATCTCGCCGGTGAAGGCGCTGTAGCCGCGGGCGGCGAGGTCGGGCCAGAAACCGCCGAGGCCGGCGAAGCCGTGATCGAGCACGTGACCGGAGAGGATGCCGTTGATGCCCTCATGGGTCTCGAGGAAGGTCCCCGTGCGCAGGCTGTAGGCGAGGTTGATGGCCGGTGTCGGGTAGGCAGGTGCGAGGTCGGTCGCCACGTAGTCGGACTCGGCGACGACGCCGCCGAACGTGACCGCGCCGGCGGGTTCGGCGTAGTCGAGCGTGAGCCAGGTCTCCCGGCGAGCGTCGAACACGTAGAAGACGTCATCGGTGACCACGACGGCGAGCTCCTCGGCGCATCCGAAACTCGGCCGGTTGTAGCCGACGTCCAGCAGCGCGCCGTCGAGTGGTCGCGTGTGGACGCTCTGCGTCCGGCCGTGGAAGACCACGGCCAGCTCCTCGAAGACGACGAGCATCAGCTCGCCGTCGCCCAGGACCCGCACCAGGGTGTGCGTCCCGGGCAACGTCCGCTCGGTCCAGGTTCCGGACCAGGCGTCGAAGAAGAGCAGGCGTTCGCCCGTGTGCGATGCCCAGGCGGCGCAGTGGTCGCCGGCGCCGAGCAGGCCCTGGGTCGCGTCGACCGACGTGGGCGAGGCAACCCAGCTGCCGGACAGGGAAACGGTGGCGGACATGATCATGAGGATGATGGTCAGGCACGCATGGCGCATGGCGGGACCTCCCTGGATCGAGGACGCGGAGGCGGCCGCGATGATAATGCATGATCATATTAGCACATCCTTCGCGTCTTCCGCGAGCCGATCAGGGGAAGACGAGCACGACGCCGACCTCGTAGGTCGTCATGTCCGTCCGGCTCTCCGACGGGGCGAACACCGCGGCGTCGTCCACGACCTCGATGGCGCCCTCGGTGAGGTACTCCGCCTCGCCGCCACGCGTGTGGGTGACCCCGAGATCCAGGTACACGGCCGGCTTGCGCTCGAACTCGTTGCCCCCGCAGAGGCGGATCAGCAGGCCGCCGCCGGCGCTCCAGTTCGTGGTCAGGTCGTCATGGTTGGTCTCGCGGGCCACCTCGCCCCAGCCCCACCAGTCGTCGTCCTCGAGCTTCGACTCGGTCCAGAGGTAGGTCAGGCCGGCGCGTGCCTCGGCGTACGGCTGCACCGGGCCGTCGATGGGTCGCCACTGGGCGAAGACGAAGCCGCCGCCCATGTTGTTGGTCGTCGTCAGCTCGAAGTCGTCGACCAGGGGCAGGTCCTGGCGCGTCGACTCGCTGCCGTAGGTCATGGCGTGGCCGCCGAGGCCGATGGTCAGCGAGCGGACGGGGCGGACGCCGTAGTGGAGCGAGATCCCGAGGGCCTCGTCGTCGACGATGGCGCCGAAATCGCCGGTCGGCTCGGCCACGAGGAAGCCGATGCCGCCCTCGTGCTCGACGGCCGGGACGGTCGCCACCGCGAGCAGCAGGGCGGGGATGATCAGGAGGGTCGTCTTGGGGGTCGTCATGTCGTGCACTCCCGTCTCGGGGGTCATGGTCTGGCTACGTGACGGTGGCCAGGTTCGTTTCTAGGGACGGGAGTTGCGACGATCGTGCCGGCCTGCGCCGATGGCGCCAGCCCAGTTCAAGTCGTTGCC
>WJIQ01000250.1 GCA_014730255.1 bacterium | reverse complement strand
TGCCAGAACACGCCTTCTCGGTCTGGCTCGGTCAACGTACCGCATCGGGTACGCCTCCCTCGCCAGCCCTTGCGAGGTCGTGTTCTGGCAGCCGTTTTCCTCGGCCTCGCGACGGCCCTTCGTGAATGATCCGGGCTAGCGCCGGGTCAGCGCGCGAGCACGACCTTGCCGGTGGCCACCATCCCGCCCGCGTCGAGCCGGTAGAGATAGACGCCGCTCGGCAGGTCGTCCGGACGCCAGGTCCAGCGATGCATGCCGGCCGCGAGGGCGCCGAGGTCGCGCCGCCCCACCTCACGGCCGCGCAGGTCGACCATGCGCAGGACCGCCCGGTCGACCGGCCGGCTCAGTCGCCAGCCGATGGTCGTCCGCGGGTTGAAGGGCGAGGGAAACGCCCTCAGCCCGGTGACCAGCTCGGTGGACGCGAGCTCGACCTCGTCGACCGCGGTCGCCGGGTCGCGCGCGAAGACGTACGTGCCGTCGTCCCAGTTGCTGATCGCCACGTCCAGCGCCGGCGACGCGAGATACGTCACCTCCACCACGTCGGCCGGTCCGGCCAGCGAGATCCAGCCGTCACGCACGCTGTGGCAGTACGCGCCTGCGGCGAGCGGGACGCCATCGGCCGTGACCGCGACGACCGCCTGCAGGTGCCGGTCGTCGAGCTCGAGCAGGCCCGTGACGTCCTCGAACACCAGCGTCCGCTCCACGGTCGCCGCCCCATCCAGGTCGGCCAGCGCGATGTTCTCGACCACCGATTCCCAGGCCGTGTCGGTCTGCCATTGCGGCGCGGCCGGGAAACCGCCGGTTCCGTCATTGAGGTAGACCCGCACCGGCTCCCACCAGCCGCCGGTCACCAGGTCGGGACCGCCGGTGCCGTCGAGGTCGGCGCAGACCACGGCCGAGCCGTAGCCGGCGAAGTCGCTCGTCCACGTCGGCATGGTCGGCAGCGCGCCGCCACCGGTCAGGAACACCGCGAACCGGCCGCTGCCGCCGAGCTGCGAGTTGAAGCCCACCAGCAGATCGAGCCGGCCGTCGCCGTCGAGGTCGTCCAGGTCGAAGGTGTTGCCGTTGTCGTCCGCGGCCGTGGTCCAGCCGGGGACCGGGTCGATCACGCCACCCTCGTTGAAGTGGATCTTGATCCGCCCGCCGGAGCCGCCGCCGCAGAAGGCGAGGTCCTGGTCGCCGTCCCCGTCGACGTCGGCGAAGGTCACGTCGTACGAGGAGTCGGCGCCCTGGCTCGTCCAGCCGGGGGTGGCCGCGAGCGTGCCGCCCTCGTTGAAGAAGATGAGGTTGGGCTCGTCCTGCCCCAGGTACGCCTCGCCGGTGGCCACGGCCAGGTCGAGGTCGCCGTCGCCATCGGGGTCGCCGAACGCGGCGCGGAAGCTGTGGAACGTCGCCGGCGACTCCCAGGTGGGCGACGTCGCGAGCACGCCGCCGTCGTTGTCGTAGAGCTGCACCTGCGCCGGGCCCCAGCCCTCGGCGATGTAGTTGGTGACCATCAGCTCGAGGTGGCCGTCGCCGTCGACGTCGCCGAGCTGGCAGTGGCCGCTGTAGCGCGCGTCGTCGCTCACCCACGACGCGGTCGGCGGCAGATCGCCATCGCCGCGGCCATGGTAGACGAGGTTGGGCGAGGCGGTGATGTCGTTGCCGTTGCTCACGGCCAGGTCGAGCCAGCCATCGCCGTCGATGTCGCCGATGTCCAGTCCGGTGCCGTTCAGCTCGGTCTCGCTCGCCACCCAGGTGGGCGACGTCGGCAGCGGGACCGCGGCCGAGGCGGCCGTGACCCACGCGAGCAGGACCAGCGGGACGAGCAGGGTGCGCATGTCCTGATTATGCAGGAAATCACTCGCCGTCACAAGCGCGACGCACGATCCAGTACCGCTCGTCGGGGTGGATCCCGTGGCGGCTGCGGACCTCCGGATCGAGCTCGGTCGCGAAGACGCCCGTGACCGACCATCCCGGGCGCGCGAGCCGCGCCGGGAAATCGCGGCCGAACCGCCAGGCGTGGGCGTCGAGCGCACCGGGGTCCACCGGGATGCGCTCGCTCGCGGCCAGCTCGTCGTGCCAGGCGACCTGCAGCCACAGCACGCCGCCCGGGGCGAGGACGCGATGCAGCTCGTCGATGGCCGCCTCCACCTCTGGGACGTGCTCGAGCACGTGGCTGCAGACGATCCAGGCGAACGCACCGTCCCGGAATCCGGCGGCGCGCAGATCGGCCACGGCGTCGGCGGGGATGCGCGGATCGCGGCGGTCGTAGTCGGTCCGGAAGCAGCGGCCGAGCCCCTCCTGGGCGACCAGGTACGACATGGCCGGCGAGAGCGAGACGCCGAGCAGCCGCTCCGGCACCGCGCGCGTCCTGGCGAGCTCCTCGCGCATGCCGAGCACGAGGTGTCGATGCCGCTCGAACGAACCGCACCGCGGGCAGATGCTCGACGGGATGACGATCTCCGGCGAGACGAAGGTCCGGAAACGGCGCCCCTGCCAGCGGCAGACCGGGCACTCGCGCCGCGACGAGCCGGGCAGGCGGTCACCGAGGCTCAGCAGGTCGTTGCCGAGCGCGCCGGAGACCATCCGCGCCGCCTGCGCCGGATGCTTCCAGAAGCACGCACGGGAACGCGGATTCAGCAGGGTCCGTCGCGCATACGACCAGGCCGACATCTCAGCCGAGGGCCTCGCTTTGTTCGCGGGCATGATAGCTCGAGCGCACCATCGGCCCGGCCTCCACCCACGCCAGGCCCAGCTCGCGTCCCTCGGCGGCCAGGTCATCGAACTCGGCCGGTTCGAGGTAGCGCACCACCGGATGGTGCGCCGCGCTGGGCTGCAGGTACTGGCCGATGGTCAGCACCTCGACTCCGTGGTCGACCGCATCGCGCATGAGCGCGCGGACCTCGTCGCGGGTCTCGCCGACGCCGACCATGATCCCGGTCTTGACCGTCATCGACCGTTCGTGCGCGTCCGACCACCGCCGCGCCCGGCGTAGCACCTGCAGCGAGCAGTCGTACCGGGCCTGCGGGCGCAGCGTGTCGTGGAGCCGCGGGACGGTCTCGAGGTTGTGATTGAGGACGTCGGGCCCGGTCGCGAACACGGTCTCGAGCGCGGCGGCCTGGCCGCGCAGGTCGGGGATCAGGGCCTCGACCCCGCAGTCCGGGTTCAGGCGACCGATGGCGCGGATCGTCGCCGCGATGTGCGCAGCGCCGCCATCGAGCAGGTCGTCGCGCGTGACGCTGGTGACGACGGCGAACTTCAGGCCGAGGTGGCGCACCGTCTCGGCCACGCGCTGGGGCTCGTCGTCATCGAGGGCAGCGACCCGACCGCCGGGGATGTTGCAGAAGGTGCAGTGCCGGGTGCAGACGTGGCCCATGAGCATGAAGGTCGCCGTGCCGCTGGCGAAGCACTCGCCGCGGTTGGGGCAGTTGGCCGACTCGCACACGGTGTTGAGCGAGGCCGTCCTGAGCAGCCGCTTCATCTCGTTGTATTCCTCGCCTCCCTGGCGAGGCATGCGCAGCCACCCCGGCTTTCGCGTGGCCTGGCGCGGACTCATATGGCGAATACCTCGCGGCTGCGGAACCGGCCATCGGAAAACTCGACCCGGCATGCATCGTGCACGGTCTCGTGCTGGAAGACCAGGATGTAGTCGTCGGCCGCCGCCCGGCTCAGGAACTCGCGCTTCTCGCTCAGCGTCAGCAGCGGATTGAGGTCGAACCCGGCGATCCAGGGCAGGTGGATATGGGCCACGGTGGGGATGAAATCGGCCATGAAGACCAGGGTGCCGTCATCGGTATGGAACTCCGGCACCTGCTGCCCCGGCGTGTGGCCGCTGACCGGGCCGACCCGCAGACCGGGCAGGATCTCGGTCGCCCCGTCGACCAGCTCGAGCCGGCCGCTCTCCTCCAGCGGAGCGAAATCCTCGGCCCGGAAGCTGGCCCGGTCCCGATCGCTGGGGTGCTGCGCCCACTCCCACTGCTGCTTCTGCAGCCAGTACGTCGCTTCCGGGAACGTCGGCACGAGGCCGTCGGCATCCAGGCAGGCGCCGCCCGCATGGTCGAAGTGCAGGTGGGTCAGGACCACGTCGGTGATCGACCCGCGTGCGAGGCCGGCCTCGTCGAGCTGGTTGAGGAGCTCGCCCGCGCGCCGGTCCATGCCGTAGATCGCGCGTTGCTTCGCGTCCCAGCGATCGCCCACGCCGGTGTCGACCAGCACGCGGCGGCCGCCCCCCTCGGCCAGCAGGCAGCGCAGGCCGATGGGAATGCGGTTGCGGTCGTCGGCACCGATCTGTTTCTCCCACAGCGGCTTGGGCACGATGCCGAACATGGCGCCGCCGTCGAAGCGGATCTGGCCGTCGTCCAGGAGCCGGAAGGTCCAATCGCCGAGTTGCATAGGGGCAAGGTAAGGCCGGGCGGCCCCGTGGACAACCGCGACCGCGGCCAGCCCCGTGAACCGGGCGTCATCGAAATTCGGATTTCAGCTCAAGTCAGCCCGTGATCAGCCGAATTCGAGACCGAGATCCGCAATCGAACGCACGACGAAAGGACCACCATCGTGATCGCGCGCTTCGGCCTCAAGGGACGCCTCATCGTCGCGGGCGTCGGCATGCTCCTGGTTCCGCTCGTGGTGATCACCACGCTGACGGTCCACAAGCAGAACGAGATGAAGACGGCGGCCGCCGAGGCCTCGCGGGAGCTCGCGATGGCCGACCTGGACCACATCGTCCAGGGGATCCGTTCGATGTGCGAGACCCAGCAGGCCCTCCTCCAGGATGGGGTCACCGACGGCCTGGCGGTCACCAAGAAGGTCATGGAGACCGCGGGCGAGGTTGCGTTCGACGACACGACCCTCGTGACCTGGACGGCCGTGAACCAGTACACCCAGGAGAAGCGTACGGTCGCCCTGCCCAGGATGCTGGTCGGCGACACGTGGCTGGGCCAGAACGCCCGGGCGTCGGTGTCCAGTCCGATCGTCGACGAGGTGCGCGACCTGGTCGGCGGCACGGCGACGATCTTCCAGCGCATGAACGATCGCGGCGACATGCTGCGCGTCTGCACCAACGTCTCCAAGCCCGACGGCACCCGCGCGGTCGGCACCTACATCCCGGCCGTCAATCCCGATGGCCAGCCGAATCCCGTGGTCCAGACCGTGCTCGACGGCGAGACGTTCACCGGCCGCGCGTACGTGGTCGATCGCTGGTACATCACCGCCTACGAGCCGATCCGCGGGGCGGCCGGCGACGTGGTCGGCATCAGCTACTTCGGCGTGCCCATGGAGTCGGTCACCGCCCTTCGCGAGTCGATCATGGAGACCGAGGTGGGCGAGACCGGGTACGTGTACGTGCTCGACAGCGAGGGCAACTACGTCATCTCCGCCGGTGGTACCCGTGACGGCGAGAACATCTGGAACGCCAAGGACTCCGACGGCGTCCCGTTCATCCAGGAGATCATCGCCAAGGCGCAGGCGCTCGAGGCCGACGAGGTCGCCGAGCAGTGGTATCCCTGGCAGAACAAGGGTGACGAGAAGCCGCGGATGAAGATCGCCCGCATCGCCTACTTCGAGCCGTGGGACTGGGTCATCGGCGCCGGCGCCTACGAATCGGAGTTCCTCGCGGCCGAGGCCGAGCTGACCGCGCTGAGCGAGCAGAACACGATGGCGATCGTCATCGCCGGCCTGATCACGCTCCTGGTCGCCGGCGTCCTCTGGGCCGTGCTCGCCAACCGCATGGTCAGCCGGCTCACCGGCACCGCCGACCACCTGCAGGAGACCAGCGCCGGCGTGAAGAACTCCTCGATCGAGCTCCGCGAGACCAGCCAGCAGATGGCCGAGAGCGCCAACGAGCAGGCCGCCTCGCTGCAGGAGGTCTCGGCGTCGCTGCAGCAGATCTCGTCGGTCACCCAGCAGACGGCCGACGGCGCCCGCGCCACCGACCAGGAGTCGAACGCGGCAGCGGACGCCGCGCGGCGGGGCGTGGCCGCGATGGAGCAGATGCAATCGGTCATGGAGCAGATCAAGTCGAGCAGCGACGAGACCGCCCGCATCCTCAAGACCATCGACGAGATCGCCTTCCAGACCAACCTGCTGGCCCTCAACGCGGCGGTCGAGGCCGCGCGCGCCGGCGAGGCGGGCAAGGGCTTCGCCGTGGTCGCCGAGGAGGTGCGCAACCTGGCCCAGCGCTCGGCCGAGGCCGCGCGCAACACGGCCCAGCTGATCCAGGCCAGCCAGGAGAGCGCCACCGGAGGCGTCCAGTCGGCCGGACAGGTCGGCGAGATCCTGCAGGAGATCACCGGCAGCGTGGGCCGGGTGACCGAGCTCGTGGCCGACGTCGCCCGGGCCAGCACGGAGCAGGCCCAGGGTATCGGCGAGATCACGACCGCCGTCTCGCGCCTCGACGACGTCACGCAGAGCAACGCCGCCGGCGCCGAGGAATCGGCCGCCGCCAGCCGCGACCTCGAGCAGCAGTCCGAGGCCCTCGCCGGTGCGGTCGAGGAACTGCGCGCCTTGACGAGCAGCGGTCGCCACCAGGCGTCCGCCACGACGGTCGCCACGATGCCGGCGGCCGCGCCGGCGCCGAGGACCGAATCGCAGACCGGACCGCGGGCCGAGCCGGCCTCGGCCCGACCGGCGGCCAGCCGGCAGGACGGCGCGCCGGCACCCGCGGCGACCCCGGACACGCGTCCGGCCGACCGCGCGACGGTGCCGCCCTCGCCCGACGAGGTCCTGCCGCTGGACGACGACGACATGTTCGACCTCTGACCCAGGTCGCGCTTGATTCGCACGAGGCCATGACTATCTTCCGCGGCCAGAGGGCCCGTGGAGGTGGTCATGGTCTCGTTCCTCGTCCTGTCGGTCTCGTCGTTGTTCGCGGTGATCGACCCGCTCGGCTGCATCCCGTTCTACAGCGGACTGACGGCATCGATGGATGCCCGTCAGAAACGTCGCACGCTCTGGCGCGCGCTGATCGTGGCGTTCGCCATCCTGCTGGCGTTCACGTGGTTCGGGACCCAGCTGCTCCACCTGTTCGGCATCACGGTCGACGCCTTCCGCATCGCCGGGGGCGTGATCTTCTTCGGCATCGGCCTGGACATGCTGCAGAGCCAGCCGCGACGCTGGCGGACGGGCATCAACCGGGCCTACGCGCGCGACCGGGCCGAGCAGGAGGAGCTCGACGAGATCGAGGACCCGTCCATCACCCCGCTCGCGATCCCGCTGCTGGCCGGCCCAGGCTCGATCACGACGGTGATGGTGCTCCGACCGCCGATCGAGGGCGCCGGCGGCTCGTTGCTGATCTCGGTCGCCGTGCTGGTGATCCTGATCGCCTCCGGCGCGATCCTCGCCGGGGCCGACCGCGTGCTCGCCCGCCTCGGCCGGACGGGCCTGCGGATCATCGAGAAGCTGATGGGACTGCTGGTGACCGTGATCGCCGTCCAGCTGATCATCGACGGGCTGGTGCCGGTCGCGCGGCAGCTGACCGGCGGCGTATGACCGACGGTCAGGCCTCGGCCCGGCGCTGCGACGCATGCAGGCGCGACGGCAGGGGCGCGCCCTCGATCACCAGGCCGTAGACCTTCTCGGTCGACGCGACCTGCCGTTCGATGGTGAACGCCTCGGCGACGCGCCGCGGCCCTTCGCGGACGCACCGCGCGTGCAGGGCATGATCGGCGAGCATCAGGCTGATCGCCGCCGCCAGCGCCTCCGGATCCGCCGGGGGCACGAGCAACCCCTCGCATCCGTCGCGCACGATCTCCCGGCTCCCACCCGACCGCGTGGCCACCACCGGCACGCCGCGCGCCAGCGCCTCGAGGGTGACCAGGCCGAACGGCTCGGCCCGCGACGGCACGACCAGCATGTCGAACGCACGCATCAGCCTCGCCGCCCGACTCCGGTACCCGCAGAACGTCACGGAGATGCGCAGATCCCTGGCCAGCCGGCGCAACTCGTCCCCATACGACCCGCCGCGCGTGTCCGTCCCGACGAGGACCAGCCGTAGACCCGGCCAGCGACCGCGGAGCAGGGTCGCGGCCCAGAACAGCGTGTCCAGACCCTTGGTGGGGCACAGCCGCCCCACGCAACCCACGACGGGGCCGGGCGCATCGGAGATCCCCAGCTCCCGGCGCAGGACTCGCGGTTCCGGCTCCCGACCCGGCCACGCCACGCCGTTGGGGATGGTCACCAGCCGCGTGGTCTCCAGTCCGGAGGCGATCAGGCCGTCACGGACGGCCTCGCTCACGGCGATCATCGCGTCGAACCGGCGCAGGAACGGCTTCTTGACCCGCGGCACGGTGATCGGATGCAGCTGATGCCGCGTGCCGACGTTGCGTACGGGCAGGGCGACGGTCGCCGTGGCGGCCAGGTAGTAGTCGCGCGGGGTGTGGCTGTGCAGGACGTCGGGCCCGAGGCTTGCGAGCAGGTGCGTCAGCTGCAGCAACGACGTCGGCTCGTACCAGTCGCGCAGACGCAGGCGATGGACCTCGAGCCCGGACTCCTCCAGCCGGTCGGCCAGCTGGCTCCCGGGGCGCACGACGCAGGAGACCCGATGCCCGCGTCGGCGCAGGCCGAGCGCCAGGTCCAGCAGGTGGACCTCGCCGCCGTAGAAGGCCCGCTGCGAGCTCAGCATGACCACGTGCACGCGTTGGTCGTCCCTGTTCAGCCCGAAGATGACAGCACTCGCATCATATTCCAGGTACCTGCCGGGTACCAGGATTCATCCGCCCGGGTCACCTCCGCATGGACGAGAGCCCCCGCCGCATGGCGGGGGCTCGTCCTTTGCCGGGTCGGGCCGGGTTCTACTTCACCAGCAGCATCTTGCGCACCTGCGTGCCCTCGTCGCTGGTCAGGCGGTAGAAGTAGGTGCCGCTGGCCACCTGCCGGCCACCGTCGTCGCGACCCTGCCAGACGACCTCGTGACGGCCGGCCGGCACGACGTCGCGCACCAGGGTGCGGATCCTCTGCCCGCGCACGTCGTAGACCGCCAGCTCGACGTCCTGGGCGGACGGCAGCGCGAAGCGGATGATCGTCTGCGGGTTGAAGGGATTGGGGTAGTTGCCGTCCAGGGCCACCACGCGCGGCAGCACGGGCGCCTCGTCCTCGACCGCCGTGGGATCGGTCTGCGAGGCGAGCAGCCAGATGATGGCGTTCTCCAGCAGCTCGGTACGCTCGGAACCCATGGCGCTGTAGTTGAACAGGAAGAAGATGAACTGGCCGGAGATCGGGTTGTCGTCGTCGTCGTAGCAGATAGCGCTGGCCAGCGAGCCGTAGTTCGTCCAGGCACCGGTCATCACCGCATCGGCCGCCACCGGCGCGCGATCGGCATCGCCGTAGCCAGTGTAGTCGTTGCTGATGGGGCCGGTGATCAGGTTGGGCTCGCTCATGACCGGGTGCTCGGGCTCGGCCACGGTCATGTCGCCGCTGCTGTCGCCGCTCCAGCCGGTCACGTGCAGGGTGTTCTCCAGGAACGACGGGTCGGACCAGTTGAGGTCGTACGCGATCTCGCCGCCCTCGACCAGCAGCCGGCCGCCATCGGCCTTGAACGCGGCCAGGGCGTCGCGCAGGCCCGAGTTGCCGAGCGGACTGGTGTTCGCCCCGCTGGTGACCAGGAGCATGTCGTAGAGCGTCCAGCTGTCCGGATCGCTCAGCGCGGCGTTCTCCAGGATCACGCTGTAGCCGAGAGTCTCGAGGTCGGCGACCAGGTCGGCGGCCGCGCGATCGGCCGGCGCCGTGTACGCCGGCGCGAGCAGGTTGCCCGCATCGTCGTACTTGGCCGCCACCCGCCGCGCCGCGCTGCTGTTGTCGTCGAGCACGAGGATGTTGCCGGCGGTCGGCTCGAGCGCGAAGTCCGCCAGGACCTCGGCGGCATCGACGGCCACCTCGGTCGACTGCGGGATGCGCCCGGACGCGCGCACGTCGACGCGGTAGTCGAAGAACGGCAGCGCGCCGGTGGTGTACTCGCCCCCGGCGTCGGTCGCGGTCTCGTCGAACAGCTCGTCGTTGTCCACGCGGTAGACGCGCACCGTGGCCTGCAGCGGGTCGCCGCTGTCGGCCGCCGTCACGAAGCCGGTGAGCACGCCGCTGGGCGCCTGGGCGACCACGATCTCGTGGTCGTTGGCGCCGAAGAGCAGGAAGTAGGTCTCCTGGTAGGGCAGGTAGCCGAACTTGGTGACGTACAGGTCGTAGTAGCCGACGGGCAGCTCCTCGGGCGCGGCGAACCGGCCCTCGGCGTCCGTCGTGAGGTCGAACAGGGGCGTGGCCCCGTCCGGGTCGGCGCCCTCGGGGTAGCCGACCACGCGCGCGCTCGCCAGCGGCGCGTCGCCGTCGTCGCCGTCACGCACCGTGCCGGCCAGCTCGCCGAACGCCTCGACCACGGTGATGGTCTGCTGGACGATGTCGTAGCCGGTCTTGGTGACGGTCGCCGTGACGTCGCTCAGCTCGGTCGGGGTCACCGCGACGGTCAGCTCGCCGCCCGTGGTCGACTCGACCATCGCCACGCCCCCGCCCTGCAGGTGCAGGTCGAAACCCTGGTTGCGGCTGGTCGCCGTCACCTGGCCCTCGATGTGCGGCGTCAGCGTGCCGTCCATGCCGATCGACGGCACGGACGCGGCGAAGGTCACCTCGCCCATCGACATCGCCCCGGTCACGGCCAGGCCCTCGTCGAACATGTAATAGGTCGTGCCGATCTCCTGACCGCGCACGGCCAGCGTCTCGCCGAACTCCGGCGTGACCTCGAAGCTGACCCGGCCCTCGACGTCGGTCTGCACGGGCTCGGCCGTGAACCCGAAGCCGACGATGTCGACCATGACGTCATCCATGCCCTCGCCGGTGTCCGGGTCGGTCACGGTGACGGTCACCGTGGTGGTCTCGCCCACCGGGACGGTGGCCGGCTCGATGGCGATGTCCGCCGGCACGACCACCTGCAGGGTGCTCTGGTAGGTCTCCTGGTTGTAGCCGAAGACCGTCAGGGTCGCCTCGCCGATGGTGTCGACGGGGTGGCTCATCACCAGCTCGACCGAACCGGAAGCGTCGGTGACGCCGGTGCCGTAGATCACGCCGTTGCCGCTGAGCGTGACGGTCACGCCCGCCACGCCGGTGTCGACGGCGAAGGTGGGCGTCATCAGCGGGACGACCGGCTGGTGCGCCACGCTCATCTGGTTGGGCGAGTCGGTGCGCACGACCAGGGAGCAGTCGCCGAACAGGTTGTACTGCTCGACCATCTGCAGGCCCACGCCGGAGGTGCCGTACTCGTCGAGCACCTGCATGATCCCCGCGTGCATCAGCACGCCGAGCACGTTGCTGGTCTCGGCCACGAGCAGGTCGATGGACTCGGCCTGCATCACCGTCGGCGGCACCCACGAGCAGCTCGTGGACGAGCCGTAGACGCCGATCGCACCGTGGGGCTGATCGGGCGAGCCGGCGCGCATCCAGGCCTCGTCGTAGCTCTCGCCGATGGCGCCGATGCCGCCGTTGAGGCAGGCGACGTCGATGATCCACGGCCAGGCGGTGTTGGTCAGCGCGTGCACGTTGGAGTTGTTGAAGTAGACGCTCGTCCAGGCCGTGCCCGAACCGTGGCCGAGGTAGTTGACCACGCTGCGGCCCTCGTTGACCGCGGCGGTGATCTGCGACGTGGTGCCGCCCTGTCCCTGGTAGATGCGGTCGACGTCGGTGAAGGTGTAGCCGAGCAGATCCTCGCGGATCCAGTCCATGCGCGTGGCGTCCGTGGGCGAGCCCTCGTTGCTGGCCACGCCGGCGGCCATGTGGGTCCAGTCGGCCGGGCCGGTGATGTCGCGCTCGTAGGTGATGATCTTGGTGATCTGGGTCTGGACCTGGGTCGTGTTCTGGGCCGAGATGCGGCTGATCAGCGCGTCGGGATAGACGTCGGTGCCGTCGAGGCGCACGAAGCGGGTGTCGTCGTTGGCCCCCTCGTAGGCGCCGCTGTAGGAGGGCAGCTGCTGGCCGTCGCCGACCAGGACCACGAACACCAGGCCCTCGGGGCTGTCGTAACGCTCCTGGATGGCGTTCTTGATGCCGGTGGCGGTGCCGCCGACGCTGCTCGTGGAGATCATCTCGACGTCGAGGCCACGCTCGCGCTTCCAGTCGACGAACGGCTGCATCGGGCCCATGAAGGCGTCGTAGCAGACCACCAGCATCGGACCGTCCTCGGCCGGTACGGTGTACTTGGCGAGATCGTCGTGGTTCAGGAACTGCTGGGCGTACAGCGCCTCGAAGACGCGGTTGGCCGGCGCCATCGACGGCCGGTTGACGTTCACGCCGCCACGGCCGGAGGTGGTCACCTCGAGGGTGACGCGCTCGAGCACGCGCAGGACGCCGCGATCGGCGTCCCACTGCAGGGGGAACAGGCGCAGGTTCGTGCCCCGGTGGTCGCGGACGATGTACGGCTCGCTGACCGTGGCGATCTCGGCCGGGAACACGCCGCCGTCGTAGGCCGGGCCGAACTCGTAAGGCACGGTCTTGGGATCGACCGAGCGCGGGATCGGTCCCTTGGCCGGCACGATCGGCGCGGTGGGATACTCGCGCCAGACGGCGTCCGTGACCTTGACCGCCGGCGTGCCCTCGTCGGGGATGATCACGCTCTTGGTCACGTACGGAAGCTGCGGCGCGCCGCGCTCGAGCAGCTGGACGTGCCCGGGCAGGACGATCTTCGCGTGATCACGGCCGTCGATCGAGACGATGTCGGTCTGGACGCCGGACAGCGTCACGTCGATCACGGTGCGGCCGACGCTCGCGTCACGGACGGTGACGTCGGGCGCGGCCTCGGGGCCGGTGCCGAGCCAGGCGGCCGGCGCGATCGTGGCCGTCACGACGACGGCCAGCGTGATCAGAACAGAGCGCAGGAACCTCGAGATCATCATGTCCTCCCGGTGGGATCGCCAGCGGCAGCGTCAGGGCTATGAACCGATGAATTGTATCACCGGCGCGCGGGGGGCCTCAATCTCGCCCGTCCGGGACGATTTCGAGGCATTTCTCTCAAAAACGGGACCATTGTCGTTATTGATTTCTTCGCAAAGCGTTGAGGCCATCGAAAATCGACGATCGCGCCGGCGTGCCCACCGTCGTCGACCGACGATCGCGAGCCGCGATCCCCCGCCCGGCGGTTCCGGGAAAGGCCGTCCCGGCGTCAGCCCTCGCGACCGGCCGCCAGCTTCTCGGCGATGATCTCCCGGTGCGGCAGCTGCAGCGCCTTGCCCACGCGGTGCACCAGGGCGTCCTCGTGCCCGGCCAGACGCCCGTCGCTCAGCACGACGCGCCACATCAGACCGACGACGTCCCGGCGCTCGGCCCGGTCGGTGTGATCGACGAGCCAGCTGGTGACCGGATAGAGATCCAGGCGCCCGTCGCCGGCCGCGACCGTCACCAGGGCCGCCGTGTCCTCGGGCGAGAGGCCGAAGTACGCGGCCACCAGCTGGGCGACGGTGCGGGCCTCGTCGGCCGCGAACTCGCCGTCGGCGCGCGCGGCGGCCACGAGCAAGGCGCATACCGCCGCCGGCCGGTCGATCACCTCGTCGTCGTCGTCGTCCCGGGTCCTCAGGAATCGTTCGAGCATGGGGTCAGACCTCCGTGCGGTGCCAGGTATCGCGGGGAAGCGTCAGGATCTCGTACGCGATCGTGCCCAGCCAGTCGGCCATCTGCTCGGCCGTGATCACGTCGTCCTGTTGCGTGCCGAGGAGCACCGCCTCGTCCCCGGCCTCGACGCCGGGGATGTGGGTGACATCCACCATGCACAGGTTCATGCAGACCCGTCCCCGCAGGGGGGCACGCTGGCCGCGGATCAGGACGTGCGCCCGGCCGGACAGGCCGCGCATGTAGCCGTCGGCATAGCCGACCGGCAGCACGGCGATGCGGCTGTCCACCGGCGCGAGCCAGGTGCGGCCGTAGCCGACGGTCTCGCCGGCCGGCACCGGTCGGACCTGCGAGATCGCGACCGCCCAGGTCATCGCCGGGCGCAGGTGGACCTCCGCCCGCCCCTCCGACCGCGCCGAGACCAGCGTCTCGCGGCTCGGCCAGACCCCGTACGCGCTGATGCCCACCCGCACCAGGTCGTGATGCGTCTCGGGCCAGAGCAGGGTCGCCGCGCTGCAGGTCATGTGGCGCAACGGGCGTCCGCCCGACGCGTTCTCGATACGCGCGCACCAGGCCTCGTAGCGCTCCTGCTGCCTCCGGGCGAAGCGGTGATCGGTGGTGTCCTCGATGTCGGCGAAGTGGCTGGAGATGCCGGCGAGCTCCAGATCGCGGTTCGCGGCCAGGATCGCCAGGGCCTCCTCTAGCTCGTCCTCGACGATGCCCTGCCGGTTGACGCCCGTCTCGACCTTGAGATGCAGCCGTCCCGTGCCTGCCGACGCCGCCGCTCGCAGCGCGGCCAGCGACCCGACGGTCACGTCGCACCCCAGCTCGGTCGCCCGGGCGAATTCCTCGGCCGTGGCCGGCCCGAGGATCAGGATGGGCACCGTGGTTCCGGCGGCGCGGAGCCGCGAGGCCTCCCGCAGGGTCTGCACGCCCAGCCAGTCGGCGCCGCCATCGACGAACGCGCGCGCGGCCAGCTCCAGACCGTGGCCGTAGGCCTCGGACTTGACGATGGGCATCAGGCGCGCCGGCGGCGGCGCCAGCGCGCGGAAGCGGGCCACGTTGTCCCGCAGCGCACCGGCGTCGACGCGGATCCGCAGCCATGGCGAACAGGGATGGTCGTGCATGAGATGGAAGTTCGATGCGGCGGCGGGGAGTGTCAAGCGGGGGCGGCGTCGCCGCCACCCCCGCCCAGGGTGTCGGATCAGCCCTCGCTCTGCATGCGACCGCCCGCCGCGCAGGTCGAGGCGTCCTCGCAGGAGCCGTAGAGCTCGAGCCGGTGACGGAAGATCTTGAAGCCGTTCTCCCGCGCCAGCTGCTCCTGCAGCTCGATGAGCTTGGGGTTGGAGAACTCGCGGATCTTGCCGCACTCGAGGCAGATCATGTGATCGTGGTGCTCGACCTCGTTGCGCCCCTCGTACCGGGCCAGGCCGTCCCCGAACCGCCGCTCCTCCACCAGGCCGCTCTCGACCAGCAGGTGGAGGGTGCGGTACACCGTGGCGTAGCCGATCTTCGGGTTGACCTTCTTGACCTCGCGCAGCAGCTCCTCGACGGAGATGTGACCACGAAGGCGGAAGAACACCTGCACGATGGTGCTCCGCTGCCGGGTCGTCTTCAGACCCTTGGTCTGGATGAACTCGAGGAACGCCGCTTCCTTCTCCTTGACGAACTTCTCGTCCACGGGGGTCTGCTGGTTATCGACGACAGCCATGTCGACCTCTCTTCTCGAAACGAGCCGCAGCTCGGGTTCCATGCCTGGGCTTCGCTGTGTCACCGGACTCCGAATTAAACATGACGACTATTATCATGTTTCATTAGGTAACGACGCTCGGCCAGCGCCGCAACAAGAATCGAGTGTCGCGAATCAGAAAAGTTTTTCAACAGAATTGATAATCAATCTCGGCCATCACGTCGATAGGCGATCGCGAATCGCTGGCCATCGACCAGGATCCAGAGCGACTGGCCGTCGTGGGCCATCAGGGCGTCCTGCCCGCGCAGGAACCAGTCGTCGGCCGCGACGGGCGCCCGTCGCTGCAGCCGGCCGCCCTGCATCCGGGTCAGGCGACCGGTCCCCGCCTCGGCCAGCCACATGGCGCGGCCGTCCCAGGCCAGGCCGGTCGGCGAGAACCCCGGCGCGCCGACCGAGCGGGTCAGCTTGCCGGTCTCCGGGTCGATGCGGTCGATGCGCCCGTTGTCGCGGTCGGTCAGCCAGAGCCAGCGACCGTCGAACGCGAGGTCCATCGGTCGATGCCCCGGAGTCGAGTAGACCTCCTCGACCGCCACGGTGTCGGCGGCGATCTTGTACAGGAGCGAGCCGCCCTCGGTGTCGTCGCCCGTGCTCCAGAAGAACTCGCCGTCCCAGGCCAGACCGCGCGAGAGCACGCCGGTGAAATCCTCCTGCCAGTAGACCGTCCCGGTCGTGTCGCCGACCACCAGGAACACCTCGAGCGAGTCGGTCAGCGCCATGCTGTCCACCTCGGTCACGAGCATGGCCAGGGTGTCGACCCCGGCCCAGGTCAGGCCCGCCACGCGGTCGCCGGGCAACGCGAGGCTGTCGACCACGGCGAGGGACAGTTCGCTCGCCGGCGCGGTCGCCCCCGCGCCGAGCATCACCACCAGCAGCATCACGAGGATCTTGGCACGCACGTCGTTCAGGCCTCCGCCGTCGTCCGCCGCCGGGCGGTGAGCGCCACCGCCCGCGCCAGCAGGTCGCGTAGGATCGGTTGGTCGAGCGGCTTGACGCCCGTCAGGTCCGCCTCGTCCGCGTCGAGATCGTCCAGGTCGCGCTCGCGCCCCCACCCGGTGAGCATCACGAGGGCCAGGTCCGGATCGCTGGCACGCAGCGCGCGGGCCAGCTCGCGTCCCGAACGCCCCGGCAGGCCGAGGTCGATCAGGACCGCATCGTACGTGCCGGCGGTGAAGTCGGCCAGCGCCGAATCGTGATCGGCGCGGAGCGTCACCTCGTGGCCGTCGACGGCGAGCATCTCGGCGAGCATGGTCCTGACCGTGGCCTCGTCGTCGACGACCAGGAGCCGCGCCGGCGCGCTGGCCGCCGCTGGCGAACCGGCCGGGTCCGGCGTCGCCGGCGGCCGCGCCTGCAGCGACCGCGGGACGATCACCGCGAACGTCGCCCCCGGTCCGTCGGCGCGATGCACGAGGTCGGCGCCGAGGCGCCGCAGGAGCGCACGGGATCCGGCCAGGCCGAGCCCCTGGCCGCCCGCCTTGCCGTGGGTGGCGCCCGCCTCGAAGAGCCGGTCGGCGAGCGCGGGCGGCACGCCCGGGCCCTCGTCGGCGACCGTCCAGACCAGGACCTGCGGCCCGCGCTCGAGCCGGCAGGTGACGCGACCACCGCCGGGCATGGCCTCCAGCGCGTTGCCGAGCAGGTTGGCCAGCACGCGTCGCAGCGCGGTCGCGGGCAAGGCGACCCAGACCGGCTCGTCGGGACCGTCGAGGCGCCACGGTCCAGCGTCGGGATCGTGCCCGAGGCGGTCGTGGGCCTGCCGCCAGGCCGCCTCGGTCGTCGCGCGCAGATCACAGGGTCCGTCGTCGTCGCCGCCGAGCATCGCGGCCGCGGTCGCGGCATCCTCGGCGATGCAGGCCAGGGCGCGCGCGCGATCGCCCTCCTCGCCGGCGGCCAGCGTCCGCGCCCGCCCCTGGATCGCCCAGAGCAGCTGGGACAGGTCGTGCGCGAGCGCGGCGAATTCGGGATCACGAGTGGACACGCGGGGCCCTTCCTTGGCGCGCAGCCGGCGACGGACCGGCTCCGGGGCAGCGTAGCACCGGGGTCCACCAGCGTCCAGCGGGAGGGATCGCTCAGGCGGGTTGCATGGCCGCGACCGGCTCGCTCGCCGTGGTCGGCAGCAGCAGGCGCAGGCGCAGGCCCTCGCCGGTGAGCACCACGTCGTACCGCAGCTGCAGACGCCGCGCGAGGTCGGGGTGGACCGTGAACGTCAGCAGGCGCCGCAGCTGCTCCTCGCACGTGTCGGCGAGGTCGCCACGGTTCTGCCGCCGGGGCATCTCGAACACCAGCAGCAGCCCCTCCTGATCGCCGGTCAGGCTGACGCGCAGCCGCACCGCGGCGTCGGCCTGCTGGAAGGCCAGTGCACGGTGCACCTGCCGCAGGAGTCGTCGCCACTCGTCGCGCGCGATGCTGGTCTCGGCATCCCAGTCGCCGATATCGGTCGACCAGGTCAGATCGAGGCCCGAATCGATCGCGTCGAGGTCGGCCAGCAGATCGGTCAGCTGGACCGGCGGCAGCGTCGCCGGCGCCTGGGCCCGGGGCTCGTCCACGACGTAGTCGGTGGCCCACTCGACCGTCTGCTCGAGGCGCTGGATGTTGCGCAGGGCGGTGTCCAGCAGGTCGAGCGACGGGCCGCCGGCAGACTCCAGATGCAGGGCCAGCGTCTGCAGAGCCATGCCGGCGGCCGTCAGGGGGGTGCGCAGCTCGTGGTTGAGGAAGTCGCGGAACGCGGGGCCGCCGCGCTGCAGCGCCGCGCCATCGTCCAGGCATGGGCGCAGCGCGGCCGCGAGCCGCTCACCCGCCGGACCGGGGTCGGTCACGCGATCCCAGGCCAGGAGCTCGAGCTCGCCGGCGTCACCGGGACCGACCACGACCAGGGGCGCCGCCATGGGCGCCGCCGCCGGCGCCGGCGGCACGGAGGCCCGATCGCTGCAGGCGTACACGACGGCCCGGGCACGCTCGGTGGAGACGGCCGCCGGGTGCTCGTGAGGGTCGAGCCGCCGCGCTCGCAGTCCCCAGGCCTCGAGCCAGCGTCGCAGCTGCTCGCACCCCCGATCATCACCACCGACGAGAACCCTGGCCATGCTGAGCGTGCCCTCCGTTGCCGAACGCGAACCAGCCTCGCGTCCGGCGGACAACCAACAAGCAGCATGCCATCGGGACGTCCGGCGGTCGCGTGCGGCACCACGCGCCGCGAGCGCCCCCGGGTCCTCCCGATCCGGGACGATGAGGAACGACGGGGAATCGACGACCAATCCGGGATCGATCCCGGTCGCATGGCATTTTGCGGTCGTGGGGTCTCAGGAGTCGGGCGCCAGCAGCCCGCGCATATCGAAGGTGAGAGTCGCCATCCATTCGGCGAAGAGATGACGGCAGTGTCCGGGACCGTGCGAGATCTGCAGCCAGAGCCGATGGCGCGAGGCGAGCGGCATCCAGCCCGTCAGCTCCAGGCGCCGCTCGTGGCGATGGGCCTCGAGCTCGCGCGCCCTGGCGCGGATGCTCACGCCGTGGGGCGACGTCCAGGGGACGCCGACCTCCATGCCCCAGCGGGGTCCATCGGGAAACGCCTCCGGGGCGAAGGTCTCGCCGCTCGCATCGAGGTTGATCTCCCAGCCGACGAACGGGCTGACGGTGAGCGGGCCGACCGCGATGGCGCGCCTGCGCCAGTCCAGCCCCAGGGCGAGCGCCCGCGAGGAGTACGGGTAGAGCACCTCGCGGCCGAAGGGAAGACCCACCTGGAACGCCGCGTGCCCGGGGCCGATCGCGGGCAGATCGAGCGGGAAGATCACCCCCAGCTCGGGCGTTCCGAACCCGTTGCGAGCGACACCGACGTCGTCCTCGAACTCGCCGGCGTCCTCGGCCTCACCCACCAGGTCGGGCCAGCGCTCGAGGAGCGTCGTCTCGCCCAGCTCCATGCGCACGACGCTGCCGCGCAGGTACACGACCGAGCGTTCCCCCACTGGAAGGCGGATCGCCAGGGACGCGCGCTCGGCCCGCCACTCCGGCTCCGATCCGGGCATCAGGCCGTAGCTCAGGGTGACGCCACGGCGGCTGGCCGAATCGGCCAGCGCGCTCCAGGGAGGCGGCACGTGGTCGTGGATCTGCGCACGGGCGGAGATCGCCAGGAGCGAGCCCGCGACCGCCAGGGCGAGGCGACCGGTCCGCCGCCACGACGGTCCTCGCCAGGGACGGCGCGACGCCGGCGAGGCGTCCATCATTCCGGGTCCGCCGCCTGGGCGATCAGACGCACCACGCCGGCCTTCTCGAAGAAGACCTTGGCGACGGTCCGCCCTCCGGGGATCGACTCGAAGCCGACCACCACACCGATGTCGTCGTACGCGAGGTGATGCACGGCATCGCCCACGGAGTAGCGCGAGCTGGGCCGGTAGGGACGCGCGCTGGCCACGTCGGTCTCGGCCAGCATGGCGGCGTACTCGGCGATCGGCTCCGCCTCGACCCCGGAATCCGTCTCTCCGGCGCCCCCGGGCACCGGCCCGGTGTCCGGCTCGGTCTCGGTGGTCGTCGGGATCTCGATGTCGGCGACCGCCTCGAGGTCCGGCGCGGGCACGTCCGTCACGTCGGGCTCCGGGTCGACGGCCCCGTCCGCCGGGTCGGAGGTGTCGGAGGTGTCGAGCGACGGCCCGGCGTCCGGCTCCGCATCCGTCGTCGTCGCGGCACCGGGCGCTCCCTCGTCGCCGGCGGCCTCGTCCGGGTCGGTCCCCGCCGCCGGCGACGGGGCGAGCCCTTCGCCGGTGAACTTGGGCAGGAATCCCTGGCACTCCGGGCAGCGCAGCCAGATCACGCCATCGTCTCCACCGTCGTCGGTGGAGATGACCTCCATGTCGAGCTGCTTCTTGCAGACGGAGCAGTACTGGTTGATCTTCACGGTCCACCTGCATCACCGGCCGCGCGGCCGGATCGCCGTCCCGCCGCGCCCCGCGGATCAGGCGTCAATTGGTGAAGTTGCAGCACGCTTCCGCGTCGATCTTCTCGCGGTAGCGCATGCCGCAGACGAGGCAGCTGAACTCGCCGTCGATCCGACCCTCGGCCTCGGCCCGCTGCAGCAGCCGCTCGTACTTGACGTAGCTGGGATCACGGACCAGGACCTCGTCTTCCCTGACAGCCATGGGCACTCCTCCTTGAGCGCGTGGGGTCGTGAGGCAACTGATGCACGGCCAGCATCTTAGGTTATTGGATGGTCCGAGTCAAGGATCCGTCAGGACTGCGCGCTCCGGCGCGCGGCCGGCCGGGCGCCCGGCTCGAGCCCGATCAGATCGCCCAGGGTGACGTCGGTCGAGCCGTTGAACGACTCGAGCGCCTTCATCAGGACCCCCGCCGCGGCCATGGCGTCGTCGCCGGCCCGATGGGGCTTGCCATGGGAAACACCCAGGGACGTGGCGAGTTCCGCCAGGCTGTGGCTCGAGAAGTCGCTCCAGAGCGCGCGCGAGACCTGCAGCGTGCAGAGACCGACGCGGCAGGGGAAGTCGAGCTCGCGCTTGCCCATCTCCCAGCGCAGGAAGGGCTGGTCGAAGCGGATGTCGTGCGCCACGAAGACGGCGCCGTCGAGCAGCTCGACCACGCGCGGCGCGACCTCCTCGAAGCTCGGCGCATCCACGAGGTCGGCGTCACGGATGCCCGTCAGACGGCTCACCCACGGCGGCACCCCGCGGCTGGCCCGCACGCGCGTCGAATAGCGTTCGCCGAGGCGACCGTTCTCCACGCGGACGATGCCGATCTCCATGATCTCGTCGACCCCGATCAGGCTGCCGGTCGTCTCGAGGTCGACCACCACGTACGCGGCCTCGCAGGCCGACTGCTGCAGATGCGGCGCCCAGCGCGCCGACCAGCGGCGGCAGTGCGTGCGCAGGAAGCGGGGGTCGGCGTCCAGGAGCGACCGCACGACGACCTGGGCCTCCGGCATCTCGTGACGCTGGGGGCCGAACAGGTGGCGGGCGATGGCCTGGGATTCCACGGGACGGTCCACGTCCAGCAGGTAGCGATGGGCGCGATCCCGCAACTGGTCCAACTCGTTATACTGCATCGCCATAGTATATCACAGGGTGTTCGCGCGTTCAATCCTCGGCACGCTCGAACGGACCGAGGACCGGGGTCGCGTCGCGTGCGAACGCGAGGCACTCCAGCATCTCGACGCGGATCTGGGGCGGCGGCGGGGCGAAGCGATCGCTCGGCGGGTCGAGCGTGGACTCGGCGCGCAGCCGCTCGGTGACATAGGCCAGGCCGAGCAGGGGGATGTCCTCGTGCACCGCGGCGGCGACCTCCTGCCGGGAGATCTGCACCATCTCGCCGGCCGGCAGCGTCGCCCGCTGGGTGTCGGCCGCGGCGTACTCCCACTGCCGGCAGCGCAGCTCGTGCGCACCGATCACCCGTACGGTCGGATCCACCTCGCGGACCGTGTCCGGCTCGAACTCGCCGCTGAACGAGGCGGTGACCAGGGGATCGCGACGCCACTCGTCGCCCACGAGCTCGGACCGTTCGCCATCGCGCCAGAGATGCACCTCCGCCACCGCCGCCGAGAGGTCGCCGCGGCGCTCGACGAAGCTCCCGGTCAGGTGCAGGCGCAACCCCTCGCCCGGCACGACGACCAGGCTGTCGGGCTCGAGCTCGACCAGCTGGAGCACCTCGAGCACCCAGTGCCCGTCGCGATCACGGCCGAGGCACTGCACGCGCAGGATGTCGTCGCGGCGCCGCCCTTCGGTCAATGCCTGGCGCCGGTAATCGACACGCGATCCCGCCGCGAGGTTGAGTGGCAGCTCGGGGCGCTGCCAGAGGGTGAACAGATCGAGCGCTGCTCCCGGCTCGGCCAGGAGCAGCGCCAGGATCAGGAACGCGAGCCGCTCAGTGAGCGATCTTCTCCCAGTACGTCGCATAGTCGAATGGCGTGTCCTCGGTCTCGTCGAAGCACGGACGCTTGGCGTTGTCGTGGCAGGTCGTGCACGACTCCCGCGCCATCTCGTTCATGCGGCCGTCGCGATTGTGCTGCGTGCCGTAGCCGTGGCAGGCCTCGCACTGCACCTGGGTCATGCTCGTGTTGTGCTCCTCGTCGAACCCGTTGTGGTGCCGGTAGCCCGTCGTGTGGCAGACCAGGCACTCCGGCTCGGTCTGCATGTTGGCCGCCCGCAGCGCCGTGTAGGCCCGCGAGTGATCGGTCTTGCGCCACTGGTTGTAGACCCCGGTGTGGCACGCCTTGCAGTTGTGGATGCCCAGGAAGGTCTCCGACTCGTCGCCGAGATCGCGGGGGAAGGCCGCGCGCTGGGCCAGCCGCTCCTCCTCGACGCGCCGCAGGAAGTCCTCCGTCGCCGCGAGCATCGTCGGGTCGTCGTCGACCGAGTCGTCGAGCGAGGTGACCTGCACCTGCACCGACATCACCCGGCCGTCCTCGCGGTTGATGTTGACGTCCGACCGCCCGATCACGCGTCCATCGTAGACCGCCGAGAGCAGGACCGTATCGGCCACGATCTTCTCCCGGTTGTAGCTGCGGAAGGTGTGGCCGACCACGGCGACGTCCACGCCCTGCACGTCGCGCACGAGCCGCTCGGTGCCGCGGTCGCCGAGGTGGCTGAGGAGCACCACGGTGTCGCACTGCTCGCGCAGCCGGGGCACCAGCTCGCGCACGGTCACCAGCGGATCGGCGACCGTGTACTCGCGGTCGTTGGCCGCCATGCTGATGATCTTCTGGCCGGGATCCATGACGCTGAACACGCCGAACCGGATGCCCGAGCGCTCGATGATCCGGTACTCGGGCAGGATCAGCTCGCCCGTGTCGGCGAAGCGCACGTTGGCGCTGGTGAACGGCAGGCCATGCTCCTCCATGACCTCCCGCAGGTAGTCGTAGCCGTAGTTCAGATCGCGCTCACCGAGTCCGATGGCGTCGTACCCGAACGTGGCGGTCTGCTCGAGCAGGAAATCGGTCTGGTCCTTCTGCTTGCGCGTCCGGTTGCCCATGACGTCGCCGGCGTCGACCAGCAGCGGCTCGATGCCCGCATCCCAGATCTGTGTCAAGAAGGTGGCCCTCCGGGCCAACCCGCCTCGCACCTTGGTCTTTCAGCCACAGGGCTCGATGTGCCCCTTGACGTCGCTCGTGTAGACGATGGTCACGGGCGCCCAGCCCTCGTCGCTGCCCTGGGCGAGGGCGGGACGGGCGCTCGGCAGCACGCCCGCGCTCGTGCCGAGGATCACCAGGGCGAGGCTGCCCATATCGCGCAAGATGCGTCGCATCAGTCGCATCGAGATGCCTTTCGAAGAGAAATCCCTGCCGGCGTACGGTACGCCGGGCCGGTGGCGGCCTCCATTATAGTCTCCGGGCCGAGCGCGGAGCAAGCCGACGGTGGGCGTCTACACCGGTGACCCGGCCATGGTTCCCGGACCGGGATGCCGGAGACGACGAAGGGGCGGCCAGCGGCCGCCCCTGCCGGCATCGAGCTGGATCTACTTCTTCTTCGGCTTGTGGACCCGATCCTTGAAGGCCTTGCCCGCGGCGAAGGCCGGGTACTTGGCCGCCGCGATCTTCAGGGTCTCGCCGGTCTGCGGGTTGCGGCCCGTGCGCGCCTTGCGAGCGCGGCGCTCGAAGGTGCCGAACCCCGTCAGCGTCACCTTGTCACCCTTGGCCACCTGCGCCGGGATGATGCCCACCTTCTTCTTGTCATCGCTCGTCGAGAAGAGGGCGTTCAGCACGTCACCGGCCTGACGCTTGTTGAGGTCGGTCTTCTTCATCAGGGCTTCGATCAGTTCGGTCTTGTTCATCCAGCTACCTCCTTTCGGTAGCCCCCATTGGGGCGCACACGAGGCAGGCTGTCAACGAAAAACCGCCTGAGGACGGGACGGATCGCCTGGAGCCCCGATCGATGGCGCCGGCCTAGAACCCACCCATCCCCAGCCCCGACGACAGCCCGCGCGCCGTGCCGAGCATGTTGTCGCGGCCGCTGGTGAGCTTGAGCTCGGGGATCGACAGCAGGTGGAAGCGGAAGGCGAACTCCGAGCGGTCGCGCGAGATCGTGCGCATGAACTCCACGCGCCAGCAGTGCAGGTCGCGCGTCAGGCGGTACTCCTGGCGATCGAGCTGCCCGTCCTTGAAGTCGATGGACGCGGTGTAGTTGAACGACCAGTCCCTCGTCAGCTGCGTCTTCAGCCGCAGGCTGCCGCGCGAGGTCAGCTCGCGCCCCTTGCTGTCGTTGAGCGAGATGGTGCCCGAGAGGCTGAAGGGGATGAAGCGCCCGTTCTCCGTCTCGCCAGCGTCCTGACCGGGGCGCGAACGCTGCTCCTGCTGGCGCCGGTCGCGTTCCCGGCTGTCCTCGATCACCGTCTCGCCCTGGTCGCCGAAATCGTCCCACTGATCGTCGAGGCCGGTGGTGTCGGCGGCGGCCGTGTCCGGCGAGGCCGCCTGGAGCCGGGCGATCCCCTCGTTCTGCACGTCGACTCGCTCCTGCCCGAGGAAGCCCGTGTCGAGCTTGCCGTTGAACCCGAACGAGTAGCGGAAGGTCGTCCGCTGCAGCGACCAGCTGTAGGGGTCGATCGTGTTGTCGAGGGAGAACTGCAGGTTGCGGTTCGAGCCGGGACGGATGTTGATGCGGCTGGAGACGTCGCCCCACATGCGGTCCGAG
>WJIQ01000249.1 GCA_014730255.1 bacterium | reverse complement strand
GTGATAGCGGTCCTGCACGAGGTTGCCCGGGCCGGTGTAGGTCGAGTCGCCCACGACCTCGCCGGTGATGATGTCGCCGTCGCGACTGAATCCCGCCGGCAGTTGCCGGTAGTCGTGAAACAGGGGATTGCCCTTCATGCGCACGACCATGCGCGGCCGCTCGAGCAGCACCGAGCCGGAGCGGACCGGCACGACGTCGACGAACAGCGAGTCGCCCGGATCGTTCCGCAGGTGCGCGGTCTGGCTGATGTTCCGCGCCATGTCGAAGCGGATGCTGTTGGTGCTTAGGTTGTTGAAATCGATGTCCCCCTGCTCCGGGAAGCTGTCCTGGGCCAGGAACAGCGAATCATGGTTGATGGCGGGCCCGCCGTACGGGTACGAGAACACGCGGATGTTGTCGAAGTAGGGATGCGGCGTGCCGTCGCTGCCGTTGATGCCGAACAGCCAGCCCGCCTCCCAGACCTCGAGCCGCACCTGGAACCACTTGCGGCCGGGCTCGAGGTAGCTGGTCAGATCGATGTTGTGGTTGTTGTAGACGGGCGGTCCATACCACACCGTCAGGTCGTTCTCCCAGTCCTCGAAGCGCAGCATGTCCGGGTCGTCGCTGCTCGTGCTGCGGACCCACCAGAGATACATCGTGCCACCGGACGACTGGGTCATCGGTTCGTGCATGTACACGCCGAAGGTCAGCTGGGCCGCGTCATGCCCGTCGATCCACTGCAGCGGCGGGCTGACGATGCCGTTCTCGATGTAGTACTCCGGGCCGAGCAGACCGCCGGTGTTGTTGACGATGTAGCCGCCGGGGCCGTAGCGCCAGGTCTGGCCGGGCGTCCCGCCGGTGCCGGGCACGACCTCGCCGTCGTCGACGAAGGCGACCTGGGTGCTGGTGTTGCTGCGGCACGGATCGAGGTCCTGCAGGTTGGAGTACAGCCTCGCGAAGTCGCCGACGCCGACGATCTGCTCCTCGATCCAGCGGTCGGAGACGCCGTCCTCGAAGTCCTCGCTGTCGATGATCGCACCGTCGACCGTGACCACGAGATCGTCGAGGATGACCGCCCCGTCGGAATCGAAGAGTCCGTCTTCGTCCGACCAGGCCTGGTCCGACTCGAAGTAGAAGCGCAGGTGGATCTGGTCCTGCTGCGGGCCGGTGTAGTCGCGCGGGGCGACGTTGAAGGTGACGTCGAGACCGATGTCGGCCGTGCCATCCCAGAACGACTCCGAGCTGACGTTGGCCCAGCCGTCGCTGCGGTAGACCTGCAGGTAGACGTAGTCGTAGTCCGGCTCGGTGTCGACCCGCATCAGGCCGGTCAATTGCACGACACTGCTGGCATCGGGGTCGTCGACGGTGTGCTCGAAGACGACGGCCGTCTTCCAGTCGTTGCCGTAGCCGAACTCGGTGCCGCCGGGCACATCGACATCGTCGCCGCAGATCAGCGACCAGTCGCCCGCCAGGACGCGCTCGGGAACGTCGGTGACCTGCCACGGCGAGATCGACGCGGCGGTGGTGAAGTCCTCGGTGACCCATCCGTACCAGTCGGGGTTGCCCCACTGGTCCTCGAAGCGGCCATCCTGACGGTCGGGGCCGCCGAGCAGGTACACGGTGTCGCCATCGGCCTTGGCC
This sequence comes from bacterium, assembly GCA_014730255.1. Classification (GTDB taxonomy): domain Bacteria; phylum Krumholzibacteriota; class Krumholzibacteriia; order LZORAL124-64-63; family LZORAL124-64-63; genus Glo-17. Next base: position 5,648 of record WJIQ01000249.1, on the reverse strand, counting down.
AGATCGCTGGTGACCGCCGCGGTCACGTCCGTCCGTGCCTCGAGGGTACGGGCGCTGAAGAGGGGGTGGTTGGTTCCGTCCGTCGAATCGGCGGCGGCTGCTCCGGCCAGAACCAGCGCCACCATGGCCAGGATCGTCAGGTGTTTGCGCGCCATGATCGCCTCCTGAATCACTCAGGGGTTCACGGCCAACGCGGGGGGTAACTGAGAATACGGATTCCAGTGGGAAGGTTGCAATCCGCCGGCGACTTTTTTCAGTCCTCGACCAGGGGCAGGCCGCGCCGCGGCAGCCCGCCCCCGCGCAGGTGGTCGACGTGCTCGGCGAGGGTCGTGAACCGACCGACCCGCAGCAGGGCGTCGAGCTTGCCCGGGATCGTGTCCAGCCCCATCTGGCTGCGCCAGCGCAGCAACCGTCCCTGCCCCGTGTCGGGCCGGAAGTCGTCGAACTCCCAGGGGTGCAGGTAGACCAGGCACGGCTGCCCCTGACGTCGGGCCAGGCGCCGCACGGTGCGGTAGAGCCACCCCGGCAGCAGACGCATGTAGCCGCCGCCGCTGAACGGCAGGTTCATCCCGGCGACCCGCCAGGTGGGCATGGGCAGGACGACGAAGCGGCCATCCGGATCGCCCTCGAGGAGGAAGGGCGTGCGCGGCGAGCGGGGCTGCCCGTAGCGCGGATGCTCGACGGGGAAGATCGAGCAGTCGTACTCGAAGCCACGCTCGCGCAGCAGGTGCAGGAACTCGTGCACGGGCGGGGTGATCGTGAAGCTGGGCGCGCGGTAGCCGCGCGGCGACACGCCGCAGCGGTCGAGGGCCTCGAGCGCGCGGTCGGTGTCGGCGAGGAAGCGCTCCGGGGTCAGCTCGAAGACCACCGGATGAGCGAACGAGTGGCAGCCGACCTCGTGGCCGCCCGCGGCGATGCGCCGCACGAGATCCGGATGGCGCGCCGCGGTCCAGCCGAGGATGAAGAACGTGGCGCGCACCCCGTGGCGGTCGAGCAGCTCGAGGATGCGGTCGGTGTTGGCCTCCACGCGCGCGGGCTGGGCCTCCCAGGTCTCCGGCGGGACGTGTTCGAGGTAGTTGTGGCCGTGGAAGTACTCCTCGACGTCGATGGTCAGGATGTCGGGCATGGTGCTCACGACCGCTCCCGTCCGCCGGGTTCGGCCACGCAGGCGAACTGCAAGAAGCGCATGTCCCGTGCGCGGCCGAGGGTCAGGAGGTCGAAGAGCCGCCAGCGCCAGGCACCGGTCGGATTGATCCCGTCCTGCCGCAACAGCCGGTAGCCGCAGCGGGCGAACATGCCCTGGATGCTCGTGCGCGTGAAGAACCTCAGGTGCGTGCGGTCGAGAATGCCCTCGTCGCCGTACTCCCAGGCGCCCCGGACGACCAGATCGTACAGGTGCGGGAAGTGCCGGACGTTGGGAATGCTGGCCACCAGCCGGCCCCCCGGCGCGAGCACCCGACGCACCGCCCGCAGCAACGCCTCGGGCTCGGCCATGTGCTCGAGGATGTCGTTCATGACCACGCAGTCGAAGTGATCGTCGGGCAGACCGTCGACGAGCTCGAGGGCGTCCCCGCATCGCACCTCGTCCAGATGCTCCCGCGCGTGATCGGCGGCGTCGGGGTCGAGCTCCAGGCCCCAGATCTCCAGCCGCTGCCCCGCCGGCTCGCGTTCGCCGCGCAGGCCGGCCGCGAAGCCGCCGCCTCCGCACCCGACATCGAGCAGACGGCGCGCCTCGCGGGGGATGTACCGCCGCATCTGGGGGCGCTCGTGGCTGTAGTACGTGGACGGGGTCACGGGACCGGTTCCCCTCGTGGCGGACGAAACGGGTGCGGGAACGCCGGGAAGATTAACATGGAAGCCCGGCCGTCGCACCACCGGCTAGCCCGACCACCGCGGCAGCCGCAGGCCGGCGATGTCGCGGCCGTCGGCGAGCAGCCGATCGAGGTCGTCGACGTGACCGACGATGATCAGCCGGTCGCCGGGCTCGAGCACACGGTCGGGATCGGGCAGCTCGTTCTGCGCGTTGCGCGGGTTCTGGGCGTGCTTGACCGCGAGCACGGAGATGCCGTACCGCCGCCGCAGGTCGAGCTCGCGCAGGCTCTGCCCCAGCCACCGCGACGGCGGGAAGAACACCTGGACCTTGTACGCCTCGGGCAGGTCGACGCAGTCACGCATGCGGGCCTCGCCGTGCACGAGCTTGATGCCCTGGTCCTCCTGGTGCAGGACCTCGCGGTTGTAGACCTCGAAGATGGCCTTGCGCGTGACCACCCCCACGAGGATCGGATCTCCGTCCGAGACCACGACCGGCAGGTCGGCCGCATCCTCCTGGCCGAGCCGCAGCAGGCAGTCCTCGAGCGTGTCGCGCGCCTCGACCACGCCACGCGCCGGCTGCATGAGGTCGGCCGCGAGGATCACCGAACCGACGTGACGCTCGTGCAGGACGTCCTTGACGTCGTGGATGGTGATCACGCCGCTGACGCGGCCACGCTCGTCGGTGACGTAGTAGTGCTCGTGATCGGTGTCGAGGAACCGCTGGATCACCGCGTCCAGGGGCTCGTCGAGCGGGATGGTTCCGGGATTGACGTCCATGATGTCCGCGGCATGGTACTCGCGCAGGATGGCGCTCTCGCGGCCGCGGTCGAGGCGGCGCCCCTCCAGGGTGAACTTGTACGTGAAGATGCTGTCCTCGAGGAACGAGCGGTGCACCAGCGCGGCCGCCACGCTGGTGAGCATCAGTGGCAGGATCACCCGGTATTCGCCGGTCATCTCGAAGAGGATGATGATGGCCGTCAGCGGCCCGCCCGTCGCCGCGCCGACGAGCGCGGCCATGCCGACCATGGCGAAGGCGCCGACGGGCACGTTGAACTCCGGCCAGACGAGGTTGAACAGCGCCCCGCACGCGCCGCCGGTCATGCCGCCGAGGAACAGCGCCGGCGCGAAGATGCCGCCCGAGTAGCCCGATCCCAGCGTCAGGCACACGGCGACCAGCTTGACGACGATCAGGATCGCCATCAGCTGCAGATCCAGGTTGCCCTCGAGCGCCTCGACCATCGAGCCGTAACCCACGCCGTAGACCTGCGGGAACCAGAGGAAGAGCACCCCGAGGGGGATCGCCCCCAGCAGGGGCTTGAGCGGGGTCGGGAACCGCAGGCGCTCGAACCGGTCCTCGGCGAAGTAGAGCGTGCGGACGTAGACCAGCGACACCAGCCCCACCACCAGGCCGAGCACCAGGTACAGGGGCAGCTCCAGGGGGCCGTTCATCTGGAAGCCCGGCACCGGGAAGGCCGGCGCCTCGCCCAGGAAATGCCGGCTGACCGCCGTGGCGATGACGCTGGCGACGATGATCGGCGCGAAGGTGACCACGGCGAAGTCGCGCAGCAGGATCTCCAGGGCGAAGAACGCGCCGGCGATCGGCGCGTTGAAGGTGGCCGCGATGCCCGCCGCCGCGCCGCAACCGATGAGCGTGCGCAACCGCTGGGGCGAGAAGTGCAGCCACTGCCCCAGTCCCGAGGCCATGGCCGCGCCGATCTGCACGATGGGACCCTCGCGCCCCACCGATCCGCCGCAGGCGATGGTGATGGCGCTGGCGATGATCTTGACCGCGGCGACGATGGGCCGGATCACGCCGCCCCGGAAGACGATCGCCCCGATCACCTCGGGCACGCCGTGTCCGCGGGCCTCGCGCGCGAGGTAGTGCACCAGGGGGCCGACGATCACCGCGCCGAGGACCGGCAGTAGCATCGTGTGCCACCAGGGAACGGTCTCCAGCAGCTCGACGGTGTGCTCGCCGCGGCCGAGCACCAGGCCCTGGACCACGTCGACGAGCCAGCGGAAGAGGATCGCCCCGAACCCGCCGATCACACCCACGCCCATGGCGATGACCACCATGAGGGTGGTCTCGTCGGGCGAGAGGCGGTTCTGCCAGGCGTACAGCAGGTGGCGGAATCGCCGCAGCTGGACCATGCGTGGCGTCATGGCGGTCCTCGTCACGGGCCGGGGGCTTCGGGCAGCGGCCGTAACCTCGTCAATGGCGGACGGTTCGTCAACGCCGGCCGGAAAAGGTCGAGGGCCGGCACGCGGCCGACCCTCTCCCGTGGAACCTGGAATCTATCGGCGGGGCGGCCTCAGCCGCGCACCGGGAAGCGCGCCGGGTCGTCGGACATGTCCACGAGCACGGTGCGCGTCGAGAACGTGGTCCGATGCTTGACGCCCTCGGGAACGTGATAGTGATCGCCGGCCTGGTAGAGATTGGTCCGGCCCTCGACCTCCATGATCATCTCACCCGAGATCACGGTCCCGCGCTGGGCGCAGTGGGCATGATCGGGGAACGAGACGCCCTCCTCGAAGACGAAGAAGACGATCTGCTTCTCGTCGTCGTGGAGGCTGAACCCGGTGACGCCGTCGACGGGGATCTCGACGATGGGAAGGGCGAGGACCTCCTGGGGCAGCAGGCCTTCGAACTGAGCGGTCCGTGTCGCTTCCATGGGCGCCCTCCTTGAGATGGTGATGCCTGGGCCCCCGGGCGAGCGGGCTCGCCCGCGACGGCCCCATGTCAAAGCATTGTAACGGATCGAGGACGGGATTCAACCCCACCGGGTCGCCGACCCCGCCGGGATGATCAGCTCGCCAGCCGGAACGACGCCAGCACGGGGTCGTGATCCGACGGGGGCACCTGATCGAGCGCCAGGTAGCGGGCGTAGTCGATCCGCTCGACCCCGTCGATCTCCAGACGGGGACGGAAGAACACGTAGTCGATGCGACGGTGGCCCAGCAGCCAGTTGCCCACGCGGTCGCGCAGGTCCAGGCCCCGGAAGGTCGCCGACTCGCGGCTCTCGCCGTGTCCGGCCTCCTGCCAGGCGTCGTGCAGGGCCGGCCCGGCGGTCGAATCGAGTTTCAGGCGGCGGATCTCGGCCGTGTCGGCCCGGGCGTTGAAGTCACCGGTCAGGAACACGGGCATCTCCTCGCCGAGCTCGCGCAGCTTGCGACCGACGTACTCCTGCAGCAGGCGCGCGCCCTCGCGACGATGCCCGGGCATGAAGGCCTCGAGATGGGTGGTCCCGAAGAGGAAGCGCCGCTCCGTCGCACGGTGGCGCAGCATGGCCCAGACCGCCACGCGCGGCCGCGAGGCCAGCGCGAAGCGGCTGGCGGGGCGATCCGGCTGCGGAGAGAGCCAGAACCGCTCGCCCGGCTGCTCGAGCCGCTCGATCCGCTCACGGTGGTAGAAGACCGCGCTGTACCAGTTGCTGTCGTGCTCGACCTGCCCCGGCCCGAGGTTGCCGGCTGCAATCAGCCCGTACTGCGGCAGTCGATCTTGCAGATCACGGATCTGCGCGAAGTTGGCCTCCTGCGTGCCGATCACGTCGGGGTCGACCCGCGTGATGAGGTCGGCCACGCTCCCACGGCGGTCGGCCCATGGGAAGCGGCGACGTTTCTTCTCTGCCGACAGGAGGTTATAGGTCATGACCTTGAGAACGTCGTCATTCACGTCTGCTCGACTCCACGAGGATATGGGGATGTGATCGGGGATGGTCTCAGCGAACGGTCCTGCAAACCATCGTCGTCCCTCTGGGTTCCCGGTAAAGGATGCAAGACCCGGACCTGAAGAAACTGGATACAATATGTCGTTTGAGAATCGATCTGGCAAGTCC
>WJIQ01000045.1 GCA_014730255.1 bacterium | reverse complement strand
GCGCTGCGGAGTTCACCGGGCGAGCCGGCACCCCATCCAGCGTCTGCGATCCGTGTCGCTCGAAAGGACGATCATGCGGCGAGCTGTTCTGCTCTGGGTTCTCGCGGTGCTGGTGACGGTGGGCAGTGCGGTGTGGCAGCGGATGACGGGCCCGACGTATCCGCTGGGTGTGGACGTCGCGGTGGCCGGCCACGAGGTGACGGGCGACCTGCTACGGTCGGCGACGATCGACGAGAACGTGCCGGTCAGGCTGGAAGCCCCCGGACCGGTGGACGGCGAGGTGGCCTGGCGGCGCTGGCCCACCGACGAGCCCTGGAAGACCGTGCCCATGGCGCGCGACGGCGAGCAGCTCGTGGCCGAGTTGCCGGGGCAGCCGGTCAAGGCGGCGAAGATCGAGTACCGGGTGACGCTGCGCGCGCAGGGCGAGGAGACGACCCTCGCGACGCGGCTCCGGTTCAAGGGGGCGGTGCCCGATTCGGTCCTGGCCGTGCACATCCTCGCCATGTTCTTCGGGATGCTGTTCAGCTTCCGGGCCGGGCTCGAGGCGCTCGTGCGTGGTCCCGGACTCGGCTGGCTGACGGTCGCCACGCTGATCTGCCTCGGCGCGGGCGGGCTCATGCTCGGGCCCATCGTCCAGCAGTACGCGTTCGACGCCTACTGGACCGGCTGGCCAGTGGGCGAGGACCTCACCGACAACAAGCTCGCCGCGGCCGTGCTGTTCTGGGTGATCGCCGCCTGGCAGCAGCGGCGGGGCCGGCCGATCTGGTCGGTGGTGGCCGCGATCGTGACGTTCGTGATCTTCGTCGTGCCGCACAGCCTGCACGGGTCGACCCATGACTGGGAGACGGGCGAGCACATCCAGGCGGCCCTGAAGCGTTTCCTTCCCCTCGCCTAGCCTACGAGCGAGATCGGCACGAGAACGGCCCCGGAGCGGGAGTGCTCCGGGGCCGACCTGCCCCGTGCGGGTGGTGAGGGCATGGCGGGGCAGGCGTCGTCGGGGGATCAGCCCAGGACGTCGAACACGGCGTCGTCCTCCCGCACCGGCGGCCACTCGGCGCGCCGGAATCCATGCAAGATGAGTAGCCACCCCGCCACCAACGTCGCGGCCGTCAGCAGCCAGAGGCTCGCTGCGCCGCCGGGCAGCGTGGCCACGAGCCAGGCGCTCAGGGCGTGGGCCAGGGTCACCACGACGCCGGCGTCGCCATGACCCGACATGTCCAGCAAGAAGGGCAGCAGGTACAGGGACATGAGCAACACGAGCGTCGTGACGAAGCTCGCCTTGCGCTGCCCGTCGCCGCGGCCCGGCCGGAAGCGGGTGATGTAGACGGAGTAGGCCACGAAGAAGAGGACCAGGGAGATCGTCAGGTTGAGCGGCGGCAGGCCCGGGAAGGCGCGTGGCTGCCGGTCGGGGTAGTCGGCGAGCAGGTCCATGCCGTCCTCGCGCAGCACCACCAGCCCTTGCTCGTCCACGGTGAGGTAACGCTCGCGAAAGTCGCGGGCGGGGATCGCCCGGTCGAAGACGTGGGCGCTGGCGCGCTCGAGCTGGCGGGCGCAGGCGTCGAGGGAGGAGCCTGCGGGAGTGGAGAAGGGCCGGTAGATCGTGGGGCCCAGCCCGCCGAAGGGCGACCATGCCACCGGCGGTACCTCGAGCTCGCCGTCGGGCCCCATGCGCGCGGGAGCCTCGCCCCAGGCGACGGGCCGGTGGGCCATGCCGAGACGGACGCCGTAGTGCTCGGGATCGGAGGAGAACTCGAGGGGCGCCTCGCGGTCGTTGTCGCGGTTCGGAGCGAGAGCCTCGCCAGCGAGGAAACCCACGAGTACGAGCAGGACCGTGGGCCCGAGGACGCTGGCCAGCAGCCGGCCGCGCGACAGGGGCAGGTGGTCGAAGATGCTCAGCCGCACCAGGGGGGCGGCCACCATGGCGAAGATCCCGTAGGCCACGATGCTCACGAAGAGGTTGCCGGTGTTGACGCCGTCGGCGATCAGGCTGCCGCCGCTGCTGATCGCCAGGCCCATGAGCACCGCGAAGGGCAGGCCGATCACGTAGGGCACCGGATGCTTGGACGTGGTCATGAGCACGGTGAGCCAGAGCGGCCGTCGCCGCCATCTCGGCGGCCGGGCGGTCGCCGGCGCGAGGGACGACCTGGTCGCCGCGGCGGTACGATCGCGGGGCGCCAGGGCGAGGCTGGGGGGCAGCCGGCGCCAGGTGTGGACCAGGAGGCCCGTGGCCGCGGCCAGCACAACCAGCGCCAGCGCTGGACCGCCGAGCGGGGCGAGCCACAGCAGGCCCGCCAGGCAGCCGGCCACGCTCAGGGTGGTGCGCAGCAACCAGCGGCGGTCGCGAGGCAGTTCGGCCAGCTGCGGTCGATGGCTCGTCAGGACGGCCAGCAACAGCAGCCACCAGGCCAGGGCGTGCAGCCAGACGGCCGGCATGAGGCCGGCGGTCGATTCGATCAGCTCGACGCTACGCGTGGCGTTGTCGGCGACGCCGCGCAGCGCGAGGTGCAGGATGCCGAGCGAGGCCAGCATCACGCCGCCGGAGGTGAGCAGCACGGCCAGCAGGTGCGTGCGCCAGAGGCGACCGACCGGCAGCGGCAGGGTGAGCGGGAAGCTCCGTACGCGCTGATTCGCACCACCGAAGGCCAGGTACACCGCCGGCACGATCCAGATGGACGCCAGCAGCGGCCACGAGGCGAGCCCAGCGTCCTCTCGGGTGAGCCGGAGAATGACCGCGCCCAGCCACATGGTCGCCGTGGCCACGGCCATCATCAGCCACTTGACGTACATAGGACGCAGGAGCGGGTGGTGGCGCAGCAGCCAGCGGTTCACGACCAACCTCCCCGGCCCACGAGTTCGATGAACATCTCCTCCAGCGGCAGCGGCAGGCAGCGCAACTCGCGCGGGGAGAACTCGCGCTCCAGCCGACGCCGGCAGGCCTCGGGATCGAGCTCGAAGATGGCGCGCACCGTGCCGTCGCGCTCGCGGGCGGAGAGGCAGTCGGCCTGCGCGAGCATGGCCCGGGCGCTCACCCCGTCGGCGAGGGGAGCGAGGGCCAGGCAGTAGCCCTCGCGCACGTCGTCCAGGGCGCTGTCGATCCACTTCTGGCTGTCGTGCAGCATCACCAGGCGGCTGGCGAGGCGCTCGACGTCCGTCATGTGGTGACTGGAGAAGACGATGGCCGTGCCCGACTCGCCCAGCAGCTGGATGGCGGTCTCGAGGAACTCGCGGCGCATGGCCGGATCGAGGCCGCCGGCCGGCTCGTCGAGCAAGAGCAGCGACGGCCGGTGGGCCACCGCGCAGAGCAGGGCCACCTGCCGCGCCTGGCCCTTGCTGAGCTGCTTGATGCGCTGGTCGCCGCGCATGTGGAAGCGCGAGGCCAGCTCCGCCGCCAGCTCCTCGTCCCAGCCGGGGTAGAGGCGGCGGTGCAGGTCGATCACCTCGTGCACGCGCAGGAAGCCGGGCAGGATCTGGTCCTCGGCCACGTAGCCCACGCGCCGTTTCACGGCCTCGGGCTCGCGTTGCGGGTCGAGGCCAAAGACCTTCACCTCGCCGTGCTGCGGCTCCAGCAGCCCCAGGGCGAGGCGAAGGAGCGTGGTCTTGCCCGCGCCGTTGCGTCCGAGCAGGCCGATCACCTCGCCGGCCTCGATGGTCAGGTCGAGGTCCTCGAGCACGTTGCGACCACGCTCGTAGGCCCTCGCCAAGCCCCTCATCTCCAGCACCTTCATCACGCGTCCTCCGTCCCGGTCAAGAGGCGGCGCAGCAGCGCCACCGCATCATCGGGGTCGACCCCGAGTTCACGGATCTGATCGGCCACCGGCCCGAGCAGCCGCTCGAGCTCGCCCAGCCGGCGCGCCCCGAGCTCATCGGGGGCGATGTCGGCCACCACCAGGGGCAGGCCCGGCCGCCGCGCCAGGACGCCCTCGCGTTCGAGCAGGTTGTAGGCCTTGCTGACGGTCATCGGATTCACCCCCAGGGACAGGGCCAGGGACCGGACGGAGGGCAACGGGTCGCCGGGCGAGAGGCGGCCGCCGGCGACGGCGAGCTTCGCCTGCTCCATGAGCTGCCGGAAGATGGGAACCCCGCTGTGCGGGTCCACCACGAAGAGCATGCGTGCGATCCTTTCGCGCCTGCGCCCTTGCCAACCGAACCGGTGCCAACCGTCCACCATCATGAGGTGTATTGGTGTATTAGTCAACCTATACAGTATACGGGGTCGGGTGACCGGGGTTGCAAGAAAAATCGCGAGTTGCCGGGGGGGTCAGTCGCGGACGTCGTCGGTCTCGAACCCGACCACGCGTCCCTGGTTCTG
>WJIQ01000248.1 GCA_014730255.1 bacterium | reverse complement strand
TCGTGGAGGTCGGTGGTGACGTCCGGCCCGACGAGGGCCAGCCGGCCGAGGCCCTCGGCCGCCGTGCCGATGATCGTCACCCCGCCGTCCGGCTGCGTGTACGTCCCGCCGGCGAGCACCTGCAGGTCGGCGCTGCCGTCGACGCCCAGATGCGTCTCGTTCGCCTGCAGCGACGACCCTTCCTGGACGAAGAACCGTCCGTCGCTGCCCAGCTCCACGCCGACCTGCAGCATGGGCGCGGTCGCGATGGTCCTGGTGATCTCCAGGCGACCGTCGCCGCCCTCGCCCACCACGAGTTCCTGGTTCGCGATCAGCAGGCCGCCGTTCGCGCCGGCCATGGTCATCTCGCCGCGGCCGTCGATGATCTCGCCCAGCACGATCCGGTCGGCCTGGACCACGCCGTCGGTGACGTGGACGAGGCCGGCGCCACGGCTGCCGAGGATCAGCCGGTCGGCACCGAGATCGGCGGTCTCGAGCCGGAGCACGCCGTGAAGATCGGTGTTCAGACCGAGTACGACCTCGTGCTCGGCCAGGATCCTGCTCGCATCGCCGAGATAGAGACGTGTCGTGTCGGCGTGGCCCATGACGAGCGGGCCGCCGTAGATCTGCCAGGTCTGGCCGTCGTAGACGTTGACCAGGGTCGAGCCGCCGTGCTCGAGCACCGCGCCGCCGGCCAGACTGAGGTGGCCGCCGTAGAGGTCGAAGAGGCCGAACCCGCCCGAGACCGTGCGCGTGAGCAGCGACGGCAGGCAGGGGTCTTCGCCGCGGAGCAGCCACGTGTGGCCGCCGAGGTCCAGGCTCACGCCGGCGTCGTCGGCGCCGATGACCAGCGCCTCGTTGACCACGTCGCCGCTCACGGACACCACGCCCCCGCCGGCGTCGTCGAAGCGCACGATGTCCTGCGGTCCCGGCACCTCGCCGGTGGACCAGTTGTCCGGGTCGTCGAACTCTCCGCCGCTCGCGGTCCACTGCACCATGCCCTCGGCGCTGTCGGGATCGGGGCACGGCGGCCCCAGCTTGACGCGAAAGATCTCGGTACCACCGGTGGCCGGGTTGGTGCCCCAACCGGCCGCCCAGCCGCTCGCCGAGAGGTCGAAGACCTTCTTCAGCGAGTCGCTGCCACCGGTGTACTGGCGGACGAGCGTCTGGAGGCTGAAGGGCTGGCCGTTCTCCCACACCACGGCCTCGAAGCCCCCGTTCCAGCCCCAGCCCACGATCTGGCCGAGATCGTTGATGGCCTCGCCGTCCACCTGGCTGAACCCGGCGGGCATGGGCAGCAGCACGTACTGCTCGCCGTCCCAGACGAACGCGCCGTCGACGGTGAGGTCGTCGTTCTCGGCGTCGCCGACCACGTAGCCCTGGTCGTTGATGTCCTTCGGGTTGGCGAGGTTCCACGGCGCGGCGGGCAGGTGGGTGATCGAATCGTCGGCGTCGATGAGGTAGAGCTCGTTGCGGTTGCCCTCGAACGCCCGGGCCACCATGACGCCCTCGTCGTTGATGGCCATGGGCTCGCCGTTCATGATCGAGCCTTCGAGGACGTGCAGGGTGCCGTCGTGGCGGAAGGGCCAGGCCACCGATGTCCCGCCGATGTCGACGAAGACGCGGCCGGCGATCACGCCGGCGTTGTTGATGTCGGTGGCGCGCGAGCCGGTGACGTCGGCCGGCTCGATGGTGGCGAAGTCGAACAGGCCCTCCACGGGATGCCAGCGGAAGGCATGCACGCCGGCGCCCTGGGACGTCGAGCGCCAGCCGACGGTGTCGCCGTCGTCGTTGACCGCCGCGGCATTGCCGTTGTAGCTGAGCAGGGCCCCCCACTCGTTCTCGTTCAGGCGCACGTAGCCCTTGGTCAGGAACTCCCAGGTGGCGGTGATCACGACGTCGCCCGAATCGTTCACGGCCGCGTCGACGGGCGATTCGGCCGCGTCGGGAAAGCCGATCCACTCGAAGAACTCGATGGTGGGCTGGGCGGCGGGGGCGACGCTGGCGAGCGCCGCGACCAGCCAGACGGCCGCGGCGAGCGAGGAATGGCGGGGTCGCACGATGGGTCCTCCGTCGGGAGCATGGGTCGATCGATGCCTACACCGGTCGTGTTTGGCGCGATCGATCGATCTCCCGTGGAGGTCCGTCAGTTTGCGAACAGGGCCTTGATCGCCGACAGCGTCGTCGCCTGCACCGCGACCGGCGTGTCGGTGAAGGTCGTGATCTCGATCTCGGCGATCTCGACGTGGGCGTTGGCGCTGAATCCCACGTCGCCGAACGCGAACAGGTTGTTGATGGCACCGTCTTCCATGCTCTCGTCGAAGGCCACCTCGACGCCATCGACGAGGAGCGTGGCCTCGCCGTCGGGATGATAGCCCTCGGTCACCAGGACGTAGTCGTGCCACTGGCTGGTGTCGAGGTCGAGGATGGTCAGGTTCCTGAGCGACAGATCCTGCTCGTCGAGCCCGAAGAGGTACCGGTAGCCCCACGAGGGCACCCATCCCGTGAAGTGGAAGCCGGGCGGGTAGGCGTGCGGCAGGGCCTCGGACGCGATCACCCGGGCTCGCACGCGGAAGGTGGCCGAGAACGCCTCGTCCGCGTCGACGGAGTAGGTGTAGTACACGAACGGCAATCCGCTGTAGCCGCTGCCCATGGTGTCCATGATCAGGACGCCGTCGCCCAGCGTGAAGACGTCGGCCTCGTCCAGTCCGGACGAGGCGAATGTCCAGCCCTGCTCGCTGGGAAGCGAGGTCGGCGTGTAGAGATGATGCGTGACGATGTCGGCGTGGGCGAACGACAGGAGCGTGCCCATGACGAGCAGTGCGATGACTTGGCGCATGGCAGATCCCCCTCCAGCATCCAATGCGAACGAAACTCGTGGATCAGTCTAGGGGACAGCCACGGCGCCGTCAAAACGGGCCGCCCGCACGAGGCCGCAGCCCCGCCCGATCGCTCACCGGAACAGCGTCTTCACCGCCGTCCAGCTCCGGTTCTCGACGGCCACCGGC
>WJIQ01000247.1 GCA_014730255.1 bacterium | reverse complement strand
GGACCCCTGGGCGGCGGCCGTCGTGGCCAGCAGCAACAGAACCAGCGGCGCGGACAGCGCGAGCCGCGGCAGGATGCGTCTCATGGATGGGCCTCTCGAGAGAGTCGCCCGGCGCGGGGAGCGTCCCGTGAACATCCGGGATCGCGGATGGATGGGCAAGCAGGAACCGCCACCGGTGTCCCGGCGGCGGTTCCTGATCCGACGCCGCGCGGCTCAGTGCGCGCCGCTGGTGAACTCGTCGCGCAGGTAGACGTGCATCGCCGAGTCGGGCTGGGCCGGCTGCACCGGCTCGAGGTAGCGGAACGGGGTCTCGCTCTCGAAGGAGAGCATCGAGTGGCAGAGCGTGCAGCCGTCGTCGATGCCCCCGCCGTCGTCGTCGACGAGCGCGGCGCCGTGGCAGCGCCGGCAGCCGGTCCGGTCGTTGCGATGGCCGATGTGGCTGGGGTAGGCGCCCCAGTCCACGTTCATGCCGGGATGCACGTTGCGCGCATGGGCTCGCGCGAGCTCGACGGTCATGACGTCCAGCGCACGCATGTGCCGCCGGAGCACCTCCGGGGCCTTGCGCCGGTAGAATCCGCGCAGCGCCGCCCCGATGGTCTCCTCGCGCGAGGCGCCTGCCTCGATCGTCGTCGCGAGGGCCTCGACGGCGGCGGCCTTGGCCCACGGCACGTCCGGATCGATGGTGCCCTCGGCCATCAGGCGGTCGACCACGTCGTCCGGCAGCCGGTAGATGTGCGTGGCTCGGTTGTGGCAGTCGATGCAGTCCATGGTGCGGGGTTCGGGAAGCTCGTGATCGTCCGGCACGATGGCCCGCTCGTTGCGCCAGCGCTTGACCTCGCCGCCACGGCGCACCTCGACCCAGAGCATCTGCGTGCGCTCCTCGTCGATCGGCTGATAGACCACCGAGTCGTCGCGCGAGACGTGCCAGTGGATCGCCTGCTCCTGCCCGCCGGCACCGACCTTCAGGGCCAGGGTGCTGTAGCGCGGAGTGCTCGTCTCGTCCTTGGCGAAGCGTGCGAAGGTCTTGATGCGGTCGCCGTAGAACTTCTCCGGCCAGTGGCATTTCTCGCAGGTCTCGCGAGCGGGTCGCAGGTTGTGCACCGGCGTGGGGATCGGTCGGTTGTAGCCGCCCACGGTCACCAGCCACATCTGGCGCAGCCCGTTCAGCTTCGCGTCGACGAGGGCCTCGGTCGAGTCGCCGACGTGGCACTCGACGCAGGCCACGTGCGCGTGGGGGCTCGTCTGGTAGGTGGCCCACTCGGGTCCCATCACGTCGTGGCAGGTCGTGCCGCAGAACTCCGGCGAGTCCATGTGGTGCATGATCGCCGCCCCGCCGAACCCCAGGAACCCCAGGTTGACCGCGGTCAGCCCCACGATCGTCAGGGCCAGCCCGGAAGCCAGCGGCCCGGCCTTGACCATCTCGGTCGGGAACCGCTCCTGCAGGAGCTGCGACGTGGTCAGCCCGGTCCGACGTTGCAGCTGCCGCCAGCCGATCGGGATCAGCACCAGCCCCAGCACGAACAGACCGGGCAGCGCCATGAAGGTCACCAGGCCGGTGTAGCTGTTGCCCAGCACGCCCGCTCCCTGCAGGCCGAGCAGGAACAGCAGCACCAGGAACGAGCTGGTGGTCAGGATCACCCCGAGGGTGCCTGTCCGGGTGGTGGACAGGCCCCTCAGGAAAGCCAGGAAGCGCCTCGTCATGGTCGCTCCTCTTTCGGGCTACTTGGTGGAGGCCAGCGGGGCACGGAACATCTCGCCGTACCGCTCCTGCAACCGGCCGCTCTTGATGTCGGCCTTGATGTCGGCCGTCGGGCGGTTCAGCCACTGGTGGAACTCGTCGGCGAGGATCTCGTCGATCGCCGCGTCGAGGTCCGGGTCGTGGAACTTGCGCAGCTCCGGGATGTACTTGAAGTAGAAGTGCTGGGCGACCTCGTAGATGCCGTGCCACCAGGTGTAGTCCGGCCCCATCATCGCCGCGCCATGGCGCGCGCGGCGCCCCTCGTGGTGCCAGATCTCCCAGTAGATCCACTCGTACTTGTTGGAGAAGTTGGCGGTGCCGTCGCCGAGGCCCTTGTCCTTGGCGATCCGGTGCAGCTCGCCGGCCGGTTTGGCGAACTTCTCGTTGTACAGGTTGACCACGCCGTCGAGCTGGGCGTAGTGGCCGTCGACGAAGCCCTGGCCGTGGCAGGCGCGGCAGACGTCCTGCATGTTCTGCCGCTTGATCTCCCAGTTGTCCTTGGTGCTGGAGACCGGCGGGCGCAGGGTCCAGCTGATACGGTCGCCGACCTCGTGCGTGATCGGCTGGTTCTTGGTGGCCGACATGTGGCAGGTGGCGCAGGTGGGGGCCGCGTAGTAGTCGACGCCGACGACCCAGGCGTCGGAGTCGAGGTTCATGGCCTCGACGTTGGTGAAGTACGTGTTGCCGTGCTTGCTCGCCTCGTAGACCTCCTTCTGCGGATGGTCCGGACCGAGGTGGCACTTGGAGCACGCCTCGGGCTTGCGGGCCTGCGCGACGTCGAAGCTGTGGCGCGTGTGGCAGGCGGTGCAGCTGCCCTTCGACCCGTCGGGGTTGATGCGGCCGATGCCGCTGTTGGGCCAGCTCAGGCGCGACAGCTTGTTGGGGCTGTTCTCGTCGATCACCATCTTCGCGCCATGGCAGCTCTCGCAGCCCGCGATGGCCACCGGATGACCGCCGGCGGCATGGGCGAGGTACGCGTCCTTCGAGTCGAGGATCTCGCCGGCATGCGCGTGGTAGCTGTTCATCACCTCCTCGGCCACCTGCTCGTGGCAGGCGCCGCAGTCCCGGGGCGTGACCAGGGTGGCGATGAGCGCGCCCTCGTGCATGTAGCCGTCGGGCTCGCCGTCCTCGGCTCCGTGGCAGTCGATGCAGGTCACGCCGGCGGCGCCGTGCTTGCTCGTGAACCACTGCTTGTAAAGTCCCGGCGACTTGTCCTTGTGGCAGGTCATGCACTTGCCGGCGGG
>WJIQ01000044.1 GCA_014730255.1 bacterium | reverse complement strand
GTCGCCGGCACCGATACGGTGATCCTGATCTGCCTGGTGGGGCACCTCTACGGCCGGTTCGACATGTTCGTCGACATCGCGATCGCCTACGCGATGCTCAACTTCGGCGGCGGCCTGGTCGTGGCGAAGTACCTCGACCGCACACAGGAAGACGAGCCCGGATGATCACGTACGTGGCCTACACGCTGATGATCCTCGGCACGGCGCTCCTGCTGGTCGGGGCCCTGGGGCTGCTCAGGCTGCCGGACTTCTACTGCCGCACGCACGCGGCGACCAAGCCGGACACGTTCGGGCTCGTGCTGATCCTGCTCGGGCTCGGCATCTACGACGGACTGACCCTGACGACCGTCAAGATGCTGGTGATCATCCTGTTCGTGTTCCTCGCGAATCCCACGAGCTCGCACGCCCTGGGACGCGCCGCCATCCTCAGGGGCCTGACGCCGTGGACCGCGAGCGACCGGAAGGACGGCCGATGAACGGCGACTTCAGCGCGGTCTTCTTCGTCCTCGCCATCGTCGCGGCGCTCGTGTCCCTGAAGGTGCGGGACCTGCTGGCGGCCGCGGCCCTGCTCAGTCTCTTCTCGTTCGTGGTCGCCTTGCTGTACGTCTCGCTCGGCGCGGTGGACGTGGGCTTCAACGAGGCCGTCCTCGGCGCCGGCGTGACGGGGATCCTGCTCGTGATCGCGATCTTCAACACCTGCCGTCGCTCGCAGGACCGGCAGCACCGCGGTTCGCGAGGATCGGCGCTGGGACGTCTGGTGGCCATGCTCGGCCTGGTGGGCGTGGGAGCGGTGCTCCTGTGGGCCATGGCCGGTCTGCCGGACTTCGGCGATCCCGTGGCGCCGGCGGCGCGGCATCTGAGCGACCGGATGATCGAGGGTGCGTATCATGACGCGCACACGCCGAACATCGTGACCGTCATGATCGCCGACTACCGTTCGTTCGATACCCTCGGCGAGGGCATCGTCGTCTTCACCGCGGGGCTGGCGTGCTTCCTCCTGCTGCGCAGCGAGCGCCGCCGCGACGAGGACGGTCCCGGCACATGATCCGTCCCCAGAACAGCGTCATCGTCGACCTCGCGGTCCGGATCATGGCTCCGATGATCCAGATCTTCGCCTTCTACGTCATCTTCCACGGCCACTACAGCCCCGGTGGCGGCTTCCAGGGAGGCGCGTTGCTCGCGGCGAGCATCCTCTTGCAGCGCGTGGTGCTCGGGCGTCGGCGCTCGGCGCGCTCGTTCCCGCCGCGGCTGGCCATCCCGTTCGGGGCCGTCGGCATCGCCATCTTCGCCGGCACCGGGCTCTGGCCGCTGGTGACCGGCGGCAACGTCCTGCAGTACGACTACCTGCCCCTCGGCCTCTCTCCGGTCTTCCTGCGCAACACCGGCATCTTGCTGGTCGAGATCGGGATCGCGTTCGCGGTGCTCGGCACGCTGGTCTCCATCTACGACGACCTGTCGAACTTCCAGAGGAAGGAGCGCTGACATGGAATGGCTGCACCTCCTCGTCCGGCACTGGGCCTACGCGCTGACCGTCCTGCTGATCCTGATCGGGCTGCACGGCATGCTGCTCAAGCGCAACCTGCTGAAGAAGCTCATCGGCATGAACATCTTCCAGGGCGCGATCATCCTCTTCTTCATCGTGCACGCGTACAAGGACGGCGCCTCGGTGCCGATCTGGAGCAAGGCGCTCGGCGAGCACGCGGAACGCTACATGAACCCCGTCCCACATGGCCTGATGCTCACGGCGATCGTCGTCTCGGTCGCCACCACCGGCGTCGCCCTGGCGCTGCTCTCGCTGATCCACAAGCGCTACGGGACGCTCGAGGAAGACGAACTGCTCACCGCGCTGCGCGCGGACCGGGAAGAGGTGTGAGGTGACGCTCGAGTCTCCCGTGCAGATCGCGTTTCTGGCCGCCGGCGGCGTCGCGCACGAGAGCGCTCGCCTGGTGCCGAATGCCAGCGACCTGCCGGCGCTGATCCTGGTGCCGCTGATCGTCGGCGTGTTCCTCGTCCCTCTGCTCGGACTCCTGCGGCGGCGGCTGGCCTACGTCACGACGCTCCTGATACTCGCCACGTACGCCGCTCTGGCCCTGACCGGGCTGCGGACCGTGCTCGACGGGAGCGCCATCCACTACCGCATGGCCGGCTGGACGCCCCCGCTGGGCATCGAGCTCGCCCTCGACCCGCTCAGCGCCTTCGTCATGGTGACGATCGCGGTGATCGGCCTGCTGGTCACGATCTATGCCGGTGCGGCCGTCCGCCGCGAGACCCCGGAGCGCGAGGTCGCGTTCTTCGCACTGATGGTCGTCATGCTGCTCGGCCTCTCGGGCATGGTCATGACCGCCGATCTCTTCAACCTGTACGTCTTCTTCGAGGTCAGCAGCCTCTCGGGCTACGCCCTGATGGCCGTCGGCCATCGCAAGGCCGTCGTCTCGGCCTACCGCTATCTGTTGCTCGGGACCATCGGAGCCTCGTTCTATCTGCTCGGCGTCGGCTTCCTCTACGTGCTGACCGGAAGCCTGAACATGGCCGACGTCGCCGCGCGGCTGGGTGACCTTGCCGGCAACCCCGCGCTGTCGGTCAGCCTCGTCTTCATGGTCCTGGGTCTGGGCCTGAAGATGGCCCTGTTCCCGCTGCACATCTGGCTGCCCGACGCCTATACGTATGCGTCGTCCACCAGCACGGCGATCATCGCGCCGGTGATGACGAAGGTCTCGGCCTACGTGCTGATCCGCATGCTCTACTTCGTGTACGGCGCCGACTGGTCGCTCTCCGAGCTCGGAGTCGGGCCGGTGGTCGCCTGGCTGGCCATGGGCGGGGTGGTCTGGGGCTCGGTGATGGCACTGGCCCAGCAGGACGCCAAGCGCATGCTCGCGTATTCCTCGGTCGCGCAGGTCGGATACATCGGACTGGGTCTGGCGACGGGGCACCCGCTCGCCCTGACCGGCGCCATCCTGCACATCCTCAACCACGCGATGATGAAGAGCACCCTGTTCCTGGTCACCGGCAGCGTCGAACTGAGCGGTGGCTCGCGGCGACTCGGCGACTGGAAGGGCCTCGGCCGGCGGATGCCCCTGACCTTCGTCGGCTTCACGCTCGCGGCCCTGGCCATGGTGGGGATCCCGCCGACGAGCGGCTTCTTCTCGAAATGGTACCTCGCCCTCGGCCTGGCCGACTCCGGACAGTGGGCCCTGCTGGTGCTGCTGATCCTCAGCGGGCTATTGACCGCAGGCTACTTCTTCCGCGTGCTCGAGCGGGTCTACGCGCGCGAGCCGAGAGAGGGAGCCGTCCAGCCCGCCGGCGAGGCGACCGCGGCGATGAACCTGCCGGTGATCGCGCTCGGGGCCGGGACGTTGCTGCTCGGTCTGTTCAATGCGTGGTTCGTCGGCCGGGTCATCGCCCAGGCCCTGCCCGCCGGCCTGAACCTCCCCGGGGTGAGCTGAGATGGAGACCGTGACCCACTTCGAGTCCCTGCGGCCCCTCTGGGCGGTGCTGGTCTCGCTGCTGGCGATCCCGCTGATCCTGCTGTCGGGCGAGCGCCGCCCCAACCTGCGCGAGAGCTGGACCCTCCTGGCGGCCTTCGTCAAGGCCGGGCTCGTCTGGTCGCTGCTGCCGGACGTGCTGGACGGCCGCGTGGCGGTCACCTCGCTGGGAACGATCGTGCCGGGCGTGGAACTCGCGCTCCGCGTGGACACCCTCGGCCTGGTCTTCGGCCTCGTCGCCTCGACCCTCTGGGTGCTGACGAGCTTCTACAGCATCGGCTACGTCCGCGGCGCCGGCGAGCACAAGCAGACCCGTTACTTCGCCTCGTTCGCCCTCTGCCTCTCGTCGACCATCGGCATCGCCTTCGCCGCCAACCTCGTCACCTTCCTGATCTTCTTCGAGCTGCTCAGCCTGGCCACCTACCCGCTGGTCATCCACAAGGAGACCCCCAAGGCCATCGACGCGGCCCGCAAGTACCTCAGCTACGTGCTGCCCGCCGGCCTGATGCTCGTGCTGGCCATCGTGATGACCGCGACGATCAGCAGCCAGCAGGGCCTGGACTTCGTGCCCGGCGGCTTCCTCGAGCGGACCGACGCGTCGGCACCGCTGCTGCGGTGGCTCTTCCTCTTCTACATCCTCGGCGTCGGGGTGAAGGCCGGCATCATGCCGCTGCACTCCTGGCTGCCGGCGGCCATGGCGGCGCCCACACCGGTCTCGGCGCTGCTGCACGCGGTGGCCGTGGTGAAGGCCGGCGTCTTCGGCGTCCTGCGGGTCACCGGCTACGTGTTCGGCCCCGAGCTGCTCCAGGAGATCGGCGTCTGGACGGCGCTCGCCTGGGCGGCCGGCATCACCCTGACGGTCGCCTCGCTGCTGGCGATGCGGCAGGACAATCTGAAGCGGCGGCTGGCGTACTCCACGGTCGGTCACCTCAGCTACATCGTCCTGGGTGCCGCGCTGCTCAGCTTGGCGTCCTGGAAGGGCGCGATCCTGCACCTGATCTTCCACGCCACCATGAAGATCACGCTCTTCTTCTGCGCCGGCGCGATCTACGTGCGGACCCATCGCGAGAACATCTCGGAGATGGTGGGGATCGGCCGCCAGATGCCCGTGACGATGGCGGCGTTCGCCATCGGCAGCCTCGGCCTGGCCGGTGTGCCGGGAATCAACGGCTGGATCTCGAAATGGAACCTGGCGGCGGGTACCCTGCAGGCCGACGAGCCGGTCTTCCTGATGCTGCTGGTGCTCTCGGGCGTGCTCAACGCGGCATATTTCTTCCCCATCGTGCACCAGGCGTTCTTCCGGTCCAGTGACGAGTATCCGCGCTTCGGCGAGGCATCGCCGTTGATGGTCGTGCCCCTGGCGCTGACCGCGGTGGTGTCGCTCGTCCTGGGGCTCGTCCCCAACCTGGGCGCCCACGCCTGGGACCTCGCCAGCAAGGCGGCCGTGGCCGTGATCGGAGGTGGGTCGTGAAGCTGAAGCTCCGCTGGCCATCGTCCCGGGGCTGGCTCTTCGCCGCCGTCACGGGCGTTGCCGCGCTGGCCTTGCCGTACGTCCTGGACGCCCACGTCGATCACGGCTTCTGGGACCACGTTCCGGGCTGGTGGGCCTGGTATGGCGGCCTGGGCTGCGCGGTGATCGTCGTGGTCAGCAAGGCGCTCGGGAAGGCCTGGCTCCAGAAGCCGGAGGATTTCTACGGGGAGAGCGACGATGCGTCCTGATCGCAAGCGGCACCTGCTCGGGCTCTCGCTCGTCGTGGTGGCCGTCGCGATGCTGGTCGCCTGGCAGGTGCCGGGCCTGGCGGCCGCGGCGCCGCAGGACGACCACGGCGGGCACGGCGAACACGCGGCAGGCGGCGATCATGGCGGCCATCACGGCCGTGTCATCGCCCCGCCGCTTCATCCGGACCCGGTGCCGGTCAAGACCTGGCCACCGGCGCTGATCCTGATCGTCGGTGCGGTCCTGCTGCCGCTGGTGCCGGTCCGCCCCCTGCGCGCGCTCATCGCCATCGGCCTGCCGGCCTACGCCCTCACCGTGATCTGGGGACTGCCGGACGGTGCACGGCTCGTCGTGCCCATCGCCGGCCACGAGCTGCACGTCCTCGAGGCGGACCGGCTGTCCCTGGTCTTCGGCAAGATCTTCGCGCTGGTCGGCGTGATCGCCGGCGTCTACGCCTTCCACAATGGTGACCGGCGACAGCAGGTGGCGTCCCTGCTCTACAATGCCGGCGCGCTGGGCGTGACCTTCGCCGGCGACTATTTCACGCTCTACGCCTTCTGGGAATTGATGGCGGTCTCGTCCGTGATCCTGATCTGGGCCCGCGACCGCGCCGACAGCCAGCGCGCCGGACGCCGCTACATCCTGGTCCACCTCGTCGGTGGCGCGGTGCTGCTGTTCGGGATCTTCCTGCACGTCCAGTCCAGCGGCAGCATCCTCATCGACCGCTTCGCCCCCGGCACCGGCGGCCTGGCCGCCTGGAGCATCCTGCTCGGATTCTGTCTCAATGCGGCCGTACCGCCGCTGGGCCCCTGGCTGCCGGACGCCTATCCCCGCGCCACGGTGACCGGCGCGATCTTCTGCTCGGCGCTGACCACCAAGACGGCGGTCTACACGCTGCTGCGTGTCTTCCCCGGCTGGGAGGTGCTCGCGGTCGCGGGCGTGATCATGGCGCTCTACGGGGTCGTCTACGCGGTCCTGGCCAACGACATCCGCGAGCTGCTCGCCTACCACATCATCTCGCAGGTGGGGTACATGGTCGCCGGGGTCGGCATCGGCACCACGATGGCTCTCAATGGCGCCGCCGCGCACGCGGTCTGCCACATCCTCTACAAGGCCCTGCTGTTCATGGGCGCCGGCGCGGTGATCCAGACCACCGGCCGGGAGAAGCTCACCGAGCTGGGGGGATTCTGGCACCGGCAGAAGCTGATCTTCGGCCTCTACATGATCGGCGCCTTCTCGATCTCGGGCTTTCCGCTGTGGAACGGGTTCGTCAGCAAGTCCATGGTCGTCAGCGCCGCTGGTCATGTCCACTGGGACTGGGCGTTCCTGCTCCTGATGCTCGCGAGCGTCGGGACCTTCCTGCACACCGGCCTGAAGCTCCCCTACGGCACGTGGATGGGCGAGGATCGCGGCATCCAGCCGCGCCGCGCGCCGGCCAACATGGTCGTCGCCATGGCGATCGGGGCGTTCTTCTGCACGTTGCTCGGCCTGGCGCCGGGGCTGCTCTACCAGTACCTGCCCTATGCCGTGGACTGGGACCCGTACACGGCCCCGCACGTGATCGAGGCGGTGCAGCTGCTGCTGTTCACGTTCTTCGCCTTCTGGGTCTTCGTGCCCATGCTGCACGGCGAGCCGACGATCTCCATGGACACCGACGTGCTGTACCGCAAGTCCGCCGGCTGGGCACGGGCGCTCTTCGTGACCAGCGTCGGCCGCCTCTTCGATGCCAGCGAGGTGGCCGTCCGTGCGCTCGCGCGAAAGGTGCAGGAGGCGCTGGGCAACCCGGTCCGACTGGTGCCGGGTTTGCGCGCATTGCCCGGCGCCGACGGCGAGCGCTATGACGTGGACGGCTCCCGCCTGCCGCTGACCGTGCCGATCTCGCTGCTGTTGCTGGCTTTCCTGCTGGTGTGGGCCGTCTCGCGCTGGTCGTGACGCTCCGGACCCGCGACGAGGATAGCGCGATGGCGACCACGAGCACCGACCCGCAGAGGACCTTCGGCACGTTCCTGGGTGTCTTCACGCCCAGCGTGCTGACGATCCTCGGCCTGATCATGTACCTGCGTTTCGGCTGGGTCCTGGGCAACCTGGGCCTGCCGATGACGTTGCTCGTGGTCGTGCTCGCGAGCTCGATCACCTTCATCACCGCGCTCAGCGCCTCGGCGCTCTCGACCAACATCCGCGTCGGCGTCGGCGGCGAGTACTTCATGGTCTCGCGCAGCCTCGGCCTGGAACTGGGCGGCGCCATCGGCATCCCGCTGTTCCTCTGCCGCACGCTGTCGATCACGTTCTACAGCTTCGGTCTGGCCGAGTCGATCTTCGCGCTCGGGATCGGGGGCGAAGCCTCGCCCGTCGCCGTGCAGGCGGCCGCCGCGGTCATCGTGATCGTGGTGACGTCCATCTCGGGGCAGAGCGCCGAGGTAGCGCTCAAGCTGCAGGTCCCGATCATGATCGCGGTCGGCCTCTCGCTGCTCGCGCTCGCCGCCGGCGTGGCATCCGGCGGCTTCCGGGCACCCGCGATGTCCCCCTCCTTCGCCACCGCGCCGGAGGGCTTCTGGTTCGTGTTCGCGGTGTTCTTCCCGGCGGTCACGGGCTTCACCGCCGGCATCGGCATGAGCGGCGACCTGCACGACCCCCAGCACTCGATCCCCCGCGGGACGCTGCTGGCCGTGGTCACGGGTCTGGGCGTGTACCTGCTCGTCCCGCTGCTCCTCTCGGTGACCGCCCGTCTGACGCCGGCCGACCTCGAGGCGGGCGGCGTCGAGGTCTGGAGCCGGGTGGCGGTGCTCGGGGCCTGGCTGGTGTTCCCCGGCCTCTGGGGCGCGATCCTGTCGTCGGCCTTCGGCAGCGCGCTGGGCGGTCCCCGCGTCCTGCAGGCGCTGGCCCAGGACGGCCTCGCGCCACGCCTCTTCGCCCGCACCACGCGCACCGGACAGCCCCTGATCGCCACCGCCGCCAGCGGCGTGATCGCACTGCTGGCCGTGCTGCTGGGCGGGCTGAACGAGGTGGCTCGTTTCGTCACGATCCTCTTCCTGACGCTCTACGTGACGATCAACATCTCGGCGGCCTTCGAGCGGCTCGCCGGCGATCCGTCGTTCCGCCCGACGATCCGCGTGCCCTGGCCGGTCTCGCTGCTGGGCTCGCTGGGCGCGGTCGCGGTGATGTTCATGATCAGCCCGCTGGCCTGCCTGCTGGCGATCCTGCTCGAGGGTGCGCTCTACCTCAACCTGCGGCGGCGAGCGCTCGTCAAGCGCTGGGGCGACGTGCGCGCCGGTCTCTGGCTCGCGCTCGTGAGGTTCGCGCTCCTGCGGCTGCGCGCGCACGCCGGCGATCCGCGCAACTGGCGCCCGCACATCCTGGTCTTCGCCGGCGACACGCAGAAGCGCATCGGTCTGGTCCGCCTGGCGTCCTGGCTCAACCAGGACCGCGGCATCCTCACCGCCTGCCGGCTGGTGCAGGGCCGCCTCGAGGAGCACGCGCCGCAGCGCCGGGAACTCCGCGCCGCCATGGACGAGGACCTGCGCCGCGAGAACCTCGTCGCCTTCAGCGAGGTCAACGTGGTGCCCGACTTCGAGAGCGGGGTGATCGAAACCGTCCAGGCCAACGGCATCGCCGGCCTGCATTCGAACACGGTGATGTTCGGCTGGCCGGAGAAGCCCGAGCGGCTCGAGGCCCAGCTGCGCATGGTGCGTGCGCTGTCGCACCTGAAGAAGAGCACGCTCATCACGCGCCTGAACTGGAAGCTCGAGCCGGGAACGCGCAAGCGCATCGACATCTGGTGGCGTGGCAAGCAGCGCAACGGCGACCTGATGCTGCTGCTCGCCCACCTGCTGCGTCTGAACACCGAGTGGCAGGACGCGCGCATCGCCGTGCGCTGCATCGTCTCGAACGAGAGCAAGCGCGAGGGCGCCGAGAAGGACCTCGCGGCCATCGTGCCCGAGAGCCGCATCCGCGTGGACACCGAGGTCATCGTCAAGCCGGCCGACCGGACCGTGATCGAGGTGATGCACGAGACGAGCGGCGACGCGAGCATCGTCTTCCTGGGGCTCATGGAGGCCGAACCCGGCACCGAGGCCGAGAACGCGCGGCGGCTGGCGCAGATGGTCGCCGGCTTCAACACGACCGTCCTGGTGCGCAACGCGTCGGAGTTCGCGGGGCTGCTGGTGTGAGGCAACCGTCGCCCGTCAGCGAGGCGCCGGCCTGACCGGCGATCCCGCCGCCATGGCCGCACGGTCGGACGTCTCGCGGAACGTCGCCAGCCGCTCCCGCGCCTCCCGCGTGAACCGGCTCTCGTCGCCCAGTGCCGCCCGCAGTCCCTCGTACGCGCCGACGAGCAGCGACTCCGCCACCGCCGTATCTCCCTGCGCGGCGAAGCACGACCCCAGCAGGCTCTCGGCCTCCAGCGTGCGCCAGTTGCCGGCGGGGAAGGCCTCGCGGCGGATGGCCACGGCCTCGGCCACCAGCGGCGAGGCCTGTTCGGGGCGGTCCAGATCGATCAGGGCCCGGCCGCGACCCAGCAGCGGGAACGAGACGTACGGGTGGCGCCTCCCGTAGTGGGCGCGGAAGCGCGACACGACGTCGCGGTAGAGCGAGTCGGCGGCGGTCGATCGACCGCTCGCCTGCATCAGGCTGGCCAGGTTGTTCAGCGCCCGGGCATGGTTGGGGTGATCCTCGCCGCCATGTTCCCGGCGGAGATCCACCACCTCCCGGTACAGCGCCTCCGCACGCGCATACTGGCCCATGTCCTTGCGCACGCCCGCGAGGTTGTTCAGGAAGGTGGCCACCTCCGGGTGCCGGTCGCCGAAGACCCGTCGACCTCGCGCGACGGCCTCCTCCAGCGCGACGGCAGCGTCGTCCAGCTTGCCCCGCTTGCGCAGCGTCGAGCCCAGGTTGGCGGTCACCATGCAGATCACCGAGTCGCGGCTGCCGGCGATGCGATCGTCCGGGAGCTGGCGGTAGGTCTCCAGGGCCTCCCGCTGCAGGGCCTCGGCCTCGTCGAGGCGTCCGAGGTCGACGAGCAGCGACCCCAGCATGGCCCTGTCCCGCCCGAGATCCGCCGTCGGCCCGTCGCTCAGCGCCGTGTCGATGGCCAGGGCCTCGGCGTAGAGCGTCTCCGCCGTGACCAGATCACCGGCGTGGCGCAGGGCCAGGCCGACGAGATTGAGACTCTCGGACAGCTCCGGATGCGGCCCGTCCCAGAGCTCGCGCCGGACGTCCAGCGCGCGCAGGTACGCTTCCCGGGCCTCGGGCATCAGCCCCAGGCCCTGGTAGGCCTGACCCATGGCGGTCAGCAGGCGCCCCTGGATCAGAGGCTGGTCCGCCAGCTCGTCGCCGACCTTCGCGTAGCCCGCGTCCAGGACCTGCCGGGCCGTCACCTCGTCGGGACGGCGTCTGGTCGGGGCCGCGAGCCGGAACACGTCGACCATGTACCGGGCCACGACCCGGGCCGAACGCTCCTCCTCGCGGGCGAGCGCCTCGGCCGCCAGGGCCCGTCGCTCGGCCTGGACCGAGCGGGCGTACAGGGCGCTCATGACCGCGCCG
>WJIQ01000246.1 GCA_014730255.1 bacterium | reverse complement strand
CGTGATCGTCCGCGTCTGCGACCGGTCGGCCGTCACCATGCGGACGAAGTACGTCCCCGAGCTGACCGTCTGCCCGGCGTCGTCGCGGCCGTGCCAGACCACGGCGTGCTCGCCGCCGGCCATGGGGCCGTCGACCAGCGACGCCACGAGGCGGCCGCGCACGTCGTAGATGCCCAGACGCACCCGGCCGGCCCGCTCGAGGCTGAACGACAGCGTCGTTGACGGGTTGAACGGGTTGGGGTGGTTGGGGTTGAGTGCCGTCTGCGCGGGCAGGGTCGTGCCCTCGGCCGAGGCCAGCGCGGCGCCCTCGCCGGCAGCTCCGAGCACGAGCGGCTTGTTGCCCGCATCGCGCGCGGTGATCTCGCCGGCGGCGATGCGCGGTTCGCCCTCGCCGATCACCTCGAAGACGACCGTCGCCAGGACGCCCTCGCCGCGGATGCCGTGGCCCCGCTCGCGCACACCGAGCAGCGCGGCGTCGACGGTGCCCGGCTCGGGACTGAGCACGATGCCGTGGCCGCCCTGGGCGGCGATCAGATCGCCGACGGACATCGCGACGGGCTTGACCGCGTCCGCGTTCCAGACCAGCGGCACGCTGAGACCCTGGATGCGGCCGTCGCCGCGCACGGTGATGTGGGCGGTGACCGTACCGGGGCGCGGTCCGGTGCTCGCGACGTCGACCTGGATCGCGTTGCCCGACGCGGCCAGGATGTCGGCGGGCACCATGCGGCCGACCATGCCGAAGTTGGTCGCCATGACCATCAGGTCCTCGAAGTCGACCAGATCGTCGGTCGTCGGCAGCGACAGCGCGCTGAGGTCTGCGGTCGGGCCGATGTCCAGGATGTTGAGGTACTCGGAATCGCCGTCAGCGGTGCCGTAGCCTGCTCCCAGGCGCGAGATGTCGGCCATGTCCACCAGGTTGTCACCGGCCAGAGCCGCGTCGGCGGGATCGACCACGTCGCCGAGGTGGTAGTTGAGGACCCCGCCGGCGATCTCCTCGACTGCCACGGCCGAGGCGTTGCCGCAGGCATCGACGGACTTGACCGCGTAGGACCAGAAGTCGCGCGTTCCCGGGTCGTCGGAGTAGGAGGCGGCCGCGGCCGCGAGCACCGTCACCAGGGTCCAGCCGTTGTCCTCGCTCACCGGCAGGCTGGCGGGCGCGCCGGTGCCGTCGTCGTACTCGGGATGGTCGCCGTAGCCGTGGCGCCAGACCTCGATGGTCTCGGCCTCCGGGTCGCCGGGCGCGGTCCAGGCCATCTCCACCAGCTTGGTGCCGGCGGTCGCGCCGTCGGCGCCCAGGGCGACGCCCAGGTCGGTGATCGGCGCCGGCGGCGTGCCGTCGATGGTCACGTCGACCGGGGGGCCGGCCACGGCGGGCAGCGGCTGGGCGTCGCAGTCGCGCGCGGCGACGGCGTCCAGGGTGATCTGGCCGGTGACATCGCCGGAGCTGCCCTCGGCCGCGGTCAGCGCGATGGTGAACACGTCGCCACCAGTGGTCGGACCGCAGGGGTTGCCGGTCAGCACGATGTCGACGGTGTAACTGCCGCCGCCGTTGTCGATCACCTCCTGGACCACGTTGCCGTAGCCCTCGAACATGGCGCCGGGGCCAGAGAGTGCGGCGATGTCGCTCTCGGGATCGCCGGAGCAGAGCGCGAGTTCCTCGCTCAGGGTGAAGGTCACGCTCAGGCCGCGCAGCGGATCGGTGTTGTCGCGCTCGAAGCTGACGGTGGCGTCGCCGCACGGGTTGGCTGCGGACAAGCAATCGTCCGGCCCGACGACCGAGACCTCGTCGGCACCGGCAGCCGACTTCGCGGGACGGAAGCCCCAGTAGTGGCCGTGGTGGCTCGGAGAGCGGGACGTACGAGTCGCGGAACGGTTTCCCTGCGCTTGGTTGCCGAATCCCCCGCCGCGGGCGATGCGCATACTGCCGGACGGGGGGCCGATCGGATCGGTCTCGTCGTCCTCGTACTCGCTGAACCAGTCGTTGCACCACTCCCAGACGTTTCCGTGCATGTCGTACAGACCCCAGTCATTGGCGATCAGCGTGGCTACCGGTATCGACGCACCGTCGCAATACCACCCGATCTCGTCGAGGACCGGGTCGTCGCAATGGATGTCGGTGATCGGACCGTTGGCGAAGGCCGTCTCGCTACCGGCGCGGCAGGCGTACTCCCACTCCGCCTCCGTCGGCAGACGGTAACCGACCGCGCCATAGGGATCGCCTCCGTTGCACTCCCAGGTGGCATGGTCGTACGCGCGCGGCAGGCCCTCCTGCAGGCTCAGCCAGTCGCAATATGCCGCCGCGCCGTACCAGGTCGCATAGATGACGGGATGGTCTTCCTTGCCGGCCTCGACGGAGAACTCGCCGTCGCTGAACGAGATCGCGTTCTGGAAACCGCCGAACTCGAAGAGTCCCGCGCTGGAACCGTCCAGTTGGTCCATTATCCAGTGGCCCGGGAACGGTACCGTGCAGTAGTCGTTGTCGTACGCCCATTGCGCGAGATCCGCGTACTGCTGGTTCGTGACCTCCGTCGCCTGGATCGCGAAGGGCGTCGTCAGGGTCACCGTATGCTGGAGCTCGTCGTCGTCGCGACCGAGCTCGTCATCGGGGCTGCCCATCTCGAAGCTCCCCGGGGAGATGATCGCGAAGCCCGAATCAGCCGTCGTGACCCGCATCTTCTCGACGTGGGTCCCCGACGCAACGTCGAGGTCGCCGGGAACGGTGAGGGTAGCCGCCGACGCGAGGACGGCTGTGGCCAGGAGCACGGCCGTGAGGGCCGCGCAACGGATCGGGACGAGGATGGAGTTCATCATGGAGCCTCCTGCAAATGGGGTCGAATGGTCACTTCACGAGCTGCATGCTGCGGGTGGCGACGCGATCATTCGTCGCCAGCCGGTAGACGTAGGTGCCGCTGGCCAGTCCGCGGCCGTCGAAGACGACCTCGTGCTCGCCAGCCGCGCGCGGGCCGTCGACGAGCACGCCGATCCGCTGGCCGCGCAGGTCGAAGACCTCGAGCGAGACCTGGCCGGCCGTGGCGGTCGCGAAGCGGATCACCGTGGACGGGTTGAAGGGATTGGGCGCGTTCTGGGCGAGGGCGGCGGCGCGCGGGAGTTCACGGACGGCCGCTTCTTCCCCGCCGTCGTCGACCGAGACGGTCTCGTCGATGAGGATGGTGGCGCCGGCCAACTCGACCGGCGTCACGAAGGCGCCCGCATCGTAGAACGAGGTCTGCGGCGCGAGCCCGATCTCGGTCTCGCCGTCGGTATCCAGGCACAGGAATCGCAGCCGGTAGATGGTGCCCGGGCCGTCGACGGAGACGCCGGCACAGAGCAGGCCATGGTCGATCTGTGCCGAGGCTCCGTCGTCCGCGGCGGCGAACTGGTGGAAGCGATCGCTGCAGGCTCCGACCATCAGTGGTCCCTCCTGGTCCGAGAGCGGATCGACGGGCAGGAGCTCCAGCCGGAGCGGATCGAAGACGACGGTTGCGGCGTAGGCGTTGAAGACGTCGCCGGCCACGGTGACCTGGAGCGCGACCTCGACCGTATCGCCCGGCGCGGCGGCGAGTATATCGGGCACGACGGCCAGCGATATCCCGTCTTGGGCCGCAGCGGACGTGGCCACCAGCAGCGCGAGCATCGCCGCGAACAGCATCGGCCTGGCGCACCAGCGGACAACCGGCATCGCGTGGTTTCGGAAATGGGACATGGCTCTTCCTTCCTTTGCTGCGCGCGAAACGGGACCTGCGAGCAACCCGGTCCGCGCGCGGACGCTCACTTGACGAGCGTGATGGTGCGGGTCTCGGAGCGGTCGGGCGCCATCAGGCGCACGAAGTAGGTCCCCGAGCTGACGAGTTCTCCGGCGTCGTTGCGGCCGTGCCACGCGATGGCGTGGTCGCCCACCGGGAGCTG
>WJIQ01000043.1 GCA_014730255.1 bacterium | reverse complement strand
GCCCCCTCGCCCCGAGGTCCTCATGATCCGCTTCTTCGTCGACCACCCGGTCGCCACCTGGATGCTGTTCGCCGCGTTGATGGTGTGCGGCCTGTATGCCGTGCCGCGCCTCGACATCGAGGCCATGCCCGAGACCGACCTGCCCAAGCTGACGGTCTACACGCGCTGGAACGGCGCCAGCCCCTCGGCGATCCAGCGCTCGATCACCCTGCCGGTGGAGGAGGCGGCGGCCCAGTGCCGCGGCGTCGAGGAGATCGAGTCCACCAGCCGCCACGGCCAGTCCATCGTCGAGATCAGCTACCAGCGCGACATCGACATCGAGTTCGCCCAGCTCGAGCTCAACGAGCAGCTGGGCAACGTGCGCCGCAACCTGCCGGCGCAGGCCTTCCAGCCGGTGGTGGTGCCCGAGGTGCCGGACGAGATGCAGGCCGAGGAGTTCTTCACCGTCAACCTGATCTCGCCCCTGGAGACCAACCAGCTCCGGGAGAAGGCCGAGGACTGGCTCCTGCCCCGCTTCCTCTCCATCGAGGGCGTCGCGGGCGCCGAGCTGCGCGGCGGCGCGCTGCCGCTGTTGAAGGTGAACCTCGACCTGGAGAAGATGGAGCGTTACGGCCTGACCGCCGACGGCATCTTCGAGCGCCTCGCCGCCCGCGACGACATCGTCCCCGCCGGTGCAGTCCGGCTCTACGGGCGCGAGCTGACGGTCACGGTGCAGGACTCGGTCACCGTCGACATGCTCGAGAAAACCGTGCTCGCCAACCTGGGCGGCCAGTCGGTCACCCTCGACCACGTGGCCGGGATCGAGCGGGGCTTCGAGGACATCAACTATTACCGTCGCACCAACGGCGACAACGTGATCACCCTGCGCGTGACCAAGCGCAGCGGCGAGAACTCGGTCGCGGTGAGCCAGCGCCTGCGCGCGGCGATCCCCGACATCGAGGCGGACATGCCGTTCCCGGTCACCCTGGAGGTCGACCAGGACGAGGGCGAGGAGCTGCGCGAGAAGCTCCTGGAGCTGGTGTGGCGTTCGGTGGCCATCCTCGCGCTGCTGTTCGTCCTGCTCGCCCTGGCGCTGCGGCGCGTGCGGCTGGTGGCGATCGTGATCAGCTCGATCGTCTTCGCCATCGTGATCTGCCTGAGCCTGTTCTTCTTCTTCGGCATCTCCGTCAACTTCATCACGATCAGCGGGTTGACCATCTGCTTCGGCATGCTGCTGGACAACTCGATCCTCGTGCTGGACTCGGTCCATCGCCACCTCACCGAACGCCGCCGCGGTAGTGCCCGCGACGCCCTGGTGCGCGGCACGCGCGAGGTCAGCTTCCCGATCATCTCGACCACGCTGACCACGGTGATCGCCTTCCTGAGCTTCGTCTACATGACCGGCCGGCTGGCCCTGACCTACGTGCCGCTGGCCATGAGCGTGGCCTTCGCCATGCTGGCCTCGATCTTCGTCGCCTTCTGCTGGATGCCCGTCGCGCTGCGCGGGACCGCCGAGCGCGAGTCCGCGCGCACCGACCACGTGGCCGACCGGCCGGGCGGCTGGCGCCTGCTCTGGAAGTGGGCCGCCGCGACCGCCGGCGCCGGCGTGCTCGCCGCGGTCGGCCTGTGGCTGGCGAAGGACCAGCGCGCCATGACGGACCTGCTGCCCTGGATCGCCGGCGGCGCGGGCCTGATCGTCGGCGTGGGCGTCTTCGTGGCGTTCGTCGACCGCATCACCTGGCTGCACACGAGGTTCTGGTGGTACCCGGTGGTCGTGGTCGCCGTGCTGTTCTACGGCACCTGGTGGGCCTACGACACCAAGGTCGTCAAGGGCGGCTGGTGGCAGCCGGCCAGCCAGGAGATCCTGCGCGTCTACCTCTCGCGCCCCGTCGGCACGGACGTGATGCTCGCCTCGGAGACCATGAAGCTCTTCGAGGACGAGCTGGTGCCCCTGCCCGAGGGCGTGAAGATGAACGTCCAGTGCTGGGACAACAACGCCTACATGACCATCGAGTTCGAGACCGACGAGACCCTCTACTCGGCCTATCCGGAGACCTTCCGCAACCGGCTGATCCTGCTGGCGGAGGAGCTGGGCGGCATGTTCATCTTCATCGGCGGCTTCGGCGACCCCTACTTCAAGGGTGGCCGCGGTGGCGTGATGAGCAACAGCACCATCCTGCTCACCGGCTACAACAGCAAGGAGCTCAAGAAGCTCTCCGACGGCATCGTCGCCCGCCTCGATCGCAACCGACGCGCGCGCAACGTGCGCCTGACCAGCGGCCGCGCCTTCGAGCGCTCCGGCGTGGACGAGACGCTCATCCTCATCGACCGCGAGGCGCTCTCGCGTCATCGCCTCTCGATGGCCGAGGTCCTCGGCCACCTGCGCCGCCTGCTGGGCGTGGACACCCCCTGGCACATGATCATCGAGGGGGAGGACAAGCAGATCCAGCTGGGCTTCGCCGAGGCGTCGACCATCCAGTACGACGCGGTCCTGGCCAAGACGCTCACCACCAGCCGCGGCGAGCGCCTGCGCCTGAGCGAGCTCATCTCCCTGGAGACCCGGCCGGAGCTGTCGGCGGTCACGCGCAAGAACCAGCGCTACAGCCAGCGCATCAACTGGGAGTACATCGGCACCGACCGCATGAAGCAGGCCTTCATCAAGGACCTCATCGACGGCCTCGAGCTGCCCTACGGCTTCACGGCCGAGGACCTCTCCGGCGAGCAGATCACCGAGGAGGAAGAGGAGGAGCTGGGCCGCACGCTGCTGTTGACGGTGCTCTTCATCTTCATGACCCTCGCCGCGCTGACCGAGTCGTTCGCCCTGCCGCTGCTCCTGATGGCCGCGGTGCCCATGGCGCTGGTGGGCGTGGTCGGCGTCTTCTGGGCCGACGGCAGCGTGTTCGACAGCTCGGCGCAGATCGGCCTGGTGCTGATGTTCGGCATCGTGGTCAACAACGCCATCCTGCTCATCAACCGTTTCCGCCTGATGGTGCGCGAGCTGGTCGTCGACCGCGACCTGCTGGGCCAGGGCGTGCCCGACAAGCGGCGGCTCGGCGGCTTCGACCTCTGGCGGCTCGACCGCGACGTCCGCCGCGACGTCCTGAAGACGGCCATCGTCGACGGCACGCGCATCCAGATGCGCTCGATCCTGCTGGCGAGCGGGACGACGATCGCCGGCCTGCTGCCCCTGCTCTACGAGGTGGAGCAGGCCGCCGGCGGCGGCAAGGACATCTGGGAGAACCTCGCCCTGGCCTCCATCGGCGGTCTGGCCAGCAGCACGGTGCTGATCCTGATGGCCATGCCGGCGCTCTACTGGGTCGTGACGCGGATCGGCTGGGGCCTGGCGCGCCTCGCGCGCCGGATCCGGGGCGGATCGACGGCGCCGACGGCCGAGCTAACCAATTCCTAACGCAATTCGGGGCTGCGGCCCTTGCTCGCGGACGACTGTTCGAACAACATGTAGGCTGTGCCGCGAGGATTGTTGCACGCCCGATCCGGGTGCCACGATCGGCCTCCGAATGGGCGATCGGCGCCAAGAATTGGCATTTTTCTGCCAAGATCGGGCCGCGAGACAAGGCTGCAACATTCTTCGCGGCATGACCCAGGATCAGGCGCCTGTTCGCCGCGTCGATCATACGCGCCGACCTCCTCGCCGGCTCGACCCGCTGCAAAGGTAGCCCACGATGATCAGGTTCCCGAGGTCGCTCGCATCGTCCCGGTCCCTCGTCGCCCTCGCGCTGGCGGCCGGCCTGACCACCCTGACGGCCTGCATGGTGACCGACGACGTCGAGCCCGATCACCCCTTCAAGGGCGAGCCGGGCGGCGGCGACCCCAGCACGGCCGGCACGCTCACCGGCTCGGTCTCGACCGCCACCGGCGGGGCGGCCGGGTTCGTGACCGTTCGGGCGGGCGAACGGAGCACGTTCGCCGACGGGCAGGGCGACTTCACGCTGCGGGACGTGCCCGAGGACGTCGCTTTCCTGCGCGTCAGCGACGACCCGCTGCGCAACTCGGTGGTCTACCGGCCGGTGGACATCATCCTCGGCGCCTCGGTCCACTACCCCGACCTCGCCCTGCTCGACCTGCCCATCGTCGGCACGGTCAACGGAGCCGACGGCGGCGAGGTCTTTGCCGGGCCCGACGGCACCGGCGTGGTCTTCGCCGGTGGCACGCTGGAGAACGCTTCGGGGCCGTTCACGGGGGTCTGCGGCGTCCTGATGGGCGCGTCGCTCGCGAGCGACGATCTCTTCTTCGCGACCTTCCCCGGCCCCATGGCCGGCACGACCGACGACGGCGACGTCGTGACGTTCGAGCCCCAGGGCGTCCTCTGGCTCAACCTGATCTTCGCCAACCAGGGGCTCTGGCTGGCCGAGGGCAGCACGGCGACGGTGAGGCTCGGACTGCCCGACGGCCAGGCCGCCACCGCCCCGGAGACCATCCTCGCCTGGCAGCTGGTCGACTCGACCGGCACCTGGGAGCAGATCGGCGAGTCCGTGCTCACCGACGGCGTCTACGACGTCGAGGTCGCGCGGCTGGCCCCGGTCTGCTGGGCCGAGCCCATCGACCAGGTCTGCGAGGTCACCGGCACGGTGACCGATCAGGACGGCAACCCGCTGGCCAGCGCGCGGGTGATCGGCCGCGGCCTCGGCGGCGGGATCCAGACCGACGCGGTGAGCGACGAGACCGGCGCCTTCACCCTCGCGGTCGTGAACGACGTCGCCAGCGAGCTTCGCGGCTACGTCGGCAACATCGCCGGCACGCCCGACACGCTCGCTGCCGGCACCCCCTGCCCCGTGACCCTCGATACGCCGCTCGCGGTCGCGCTGCCCGACTGGTCGATCACGCTGACCTGGACCGAGGCCGACACCGACCTGGACGCGCACCTGCACGTCGCCGACGGCTCCTGGCATCTCTTCTACATCGAGCCCGGTTCGCTCGACGGCGCGCCGTTCACCAGGCTCGAGAACGACGACCGGACCGGCACCGTCGGCGAGACCATCGTCGGCCAGCGCTGGTACGACGGCACCACCGAGTTCTGGGTGCACGACTACGAGCATCGCGACAGTGAACAGACCCTCGAGACCGGCGCCATGGTCGAGCTGGCCATCGAGGATTCCAGCTGGACCTTCGACGTCCGCGACGTGCCGTTCCCCCTCGCGATCGACGAGGGCGACACCACCGTCGCCGACAGCACCGGCTGGTGGCACGTGTTCGACATCGAGGTCTCCGGCCGGGACGTCGAGGTGATCGCGGTGCAGCGGTTCGAGGACGGGACGACCGCCGGTCGGGCCAAGCATCGGATCGTGGGCAAGCCGGCGCGCTGACCGTCCCCCGCGGCGCTGGGCGGTTGAATTCCGCGCGGCGACCGGATACAATCAATACATAAAAATACGCACCCGAATACAAACGACATTCCCGACGGCCGTGCCGTCCGTACGCCGTCGGCGAGGTCGTGGATCGGCCCCGGACCAGCAACCCCAGACCAGGGGGAGTGACCCGCCATGAACCTGCGTCGCCCGTACCCCAGGCTCGCCCTGCTCGCCGTCGCCATGCTCCTGACCGCGGCCTCGTCCGTCATGTCCGCCGAGCTGCGCGTCGGACCGGACCAGCCGTACACGACGATCCAGGCGGCCGTCGACGCGGCCGCCGCGGCCGGCGACACGATCCGTGTCGACGCCGGGACCTACGAGGAGCAGGTGACCGTCGACGGCAAGGACCTCGCGATCGTCGGCGCCGGGCCGGGCAGCACCGTGATCGCCGCGCCCACGGCCCTCGACCCGCTGTTCGACGACGGCACCCCGCACGTCGCGGTCGTCGGGGTCCGCGACGCCACCGTCCGGCTCGCCGACCTTACGGTCGACGGCGCCGGCGGCGGCAACGACCACGAACGCTACCACGGCATCCTGCTGCACGAGGCCGGCGGGGAGCTCGCGAACCTCGCCGTCACCGGCGTGCGCGACACCCCG
Source organism: bacterium (assembly GCA_014730255.1). Lineage (GTDB taxonomy): Bacteria > Krumholzibacteriota > Krumholzibacteriia > LZORAL124-64-63 > LZORAL124-64-63 > Glo-17. The sequence goes on along the minus strand of WJIQ01000043.1, from coordinate 11,287 downwards.
CGGAGCGCCACGCCGCACGGCGTGGGCATCGCCGTCGTCACCGACGACGCGATCGCGCGCACGGTGACGATCGCCGGCTGCGTGATCGACGACTTCCAGCTCGCGGGCATCGCCGCGGTGACCGCCGCCGGCACGCCGCTGGACGTCACCATCACCGGCGGGGAGATCCAGGGCGCCGGCCCCATCGACGCCATCGCCCAGACCGGCCTGCAGCTGACGGGCGAGGACCTCACGGCCAGCGTCGACGGCGTCGCGGTGCGCGATCTCGTCTACACCGGCCTGGACCTGACCGCCACCGGCCTGCTCGTGCAGGACGCCACCGGCACCATCGCTGGTGCGACGGTGACCGGCTGCCAGACTGGCATCGCCCTCTCGGCCGCGGCGATGACCGTCGACCAGAGCGGGATCACCGTGCCCGGTCCGGTCGGCGGTGGCCGCGGGATCGTGATCGACAACGCCGACCCGAACTTCGCCGCCGCCATGCGCCAGGACCGCGCACCCAGCGCGTACGCGCCGGAGCGCCGCACCGGCCGCGCCCGGAAAGCCACCCTGACGATGACCGTCTCCGGCAACGCGATCACGCTCGATCCGGCCGTCGACGACCACGCAGGCACGGTCGGCCTGCGGGCGGAGAACGTCGAGGCCACCGACGACCTCGAGCTCGTGGCCACCGGCAACACGTTCACCGGCGTGGAGGCGGCCATCGTGCTGCGCGACTCGTCGCCCACGTCGGGCAGCTGGCTCGGGGCCGACTGCTCGGCCAACGACCTCGTCACCGTCGATGTCGGCCTCGATTCGGACCTCGCCCTGCTGGTCGTGGCCGAGGACTGCTGGTGGGGCGCCCTGGACGGGCCCGGCGGCGACGGGCCCGGGTCCGGCGTGGCCGTGCTCGGCAACGTCGACGTCGAACCCTTCCGCACCGACGTGCTCAACCTGGTCTGCCAGCCGAGCAGCCTCGCTTTCAGCGAGGTCGACACCACGGCCAGCGTGGTCTTCGACTACACCGGCGGCGCCTCGGGGCGGATCTACGGATTCAGCATCGATGTCAGCTGGGATCCCTCGGTGGTGACCGCGACGGCCGCCGACTTCGCCCTGCCCGCCAGCGGCCCCTTCGCCGCGGCCGACTACTTCCTGCCCCAGGACATCGCCCCCGGCCAGGTGCGCATCGACGTCGCGCTGGGCAGCTTCGTGCCGGGCGCCTACGCCGGCCACCTGTTCACCGCCGATCTCGCGCTGGCCGACGGCGCGGCGCACGAGGCGACGACCGCCCTGGCGCCCACGGTCCTGGAGATCCGCGACAACGAGAACCAGGCGCTCGCCGGCCTGGTGGCCGACCCGGGCACGGTCGAGGTCGACGGCCGGCCCGTGTTCACCGAGGTGCGCGTGACCGACACCACCCTCGGCAGCGACGCGTGGACGCGCGACGGCCACGACATCATGGTCACCGCGACCGTGATCGAGAGCGACCTGGACAGCCTGCGCTGCGACCTCGCCGCCTTCGGCGGGCCGGTGCTCGAGCTGGCCGACGCCATGGTCGACGGCGACACGTACTCCTGGCAGTTCGCCGGCATCACCGGCACCGGCGACGGCGAGGTCTCCGCCGAGCTCACCGCCGTCGACGGCGACGCCGCCACGCGCGCAGCCAGTGGCGGGATCACCGCCGACAACACCGCACCCACCGGGCCGGTCGCCCTCGACGTGGCGCCCGGACACGAGAAGTTGAACCTGGCGTGGGACGCCCTGGGCGGCGACGGCGGCTCGCCGCTCGTGGGCCTGGAGTTCCGGTACGTCACCTGGGGCGGCTACCCCGCCTATGCGGGCGACCTGCCCGACGCTCCGGCCGACACGGCCGGCGGAGAGGATCCGGGCCTGGGGGTCGTCGCCGCCTCGCCGGTGCAGTGGGCCATCGCTCCCCGCGACGTGTACGTCGTCTCGGCCTTCGTCCACGACCTGGTCGGCAACGTCGGCACCGCCGCCGCCAGCGGCGCGGCCACGAACTACTGGCTCGGCGACCACGACGGCGACGGCTTCGTCGACGTGCTCGAGGACCTCACCGCGCTCGGCGACAGCTACGGCCGCGCCCAGGGCGAGGACGGATACGACCCGGTGTGCGACGTCGGCCCGACCTTCGACTGGTCGCCGCGCGGGGTGCCCAACCCGCAGGCCGACGGCTACCAGGTGCAGTTCGAGGACCTGATGGTCACCGCGCTGAACCACGACGAGGTCGACCCGGACGCCAAGCGGCGCGGCGCGACGCCCTCGCTGCGCTGGGAACGCACCGAGCCCCACGTGTGGATCCTGACCCTGGACGAGCCCTGCCCCGGGCTGAAGGGTCTGAACCTGCGCGGGACCCTGCCCGCCGGCGTGGGCTGCGAGGTGATCGCCGGCGAGCTGCTGGACGGCCAGCCGTCGCCGGTGTTCCTGCGCAACATCGACCGCAACGGCCTCGATGCCGGCCTGGCGGCCATGGGCCCCGGCGCGGTGGTCGAGGGCGCGGGCGAGCTGCTGCGCGTGGTCACCGGTACCGAGCTCGCCCAGCTGCCGGTGGAGATCTCCGCCCGCGACCTCGGGAACAACGAGCTGATGGCCGGCGGCGAGATCACCGGCGTCCAGGTGCCCGCCAGCCACCGGCTGGCACAGAACGCGCCCAACCCCTTCAACCCGCGCACGACCATCGCCTTCGCGCTGCCGCGCGCCGGGCACGTGCAGCTGGCCGTCTACGACGTCGGCGGCCGCCTGGTGCGCACGCTCATCGATGCGCCGCGCCCGGCCGGCCACCACACCGTCGAGTGGGCCGGCCGCGACGACCGCGGCCGCGCGGTGGCCACCGGGACGTATTTCTACTCGCTCCGCACCGACGATTTCCGACAGGTTCGCAAGATGACCCTCGTGAAATGACAAATCCATACGCACGCGACGTCCCGGTGGGGGACCGGGACGCCGCGACCATGATGGCCGGTTTCGGATGCTCGTACGACTGATCATCGCCATCGTCCTGATCGACCTCGGAAGCGTGGCCGCGGCCACGCTCGAGGTGCCGGCGCAGTATGCGACGGTCCAGGACGCGGTCGATGCCGCCGCGCCGGGCGACACCGTCCAGGTGGCGGCCGGTACCTACGCCGAGCAGGTCGTGATCACGACCCCGCTCGTCTTGCGAGGCGCCGGGGCGGACGAGACCGTGATCGCGACGCCCGGCGCTCTGCCGCATGCGGTCGGCGCGGCGAACTACCGCGCCATCGTCTGCGTCGACGATGCCCCCTCCGCCGTGACCATCGCCGATCTGACCGTGGACGGCCTCGCCCAGCCCCCGACCGGCGGGCGGTTCGTCGGCGTCATGTACAACCGCGGCGGTGGCCGACTCGACCGGGTGGCCGTGCGCGACGTCCGGCACGATCCGGTCGGCAGCGCGACCTCCGGCATCGGCGTTCTGGCGTCCCTGACGACCCCGGCGATCGGACCGGCCATCGAGCTCGCGGACGTCACGGTGTCGGGGTTCCAGAAGTCGGGCGTGGTGATCATCGGCCGCGACCACGCGGCCAGCCTCCGCCGCGTCGCGGTCGACGGCCAGGGGCTCGCCGCCGACGCCGTCCCCAACGGCATCGAGCTGACCACGCTCACCGGCGCGAGCCTGGTCGATTGCACCATCGCCGGCGTCGACCACGACGGGTCGCCGCACCCGGACCAGACCGCGTCGGGCCTGCTGGCCATCGGCTGCGACGACCTCGAGGTCACCGGCGCGGAGATCCAGGCGTGCCTGACCTCGGTCTATCTCGAGGGCACCGCGGGCCGGTTCTCCGACCTCCGGGTCCACGATCCGGCCGCGAACCTGCCCACCGCCCATGGCCTGATCAGCGTCGGCGGGCCCATCGTCACCGACGATGGCGAGCTCCCGGCACCGCGACCGACGCTCTCGAGCAACGTGATCACCGACCGGGCCGGTCTGCAGATCTACGAGGTGCTCGTCCGCGACAGCCGCCTCGATGGCGGCGGCCTCACCGGTTCGCGCGGCGTCGGCCTGAACACCTTCTCCTCGCGCTCGCAGCGCCTCGTACTCGAGCGCGTGCAGGTGATCGACTGGCAGACCGGCGTCCTCGCACGCGAGGATCTCACCCTGTTCGGCGCAGTGTTCGGCCGCTTCACCGGCTGCCTCTTCGAGGGCAACGCCACCGCCGGCATCGATGCGGCGACCATCGCGCCGCTCGACGCGCGCGGATGCCAGTGGGGGGCACCGAGCGGGCCGGCCAATCCCGACCTGAACCCCGACGGCACCGGCGACGCGGTCTCGTCGGGCGTGCTCTTCGACCCGTGGCTCACCGGCAACCTCGCCCCGTTGCCGCTGCCCCAGAACATCTCCCTCGGCGACCTCGACGGCCTGTCCTACACCGACACCATCACCGTGGAGTACCTCGGCGGCGGCGACGAGCTGCTGTACGGCTACTCCGTCCGCCTCGGCTGGGATCCGGCCGTGGTCGATCAGGTGTCGGTCGAACCGCCGAGCCGTGGCGCGTTCACCGACGCCGACTGGTTCTTCGAGCAGCCCGGCGACGGCACCGTCCAGGTCGACGCCGCCCTGGGCGGCCTGCAGGACGGCATGGCGCAGGGCCCGCTCTTCACCGTGACGTTCACGGCCGTCGGCGACCCCGATGGCGAGTCGAGTCCGCTCGACCTCGAGCTCCTGCACGCTCGCGACAGGTTCAATCAGCCCGTCACCGGCCTGACCACCGATCCCGGCCGCGTGGTGGTCGACCTGCACGCGCCGCAGATCTCCGGCGTCGAGATCTTCAACGAGTCGCTCGACCACACCGACCTCTTCGCCAAGGACGGCGATATGGTCTCGGTGCGTGCCGAGGTCAGCGACGGCAACCCTGACTTCGGGCGGGGCGACATCCGGGGCGTCGGCGGCCCCATCTTCGGCGCCCCCTGGCTGCTCGGTCCACCCGATTCGTTCGACGGCGAGGTCGCGCTGTGGCAGGCGCGGCCGGTGTTCACCGAGCCGGCGGGCAACGGCGTGCGCGCCTTCACGGTCAACGCCATCGATCCGGCGGGCAACGTCTCCGAGGTCGCCGAGGCGACCATCACCATCGACAACACCGCGCCCGCGCCGATCACCGGCCTGGTGGCCACCGCCGGCCACAACGAGGTGGCGCTGGCCTGGGATCCCGCCGACGGCAACGACCTCCACTACCGGCGCACGGTCGTCCGTGCCCGACCCTGGGGCGACTACCCGTTCTACGCGACCCCGGAACCCGCGTACCCCGACGACATCGCCAGCGGCGACTCGATCTACACCGGACCGGAGACCTCGGTCGTCGTCACCGCTCCGGCCGATGGCTCCGGGCGGGACATCCTCTACCTCGCCGCGCTGATCGAGGACATGGCGGGCAACGTCAGCCCGGTGACCGCCGATTCGCGGGCGCGCGCGACCAACTACCGGGTCGGCGACGTGGCCGGCGCCGGACCCGCGGACCCCGGCGACGGCGCGATCCTCGCCACCGACCTCGAGCGGCTGGCCGCGACCATCGGCCGTGACACGACGGCCGTCGACTTCGACCCCGAGTGCGATCTGGCCCCGGCCGACAGCACGGCGGGCGTGATCCCGGCCCCCGATGCGCGGGTCGATCTGGACGATCTCATGCTCGTGGCCATGCGCTACGACCACGAGGGGACGGTCGCCGGCGGCGACGAGGAATCCTGCGCCCTGGCCTGGCGCAGCGTGGCCGCGGACACCTTCGCCGTGGTGCTCGAGGACACCTGCCGGCTCCTGAAGGGCGTGCGCGTGGTGGCCGACGCCGCGGGCGCCAGCTGGACCGTCGAGCCGGGCGCGCTGCTCGCCGCGCAGCCTGGTCCCTGGTTCCTGAGCCAGGGACCGGACGGAGCCTGCGAGGCGTACCTGGCCGTCCTCGGCCCCGGGGTCGGCATCGAGGGCCAGGGCGAGCTCCTGCGCCTGGTCGCCGATCAGCCGGCCGATCCGACCGGCGTGGAGATCACCGCTCGTGGCACGGCCAACGAGGACCTCGCGATGATTGCCACCGCCGTGCCCGATGGGCCGCCGGTGGACGGGCGTCTGACGGTGGCGCCGCCGGCGCCGAATCCGTTCAACCCGCGCACCACCATCCGCTTCGAGATCCCCGTGGCGCAGACGGTGCGCATCGACATCCACGCCCTCGACGGCCGCCGCGTGCGCCGCCTGCTCGCCGACCGGATGCCCGCCGGCCGTCACACCGTCCAGTGGACGGGCCGCGACGACGCCGGGCGTCCCCTGCCCTCGGGCACCTACCTCTACCGCGTCGTGGCCGGCCCCTGGTCGCACACGGGCAAGCTGGGGCTGATCAGGTGAGCGGGCGGGTCCGACGACGGCCGGTGCTGGCCCTGCTGGCGATCGCCCTCGCGGCGTCGGCGGCCGCCGGGCCCGTGCTGCGCTGGGAGCGGCCGGACGGCAAGCTCCTCGTTGGCCAGCCGGTCGATCTGTCGGTCATGCTGGACGACACCCTCACCGTGCGCACCATCGAGCTGACCGTCCGCTACGATCCCGACGTGGTGGCCACGCTCGAGGGCGGCCCCGGCGCGCTGTTCGACGATCTGGACGTCTACGCGGGGTTCGAGCAGGAATCACCGACCACCTGGACCGCCTACTGCGTCGTCCTCGGCGCCGACAGCTGGGCCGTCGGCCCGGGCGAGCTGCTGCGGTGGACGGTCGAGCCCCTGGCCGAGGGGCACAGCCCGGTGGTGACGGTGGACCTCGGCCTGCGGCCGCCCGGTGGCGGGGACTATCCGGATGCATCCCTGCCGCACGACGACCTCGACGTCGGCGACGTGACGGCCGCCGCCCCGATACCCGCCGCGACGCCGAGGCTGCACGTCCACCCGAATCCGTTCAACCCCCGGACCACGATCACCATCGAGGCGGTCAGGGGCGGGACGGCCCGGCTGGAGGTCCTCGACCTGCGCGGTCGCATGGTGGCCGCGCCCTGGACCGGCGACCTCGAGGTCGGACGGGTCGTGGTCCCGTGGTCGGCCGTCGATCGCCACGGCCGGCCGCTGGCCAGCGGCACCTACCTCGTGCGCCTGTCCGGAGCCGATATCGGTGGGGCGGTCGCGAGGATCACGCTCCTGCGCTGATCCTGACGTCCACCGGCGGGCGACAGGAACGGGCCGGGGCATGCGCCCCGGCCCGTCGCACGGTCCGTCGGTCAGGTCGGCAGCTACTCGCTGTCGTACAGACCCTTGATCTCCGACCAGCTGCTGGTCTCGGTGGCCACCTCGCACTGGATCTCCAGCGTGATGTCGCTCGCGTTGTGCAGCTCGCCGTCGGTCGCCCCGCAGAGGAACGCCGGGTAGTCGGCGGGCATCGGCGCGGTGGCCGTGTCGGTCCGCCAGACCAGGGCCGTGTTCAGGATGCCGAACTCGATGAAGCAGTCCTGGGCGCACTCGTCGAAGGCGCTCTGGTAGAAGGCGATGTTGCTGACCGCGGCCACGACCTCGCCGTCGACGTAGGTCAGCGTGGTGGTCACCAGGTAGTCGCCGATGGCACCGGTCAGGTCGACGTCGTCGAAGGTCCAGGACCCCTCGCCGCCGAGCATGAACATGCCGTTCTCGTAGACGGAGTTGTAGATCCGCACGCCGTCACCGTCGACCACGCCGTCGAACGACATGGCGATGTCCGTGGCCTCCAGGCCGTAGAAATGCCACTCGGTGCCGAGCTCGGCGCCGTCCCAGGACATCAGGTTCTGCGTGTTGCCCACGGTCAGCGGCGTGCCCGCGCACCAGGCCTCGCTCATGCGACCGTTGAGCAGGGGATAATCGGCGCTGCCGTTCTCGACGCTGCTCCAGACGCCGACCTGATCGGGGCAGGCGGCAAGAGCGGAACCGGCGATCACGAGGGTCAAAACGATGAGGATAGCTTTCACCTTGTGCATGAACGTTCCCCCTTGGGGTGCGCCCCGTCTGTCGCCGGGGCCGGGTTGTCACTCGTATGGCTGCGAAATGCGGATCTGGTGGCAACGCATACGTCGCGCGGGTGGGACGATAGGCGCCCGCCGGCGACCGGTCACGTGGAGGAATATACCACAAATGGAAATGACCTGCGCGCAAAATCTCGTAAAGACTTTGCGTAGTCAGGACGCCGTCCGCCCGGCCCCCACGAGCGGCGGATCGCGCGCGGGAGCCGTCAGATCACCGATCCACCGCTCACCGAGGCCGGCCGCCCATACGTCGTATCGTCGGGTCCGGACGCCGAGCGCGGGGTCTTGATGCCTGGGACGGTGGCGGCGGCCCCGCTCCTGACTACGTTGATTCTGGCCACCCACGGGAGCGTCCCATGCCCGATACCTCGCCAAGGATCCTGTTGACCGGCGCCACCGGCTACGTCGGCGGGCGGCTGCTGGCCGCCCTCGAGGATCGTGGCCATCGCGTGCGCTGCCTCGCGCGCCGGCCGGGCCACCTGCGCCGGCGCCCCGGATCGACCGTCGAGGTGGTCGAGGGGGACGTCCTGGAGGCAGCGACCCTGCCGGCCGCCATGGAGGGCATCGAGGTCGCCTACTATCTCGTCCACGCGCTGGCGGGCGGACGCGACTTCGTGGACGACGAGTTGCGCGGCGCGCGCCATTTCGCCCGCGCCGCGCGAGAGGCGGGCGTCCGGAAGGTCGTCTACCTGGGAGGGCTCGTCCCCGCCGGCGAGCGCCTCTCGGCGCACCTGGCCAGCCGGACCGAGGTCGGCCGGATCCTCCGCGAGGAGGGGCCGCCCAGCTGCGAGCTGCGCGCCTCGATCATCATCGGCTCGGGCAGCCTGAGCTTCGAGATGATCCGTGCGCTGGTGCAGCGGCTCCCGGTCATGGTCACACCCAGCTGGACGCGATGCCGTGCCCAGCCCATCGCCATCGAGGACGTGATCGCCTACCTGCTCGCTGCCGGCGAGATGGCGCTGCCCGCCTCCCGGGTGGTCGAGATCGGAGGTCCCGACCAGGTGACCTACGCCGACCTCATGCGCATCTACGCCGAGGAGCGCGACCTGCGTCGTCCGATGCTCCCGGTGCCCGTGCTCTCGCCCCGGCTGAGCAGCTACTGGCTCGCCCTGATCACGCCGCTCCAGGCCCGCGTCGGGGCGAAGCTCATCGACAGCATCCGCCACGACACGGTGGTCGACGATCCCGGGCCGGCCCGCGCGTTCGACATCGCCCCGCGGGGCGTGCGCGAGGCCGTCCGCCGTGCGATCCAGCGCGAGGACCGCCGCCTGGCCGCCACCCGCTGGACCGATGCTCTCTCGAGCAGCCAGCGCACGCCGAGCTATGGCGGCGTACGCTACGGATCGCGACTGGTCGACTCGCGCGAGGCGTGGGTGCCGGTGCCCCCGGACCGCGCCTTCGCCCCCATCCGGCGGATCGGCGGCGACGTCGGCTGGTACTACGGCCAGTGGCTGTGGCGCATCCGCGGGGCGCTGGACAAGCTGTTCGGCGGCCCGGGCCTGCGCCGCGGCCGGCGCGACCCCGAGCACGTCGCGCCCGGCGACGCGCTGGACTTCTGGCGGGTGCGCGAGGTCGAGCCCGATCGGCTGCTGAGGCTGCGAGCGGAGATGCGTCTGCCGGGGCGGGCCTGGCTGCAGTTCGACGTCGCTCCCCACGAGGGGGGCAGCCGCATCCGGCAGACGGCCATCTTCGATCCTCGCGGCCTCCTCGGTCTGGCCTACTGGTACGCGCTCTGGCCGTTCCACCAGTTCGTCTTCGGCGGCATGCTGCAGCGCATCCAGGCCCGGGCCACCGGCGTCGGTCACGCCCCGTCGGCGTCGACCGGCCCGGTCGACTGATCCCGCTTGCGAGGAACGAAACAATCGTTTAAATTGTCCATAGAAAACAAACGAACGTTTCAATCACTCGTTCGCGAGGGCCGCCATGACCGAACCCCGAGCCGACACCCGCGAGCGCATCCTCGACGCGGCGCAGCACCTCTTCGCCCGGGAGGGCTACAGCGCGGTCTCGGTGCGCGACATCGCCACGGCCGCCTCGGTGAACCTCGCCGCGGTCAACTACCACTTCCAGTCCAAGGCGAACCTCTATCGCGAGGTCCTCGTGCGCGTGGCCGGAGCCAAGCGCGAGCGCTACCTCGCCGGACTGCGCCGGATCCGCGAGGAGAACCCCGGCGACCTCGAGGCCGCGGTCAGCGGGTTCTACCGCATGCACTTCGAGGACACGCTGAAGACCGAGGAGGGCGGCCACTTCGTGCGGCTGCTCGTGCGCGAGATGCATCATGGCCGCCAGGAGACCGCCCAGCTCGTCGCCGAGCTGGTCATCCCGTTCTGGCGGGAGGTCGGCGAGGCGTTCCTCGAGGGCCAGCCGGTGATCGATCCCGCGGCCGCCACCTGGATCGTCGGCAGCATGCACGGCCAGCTCATCCACTTCACCATGCGCTGGCTGAAGGCCCATCCTCCCCGCGGCGAGCGGACCGACGCCCTCGGCGAGACCATGGCCGCGGTCTTCCCGCCGCTGGCCGACGACGTCGACGACTACATCGACCAGGCCGTCGCCCACATCACGCGGTTCTCGGTGGCCGGCATCCGGGCGGTCCTGGCCGGCCCCTCTCACCCCCGACCGGAGGCCGATGCATCGTGATCGAACGCTCCTGCCCGAGGCCGATGACCATGGTGATCGCGGCCGCGCTGAGCCTCGGACTCACGGGCTGCGCCGTGGGCCCGGACTACGCGCGTCCGGACCTCGCCACCGACGTGCCCGCCGGTTTCGCGGCGGCCGAGGCGCCGCTCGATTCCACGCTGATCGCCGACCAGTGGTGGCGGAAGCTCGGCGACGCCAGGCTCGACTCGCTGGTCGACCGGGCGCTCGCCCACAACCAGTCGCTGCGGCAGGCCACCGCTGCGGTGCTCGAGTCCCGGGCCGCCATCGGCGGGGCGCGCAGCGCGCGCCTGCCCTCGGTGGAGATCGGGGCCACGGCGAACCGGTCGCAGAACAATCTGAGCGGCTTCGGCATCCCGCGCACGATCATCACCAACAGCTTCGACGCCAGCGCCACCGGCCGCTTCGAGCTGGATCTCTGGGGACGCCTGGCCCGCACCGAGGAGGCCGCCCGTGCGAGCCTGCTCGCCAGCGAGGCCAACCGGCGCGTCGTGGTCCATACGCTGGTCGCCGACGTGGTCCGCACGTGGCTCGAGATCCGCGAGCTGCAGTGCCAGCTGGGCCTGAACCTGCGGACGCTCGCGAGCTACCGGCAGACGGTCGAGACCGTCGAGCAGCGCTTCGCCGGCGGCGTCGCCCCCGCCCTGGAGGTGCGCCTGGCGAGGCAG
>WJIQ01000042.1 GCA_014730255.1 bacterium | reverse complement strand
CGATGGCCGCGTCTGGGCGGAGATCCGCCGCGACGAGCGGCGCCGCCTCGCCGCCCAGCTCACCGCGAGCCGGTTCCGGGTCGCGGGCAAGTCGCTGAACAAGGACGAGTTCGTCACCTGCGGCGGCGTGGTCCTGAAGGAGGTCGACCTGCGGCGGATGGAGAGCAGCCGCGTGCCCGGACTGCATTTCGCGGGCGAGGTCCTGGACATCGACGGGATCACCGGCGGCTTCAACCTGCAGGCCGCCTGGACCGGCGGCTGGATCGCGGGCACGGCGCTCGCGCAGCGGCCGTACGGGTATCGCGGCTAGAAGAAATACCCGAGGCTCAGCCGCACCACCATGCCGCTGTAGTCGAGCTCGAAGTCGTCGGCCGCCGGGGACAGGTCCTCCGGGCGCGGGTCGACGCCGTCCGGCCGCTGGCTGTCGTCGATGGTCACCTCCGGCTCGTCGATGGCGAGGATGCGGCCCTCGAGGCTCGGCCTGAGGAAGACGTGGTCGGTGAGGTAGAGGTTCACGCCGGCGTGCACGTCGACGTACAGCCCGTCGCCGGAGACGTCGGCCACGGTGTACTCGAAGTCGGCGGGGTTCTCCGGATCGTACGGCTCGCCGAACGCCTCGATCGAACCGTCGGCATCGAAGAGCCCCACCCCGAAGCCGAGCGAGCCCTCGATCGACTCGCCGCCGCCGAGCACGAGGTCGGCGCCCAGGTAGACGGCCGTCCCGGAGATGTCGTAGACGCCGGCATGCTCGTCGTCCGCCTCGGCCACGGCGTCGATCATCTCATAGTTGAGGCTCAGCTCGAACCGATCAGCCAGGCGCGCGCCCACGTTCAGCCGGTAGGAGAGGTTGCCGTGCGCGACGTCGAGCGAACCGCGGTACTGGTCGTCGGCGTAGACGATGTCCTTGTCGAACTCGGACATCTGGTCGGTGATGCCGACGCTGCCGGTGGCGAAGAAGTCGGCGCCCGTCGCCGCGCCGGCCAGCGCGGTGGTCAAGGCGGTGAGGACGAGGATACGCTGCAGCAAGGGAGAGCCTCTCTCGTGACTACGGCCGCCTACCGGCGACCCAGCTTGAAGCCGACACCGAGCCGGAACACCATGCCCGTGTAGTCGAGTTTCTCGACGTCGAAGATCGGCTCCTCGTCGTTGTCGAGCAAGAACGTCTCGTCGAAGTCGGGCACGTCGACCCTGGCGTACCGGTAGGCGATCTCCGGCTCGAGGAAGAACCGGCCGAGGTCGACCATGACCTTCAGGTGGGCGTCGACGTACGGGCCGGTGCCCGACCAGTCGGTGCCCACGCGCTGCTCCTCGGGATCGTCGGCGAACTCGTCCAGGATGTCGACCTGCAACTCGCCGCTCGCCGAGATGATCCCCCCGGAGACGCCGTAGACCACGCGGGGATTGTCCCGGACCTCGCCCAGGAGGCGGTCGACGGTCAGATAGAGGGCGCTGGCACCGACGTCGTAGTCGACGTAGTCGGTCGAGAGGCCGCGATCGAACTCCACGCGCCGAACCTGGTCGAACGTCGAACCGGCCGGCAGCCGATCGAAAAAGACCCCGACGTTCCAGTGGTCGCCCAGGCGCAGGCCGACGGCGCCTCCAATGATCGGCGAGCTGTCGATGACCTGGTCCTCGCCGTGCAGGAACCCGAAATCGCGGGTGGAATCGGTCAGATCGTCGTTGACGTCGCTCAGATCGTAGGTGGTCAACCCGAACGTGGCCTGGACCCAGGGCTCGGCCGCCGGCGCCCCCGTGCCGAGCACGACGAGCGCGGCGACGACGAGCACGGTGGTGCGCATCATCGCGTCCTCCTCGAGAGATGAACGGATAATGTCTGTCGAATCGGGGGATTTGCGAAGTTAGTTCTTTGCAAAGACGGCTCGATCAGGGCTCGAGATCGAGATCATGGCGGGCGAGCCGGCGATACAGGGTCGCCCGTGAGACGCCCAGGCGCCGCGCGGCCTCGCTGCGGTTGCCTCCCGCCTCCTCGAGGGCGAGCAGGATCCGGGCGCGGTTCAGGGCGGGCTCGTCGGCTTCGGCGCCGGCGGCGGCCGCCATGGCCTGGCCGTCGCCGCGCAGGAGCATGGCTTCGGGGCCGGTGCCGACCTCGATCTCGACACGCCCGAGAGACCTATGAGAGATCGCCGCCCGGCGCGCGATGAGGCTCACCTCGCGGACGTTGCCAGGCCAGTGATACTTCTGCAGGAGCTTCAGATTCTGCGCCCCGAAGAACTCCGCGGCCTGGACCGTGCGGCCGGCGGCGACGCTCAGGAAGTGATCGAGAAGAGGTTCGACGTCCTCGGGGCGATCTCGCAGGGCCGGGACCGGGACCACGAGCGTGGCCAGGCGGTAGTAGAGGTCCTCGCGGAAGCGTCCCCCGCGCACGGCGGCCTCGAGATCGGAGTTGGTCGCCGCAAGGATGCGCAGATCGGCTTGCCGCGCCGAGGGGTCGCCCAGGGTGTGATAGGAGCCGTCCTGGAGCAGGCGCAGGAGCTTGGTCTGCATGGCCGGGGAAAGGTCACCGATCTCGTCTAGGAACAACGTGCCGCCGTCGGCCTCCGCGGCGAGCCCTCCGCTCCCGGTCTCGGCCCCGCTGAAGGCGCCCTTGACGTGACCGAAGAATTCCCGTTCGAACATCGTATCGGGGATCGCCGACACGTTGACGGCGACGAACGGAGCATCCTCGCGGCGGCTACCGCGATGAAGGAGCCGGGCGACGACTTCCTTGCCCGTGCCGGTCTCGCCCGTGATCAGGACCGGCTCGTCGTACGGAGCGAACGCATCGACGGCCTGCAGGACTTCCTTCATCGCACGAGACTCGGCGATGACGACGTCTCCTGGATCGTCACTGACCCGACCGACCGTCGCGTCCCCGGTCGGACTGGCGTAGCGCGCCTCCTCCGCCCGCCGTCGAGCCACTCGCGACTGCAGTATCTTGACCGCCGTCGTCCAGTGCTCGATGGCGAGCTTCCGGCAGATGCCCTGGGCGATGAGCAGATGCTCCCAGGCAGCATCGAGGAGCGCCCTCGGATCGTCATGCGAGCCGACGTCATCGCAGCGGGTCAGCTGGATCTCGGCGGCGACGAGGCGCGCGATGGCATGCTCGTGCTGCGCCTCGATGTCCTCGAGCTGGCGCGCAGCCTGCTCGGCATAGCTCAGGGCCTGCTCCAGGTGACGCACCTTGAGCAGCCCCTCGGCGAGGCAACGCAGAACGACGCCTTCCTCGAAGCGGTCGCCGACCTTGCGGGCGTACGTGAGGGCCCGGGCGAGAATCTCGAGGCCCTCGCCGGCCTTGCCCTCGATGACGTGGCATTCGCCGTCCCGCCGCAGGAGTTCCATGACGAGATCGCCCTCGGGTGCGATCCGCTCGGCGATCGCCATGCCCCGCTGATAGAACCGCCGAGCTTCCTCGGGCCGCCCCTCGTCGCGATAGACGTCGCCGAGGAACTCGAGCGAGAGGCACTCCTCCCGGGGGATGCCCAGGTCCGTGGCCATGGTGTAGGCCTTCATGAGGTGCTGGCGCGCGGATTCG
>WJIQ01000245.1 GCA_014730255.1 bacterium | reverse complement strand
CGTGGTGAACATGAACGACAAGATCCAGCTGGTCGGGATCCGTGACACGCAGGAGACGGTGTGCACGGGCGTGGAGATGTTCCGGAAGATCCTGGATTCGGGTCAGGCGGGCGACAACGTTGGTCTGCTCTTGCGCGGTCTGAAGAAGGAAGACGTCGAGCGCGGGATGGTGATCTGCAAGCCGAAGTCGGTGACGCCTCACACGAAGTTCGACTGCGAGGTGTACGTGCTGACGAAGGAGGAGGGTGGACGCCACACCCCGTTCTTCGATGGCTACCGTCCCCAGTTCTACTTCCGGACGACGGACGTGACGGGCTCGGCGACGCTTCCGGACGGCGTGGAGATGGTGATGCCGGGCGACAACATCAAGATGTCGGTGGAGCTGATCACGCCGATCGCCATGGAAGAGGGCCTGCGCTTCGCGATCCGCGAGGGCGGCCGCACCGTGGGCGCTGGCGTCGTGGCCAAGATCCACGAGTAACCGGGAGAGATCGGCGCCATGCGCGACATCATCACCATCGCCTGCACCGAGTGCAAGGAACGGAACTACACGACCAAGAAGAACAAGCGGTTGCATCCGGACCGGGTCGAGTTCAAGAAGTACTGCCCGCGATGCAACAAGCACACGCCGCACAAGGAAACGCGGTAACCACACGTGACGGCACGCCGGCGGGGCATGCGGCCCCGACCGGCCCGAGTGAGGCAGGGGTGTAGCTCAGTTGGTAGAGCATCGGTCTCCAAAACCGAGGGTCGCGGGTTCGAGTCCTGCCGCCCCTGCCAGCCTCACCGCCAGAATCCGATCGAGGTCCCCGAATGGCCGGTAGCCTGACGAATTACCTGAAGGAGACGTCCCAGGAGATGAAGCGAGTCTCCTGGCCGGCGCGCGGTCAGCTCTGGGAGACGACCGTGGTCGTGGTCGTGACCGTCGCGATCATCACCGCCTGTATCTTCGTCGTGGACAAGATCCTGGACATGGCCGTCAAGGCGATCATCAACCTGGGCTGAGAAGGACCTCGCACCAGGGGGCGCCCCGCGAGGGGCTTCGAACCATCACGCGACCCTGGGGGCAGGGGCGGAACCCTGCTTTCCCGGGGCGCGTCTATGCGCCGTTCATGAGCCGAGGAAACGATGTTCGACGAGCGAGACAAGAACGCGGACGAGCTGGCCGAGGGCCTGGACGAGAGCGCCGGGGCCGAGGCGAAGCCGGTCGACGAGGACGAGGCCGACACCGGGGGTGAGCGCGACGAGGGCGCCGATCCCGCCGAGTCCCGCGACGCGTCCGAGCCCGGCGGCGAGACCGGTCCCTACGAGACGGGCCCGGACGAGGCCTCCGACCGCGCGCCCGAGGAGCCGGGCGAGGCGGCCGAGCCCGCCGCGCCGCAGGAGCAGGACGAGCCCGCCGCCGACGAGCCCGTGGCCGCGGACGACCTGTTCCTCGACCTGCCCGACACCCTCGAGCTCGAGGACGAGGAGACCCCGGCAACGGCCATGCCCTCGGAGGACGAGGTCGACCCCTCGGGTCTCGAGGAGCTGGACGACCTGGTCGGCGCGCTCGACAAGGACGAGCAGCCCAGCGGCTCCGGCGAGGGCGACCTGCTCGATGCCATCGACATCGAGCTGAGCCCCGAGGAGCAGGCCGAGATCGAGCGCCGCTCGCGGCTGCAGTGGTTCACCATCCACGCCAACACCGGCCACGAGAACAAGGTCAAGCGCAACATCGAGATGGCCATCAAGTCGAACCACATGGAAGACTCCTTCGGCGACGTCCTGGTGCCGGTCCAGGAGGTCACCGAGATGAAGAACGGCAAGCGCGTCACCTCGAAGCGCAAGTTCCTGCCCGGATACCTGCTGGTGGAGATGCTGATGAACAAGGAGACGCAGCACTTCATCAACACGGTGCCCGGGGTGACCGGATTCATCGGGGGGACGCCCCAGAAGCCGCAGCCGGTGCCCAAGGATGAGGTCGACCGGATCATGGGCCGCATCAAGGAGCCGGACGAGGGCGGCAAGGACACCCTCGAGATCCCCTACGACGTGGGCGACTCGGTCCAGGTCATGGACGGGCCCTTCGCCGACTGGGTGGGGATCATCAACGAGATCAATCACGAAAAAGGCAAGCTGAAGGTCATGATCTCGATCTTCGGCAAGGATACACCGGTCGAGCTGGATTTCCTGCAGGTCAAGCAGGTCTGACGGTCCGACCGTTGTGGATGGATCCGGATCGGTCTGGGGTCCGGGTTCGTCGCCGCCTCCGCAAACCTCTCTGTGGCAGGCGGGCGTTCATGCAAGTGGGACACGGTCCCGGATGGTGACCCGACGCGGGTGGTGGACTCCCCGCCGACGGCGCAAGTACGGGATGGCCGTGTCCGAACCCGATTGAAGGAGTCGATGTCGTGGCCAAGAAAGTCATGACGAGCATCAAGCTGCAGATCAAGGCCGGCCAGGCCAACCCGGCCCCGCCGGTCGGTCCTGCGCTGGGACAGCACGGTCTGAACATCCAGGAATTCTGCAGCGCCTTCAACGAGCGCACCAAGGAGCAGATGGGCATGGTGATCCCGGTGGTGATCACGGTCTACCAGGACCGTAGCTTCGCCTTCATCACCAAGACCCCGCCTGCGTCGGTGTTGCTGAAGAAGGCCGCCAACCTGCAGTCCGGCTCGCAGGAGCCCGGCAAGGCGGTCGCAGGTCAGGTCACGCGCGATCAGGTCAAGGAGATCGCCAACCTGAAGATGACCGACCTCAATGCCGGCTCGGTGGAGGCGGCGATGAAGATCATCGCCGGCACCGCGCGCAGCATGGGCCTGGAGGTCGTCTAGCGCGGCCAGACTGGGAAGACACGGCACCGCGCCGGGCCGCGCTGATGCGGCCGGGCGGACAGGCTGCCGGAGGTCATCCCGCGCGGGCTCGACCCGCCGGCGATGATCGAACCATCACAGTCGAATGGAGCAACCGTCCATGAAGCGCGGAAAGACCTATCGCAACGCCAGGGAGAAGGCCGACCGCAACGTCGAGATGACCATCGACGACGCGCTGACCACCCTGGATTCCTTCCCGAAGGCGAAGTTCGACGAGACGATCGACTGCGCCGTCCGGCTCAACGTCAACCCCCGGCATGCGGACCAGATGGTCCGTGGCACCGTCGTCCTGCCCAACGGCACCGGCAAGACCGTGCGCGTCCTCGTGATCACGCGCGGTCCCAAGGAGCAGGAGGCCATCGACGCGGGCGCCGACATGGTGGGGGCGGACGAGTACCTCCCCAAGATCAAGGAGGGCTGGACGGACGTGGACGTGATCATCGCCACGCCGGACATGATGGGCGAGCTGGGCAAGCTCGGCCGGATCCTCGGTCCCCGTGGTCTGATGCCCAACCCCAAGGTGGGCACGGTGACCATGGACATCGCCAAGGCCGTCCAGGAGGCCAAGGCGGGACGGATCGAGTACCGCGTCGACAAGTCCGGCATCGTGCACGCCCCGGTGGGCAAGCGCTCGTTCGGCCCGGAGAAGCTGGGCGAGAACGTGCGCGCGCTCTTCAAGGAGCTGCAGCGGGCGCGTCCCGCCGCGGTCAAGGGCATCTACGTCCAGTCGTTCTTCATCTCGGCGACGATGACGCCGTCGCTGAGGGTCGAGGTCAGCTCGCTGAACTAGACCTCGGCGGGAACGCTCGAGGAGGAATCCGCCCCCTGGCGGATCTGCGGATAAGGAGGGTGCCTGATGGCACGTCCCGAGAAAATCGCCGAGGTCCAGGCGATCACCGAACGGTTCCAGGCGGCCCAGTCCCTCGTGATGGCCGACTTCACGGGCCTTTCGGTGCACCAGATGACCGAGTTCCGGTTCAAGTGCCGCGAGCTGAACATCGATTGCCGGGTCGTCAAGAACCGGCTGGCGATGCGCGCCGCGGACGAGGCCGAGCTGTCGTTCCTGAAGGATCACCTCAAGGGCCCGACGGCCCTGATCTTCGGGCCCGACAGCCAGGTCGATCCGGCCAAGCTGGTCACCGATTTCGCCAAGGACAACCAGGCGTTGAACGTCAAGGGCGGCGTGGTCGACGGTCAGTATCTCGATGCTGATCAGGTCGTCGCGCTGTCGAAGGTCCCGAGCATGGACGAGTTGATCGCCAAGATGATGGGCAGCATCAACTCGCCCGCCAGCGGCCTCGTCGGCACCGTCAACGGTGTCGTCGGCGCCCTGTGCCGGACCATCGATGCCGTGGCCAAGCAGAAGGCCGAGGCCGCCTAGAGGATTCGCGAACCAGAGACAGAGACGGACGGCGTCCAGCGAACGCTCGCCGACCCGACCCAGACACGAGAAGGAGACAGATCAATGTCCGAGGACATCCAGCTCACCGAGAATGCGCAGAAGGTGCTCGAGCTCATCGAGTCCATGACCATCCTCGAGGCCGCCGACCTGGTCAAGGCCATGGAGGACAAGTTCGGCGTCAGTGCCGCCGCCCCGGTGGCCGTGGCCGCCGCCCCGGGCGCCGGGGCCGGCGAGGAGGCCGAGGAGGCCAAGGACGAGTTCGACGTCATGCTGACCGGCATCGGCGACAAGAAGATCCAGGTCATCAAGGAGATCCGCGCGATCACCAGCCTGGGTCTGAAGGAGGCCAAGGAGCTCGTGGAGAAGGCTCCCACCGCCGTCAAGGAAGGCGTCTCGAAGGACGAGGCCGAGCAGATCAAGGCCAAGCTGGAAGAGGTTGGCGCGATCGTCGACCTGAAGTAGACCTGTTGATAAGCCAGAGGCTTTCAGCCGTGTCGACCGCCGTCGACCCGCGGGGCGAGCTGCCCGGCGGGTCGGCGGCCAGCGTGATGCCGCGGGGGCGGGATCACGACGACGTTTCTCCCCATCGCGCGAGGATGTGATCTCTTGAGTGCCAAGAAGCAAGTCGACAGTTTCACCGGTCGCGTGAACTACTCCAAGCTGCGCCGCGAGGAGGAGATGCCCAATCTCCTGGCCGTCCAGCTCGAGTCGTATCACGACTTCCTGCAGCTCGAGAAGGCCCCCGACCAGCGCGACGAGGTCGGCCTGGAATCGGTGTTCCAGACCGTCTTCCCCATCGAATCCACGCGCGGTCACCTGGTCATGGAGTACATCAGCTACGGCACCGGCGAGCCCAAGTACGGCATCGAGGAATGCCAGGAACGGGGGCTGACCTTCTCGGTGCCGCTGAAGGTCAAGCTGCGCCTGGTGGTCAAGGAGCTCGAGGAGGGCGCCGCGCCCGACGCCGAGCCCCAGCTGCGCGACATCCAGGAGGACGACGTCTACCTGGGCGAGCTGCCGATGATCACGGAGAAGGGCACGTTCCTGATCAACGGCGCCGAGCGCGTGATCGTCTCCCAGCTGCACCGCTCGCCGGGCGTGTTCTTCTCCGACGAGACCCACCCCAACGGCCGCCGGCTGTTCCGCTCGCGGATCATCCCGTACCGCGGCTCGTGGGTCGAGTTCACCACCGACATCAACGACGTGCTCTACGTGCACATCGACCGCAAGCGCAAGCAGCCGGTGAGCATGCTCATGCGCGCGCTCGGCTTCGAGTCGAACGAGTCGATCATCGCCGAGTTCCACACCGTCGAGAACGTCAAGATCCCGCGCAAGGGCACCAAGAAGCACGAGGCCGTGGTCGAGGAGCTCGAGGGCCGCGTGCTCGCCTGCGACCTGTGGCAGGCCGAGGCCGAGGCGCCCTTCGCCATGGCGGGCCAGGTCATCGACCCGTTGCTGCGCGAGCAGATCCTCGAGAACGGCGTCAGCGAGCTGAAGCTCATCGCCAAGG
>WJIQ01000244.1 GCA_014730255.1 bacterium | reverse complement strand
TGCAACCAGGTCGAGCGGAACACCCTGCTGATGATGTATGCCAACCGCGGCTACGGGCTCAGCGAGGAGAATCATTTCTACGAGACGGGGCAGGAGCAGAAGAACGAGGTCGAGCGGTACCTCGAGGAATGCGATGCCCTGGCCCGGGAGGCCCGGAGCCTGGTGAAGCTCGGCCCGGCCGTCGAGGCCACGCGGACGGCCCTCGAGAGCTACGACCAGCTCGTCGACCGGACCCTGAGTCTCACCGAGGCGCTCGCCAAGGACCGCGCCACCCTCGACGAGGCCGCCGCCACCTACATGGCGAGTTGCGCCACGTTCCTCGACTCGCAGAACCAGTCCATGCATGACGACATCGCCGCCGGCGCGAGCGACGCGGCCCTGAACGAGCGCCTCGATAAGATCACCCTGATCAATGACGTGATCGACCTCGGCAACGCGACGCGCGTGGCGTGCTTCAAGAGTCAGGCCACCCGCGATCCCGAGCTGATCCGGGCGGCCGACGAGAACTTCCCGAGGATCGACGCGAAGTTCGACGCCCTGCGCGAGATCACGCGGCTCGACGTGGACCTCCGCGAGCTCGACCGCATCCAGGAGGCCGGCCACACCTACCAGACGGCCATGAACAACCTCCTCGACAACTGGCTCGCGCTGCAGGACGTCTCGCGCGAGCGCGGGGCGGCCGGGGACGAGGCGCTTCGCCTGGCCAGCGAGACCGCGGCGGCCGGCATCGCCGGTGCGCACGAGATCGCCGGGACCACGAGCGACAAGCTGACCACCGCGTCGACCTCGATGCTGGTCGGCCTCGCGCTGTGCGTGGTGCTCGGCGTCGCGATGTCGTGGCTGATCACCCGCTCGATCACCGTGCCGCTGCGCAACATCATCGAGCGCCTCGCCGCCGGATCGATCCAGACCACCAGCGCGGCGGACCAGGTCTCGTCGGCGAGCGTGTCGCTGGCCGACGGCGCCAGCCGCCAGGCCGCCTCGGTCGAGGAGACGGCGAGCAGCGTGCAGGAGATGGCGGCGATGACCCGCCAGAACGCCGCGAGCTCCCGGGAGGCACGGGACCTCGCCGGTTCGACCAAGCAGGCGGCCGACAAGGGCACCGAGGCCATGGGCCGCATGGTCGAGGCCATCGACCACATCAAGCAGTCGAGCGACGACACCGCGCGCATCATCAAGACCATCGACGAGATCGCCTTCCAGACCAACCTGCTGGCCCTCAACGCCGCGGTCGAGGCCGCCCGGGCCGGCGAGGCCGGCCAGGGATTCGCGGTCGTGGCCGAGGAGGTGCGCAACCTCGCTCAGCGATCGGCCGAGGCCGCCAAGAACACGGCCCAGATGATCGAGGCGGCGGTCACCAACGCGAACACCGGCGTGGCGATCACCCGCGAGGTGGGCGACGTGCTCGAGGAGATCAGCACCGCGGCCACGTCGGTCAACGAGGTGATCGGCAACATCGCCAACGCAAGCGACCAGCAGGCGGACGGCATCTCGCAGATCAACGATGCCGTGGGCCAGGTGGATCAGATCACGCAGTCGAACGCCGCCAATGCCGAGCAGTCGGCGTCGGCCAGCGAGGAGCTCTCCGGTCAGGCCGAGGAGCTCAACGGCATGGTCGTCGAGCTGTCCAGCATGGTGGGCGGCGGACGTGACGAGCTCACCAGCCATCTCGGCTCGCGCTCGGCCCCGCGCGCCATTGGGGAGGGTGCGCCGACGGTCGCGGCGCCGTCGACCCCGGTCCAGTCGGCCGCCCCCCCCGCGCGGCCGCGATCCGACGACGACCTCGAGGTGGCCTCGCTCGACGAGAACGACCTCGAGGAGATCCTGTCCGGTTCCTGAGCCGCGGTCGTCGGATTCGCGCGTGAGCAGGCGGCGCTCCCCCGGTGGGAGCGCCGCCGTCGATCCTACCGGCCGACCGGGTCGATCAGTCGAACAGCGCCTTGACGTCGCTGAGGGTCACCATCTCGGTGCGCACGACGTCGCCCGAGTACTCGACCACGAACGTCTTGTAGTTGAGGCCGTGGTGGTCGTTCCAAAAGCCGTCGCCCCAGAGCTGGAAGTTGAGGAACAGCTCGGCGTACGGCTCGTCGTAGTCGTTGGGCTCGCCGTCGTCCCAGTTGGTCCAGTCCCACGGTTCATCGGTGACCCAGTGCCAGTTCTCGTCCGGGGGGCTGTTCGGCGAGTTCTGGTAGCCGCCCAGCCAGGGGTCGCCCAGGGGGGTCTGCTGGTTGCCGCCGACCACTTCCCAGAACACGAAGTCATTCTCCTCCTGGGAGGTGATGGTGCACAGGTGCCCCTGCTTGCCGTCCCAGGTGCGCGCCTCGGCCAAGGCCTCGGCCTCGTGCCAGGAGACGGCCGTCTCGATGACCTCGTAGTGGTGGCCGTTCATCGGCCAGTAGATCGGCTCGGCCGGGGACGCCACGGCGCCCAGGAGCCCGATCGTCAGGGTGAACAGCGCGACGCGTTGCCAACGGTTCATGAGTTCCACCTCGCTCGATTCGCGACCGCCTCCCGGCGGTCCGCTTGACCTCGTGACGGCATTATATCAATAAATATATCACCAAGTCTAGTATTTTGATGTGCGCGATCCGGGGTCTCTCCGACCTCACGTTATTCCTGGACCCCGATCCCCGCCGCAAGTCACATGCGATCGCGACCCCGCGGCCGTCATCCAGCCCGGCCCTCCAGCTCGGTCCATCGCTCCAGCAGGGTCTCCAGCTCGGCCTCGATGGCGGTCATGCGTCCGCTCAGCTCGCCGACCCGCGCGCCCTCACGGTAGATCTCCGGGTCGGCGAGCCGCGCGTGCAGCTCGGCCTGCTCGGCCTCGAGCGCCTCGATCCGGCCCGGCAACGCGGCCAGCTCCTCCTTCTCGCGATAGGTGAGCTTGCGTGGACGCTCGGACCTGGCCGCCGTCTTCCCCGGCTTCTCCCGCTTGCTCTCGGACCTCGCGCCAGCGGGCCTGGCCGGATCCTGCTTGCCGCGCCACTCGCGGTAGCCGCCGATGGTCTCGGTCACCCGGCCATCGCCGTGGACGGCGAGCGTGCTGGTGACCGTGCGGTCGAGCAGCGTGCGGTCGTGGGTGACGAGCAGCAGCGTGCCCTGGAACTCGGCAAGCAGCTCCTCGAGCAGGTCGAGCGTCTCGAGATCGAGATCGTTGGTGGGCTCGTCGAGCACCAGGACGTTGGCCTCGCGCGTGAACAGGCGCGCGAGCAGGAGGCGATTGCGCTCGCCCCCCGAGAGCGCGGACACCGGCTGACGGGCGCGGTCGGGCGTGAAGAGGAAGTCCTGCAGGTAGCTGACCACGTGCTGGGGCCGGCCGCCGCGCATGACCTTGTCGCCGTCGATGCGCAGGTTGTCGATCACCGGACGATCGAGGTCGAGCTGCTCGCGGAGCTGGTCGTAGTAGAGGACCTGCAGGTTCGTGCCGTGGCGGACCGTTCCCTGCTGCGGGGCGAGGTCGCCTAGCAGGAGCTTCAGGAGCGTGGTCTTGCCCGCACCGTTGGGGCCGATCACGCCGACCCGGTCGCCGCGGACGATCGTGGTCGACAGGTCCTGGATCACCGGCCGGTCGCCGTACCCGAAGGCGACACCTTCGGCCTCGATCACCGTGCGCCCGGAGCGCCCGGCCTCGGCGAGGGTGAGCTTCGCGGTGCCCGGCTCGCGGCGGCGCTGGCGGCGCTCCTCGCGCATCTGAACGAGCGCGCGCACGCGGCCCTCGTTACGGGTGCGGCGCGCCTTGATGCCACGGCGGATCCACGCCTCCTCCTCGGCCAGCTTCCTGTCGAACTTCGCCTGCTGCTGGGCCTCGGCCTCGAGGGTGGCGTCGCGATGGCGCAGGAAGGCATCGTAGTCGCCGGCGAACTCGAGCAGGCGGCCGCGGTCGAGCTCGACGATGCGCGTGGCCAGCGCCCGCAGCAGGGCCCGGTCGTGGGTGACGAAGACCAGGGTCGACGCCGCGCGCTGCAACTGCTGCTCGAGCCACTCGATCACGTCGAGGTCGAGGTGGTTGGTGGGCTCGTCGAGGAAGAGGACGTCGGGCTCGGCGGCCAGCACGCGGGCGAGCAGCGTCCGGCGCAACAGGCCGCCCGAGAGAGTGCCGACCGGCGCGTCGGCGGGCACGCCGAGCTGGTCGAGGTACGGGGCGACCGACGTGGTCATGGTGCTCGCGCCTGCGGTCACGACCTCGGTCGCGGTGCCGGTGAGGCCCGGCGGCGCCTCCTGGGGCAGGCGGGCCACGCGCAGTCCCTGGCGGTGCTCCACGACGCCCGAGTCCGGCGCGATCTCGCGCGCCAGCAGCGCCAGCAGCGACGACTTGCCGGTGCCGTTGCGACCGATCAGGCCGATGCGATCGCCCTTGGCGACCTGCAGGTCGACACCCTCGAGCAGCGGCGGGCCGCCGTAGGCGAGGGTCAGGTTGCGGGCGCTGATCAGGGACATGGCGACTCTCCAGCCGGCGGTCCGGTCGTGGGCGGTCTGCGGCGCGACCCGAGCCGACAACGTTAGCCTCGCGAGCCGGGACTGGCCAGGGACTACCGCCGCGGCCCGCGACGCGGTATCATCGTCGCGTGCGCCGCTGATGGATAAACGGAGGGGAGGTCGCCCATGCGGACCCTGTCGATCGCGATCCTGCTCGGCCTGGCGGCCGGCGTCGTCCTGGCCGACATCGCTCCCGACCATCTCGAGTTCGAGGCGGACCAGGTGCCCCTGCACTTGCTGATCGTCCCCGACGGCTCCGGCCCCGGGTTCCCGGACGCCCGGCTCGAGGACGGCTCGACCTGGGACCGCCCGTTCCGCGTGCGGCCGTGGGTCTGGATCTGGCAGGGCCCCGACGAGCCCGTGCCGGTCCCCGGCTACCCCGCCGAGGACGCGTGGTTCGTGACCACCGGCGGTGGCGTCGGCTGCCCCGGCGGCAGCCATCCCGACGGCCCCGCCGACGCCGAGGGCTGGCTGACCTGGACCGACCCCGTCGCAGGCGGCGGCGCGCTCGCCAGTGCCGACGTGCAGCTCTACCTCGCCGGCCTTCCCTTCGACGAGGTCCTGCCGCTGACCTTCGCGAGCCCCGACCTCAGCGGCGACGACACGGTCGACCTGACCGACGTCACGCTCTTCGCCGCCGCCCTCGGCACCGGCGACCCGGCGCAGGCCGATCTCGACGGCGATGGCGACGTGGATCTGACGGACATCGTGCGGTTCGTACCGGCGATCGGTGCGACCTGCCCATAGCCTCGTGGGTCATTGCCGACGGAATCAGTACATGATAAGGTGCGCGGGCTTCTCCACTGCGGGTCCCCCGGGGGACCCTGCGGTGCCGTGTCCGTCGCCGACCGCGTCGGCTTCCTTCCTGCCCGCTGGAGGATCCGGATGAGTGCCACCGAATCTCGCGCCCGGACGCCGATCCATCTCTGGATCGTCGGCGTCGTCGCCCTGCTCTGGAACGCCATGGGCGCCTACGACTACCTGATGACCCAGACCCGCAACGAGGCCTACATGAGCCGGTTCACGCCCGAACAGCTCGAGTTCTTCTACGGCTTCCCCGCCTGGGTCGACGGCGCCTGGGCCATCGCCGTCTGGGGCGCCGTGCTGGGCTCGATCCTGCTGCTGATGCGCAGCCGCTGGGCGGGGCTGGCCTTCGTGGTCTCGCTGGTGGCGATGATCCTGACCACGATCCACAATTACGGCATCGGCGATGGCCTGGAGGTCATGGACGGCGCAGGTCCGCTGATCTTCTCGGCGGTGATCTTCCTGGTGGGCGTCGCGCTGGTGATCTACGCGCGGGCGATGTGCAACCGGAACGTGCTGACCTGAGCGGAGCCTCGTCGCCACGTCGGTCTCGGCCGCGTACGCGCGCCGGTGGCCATCCCGCCGATTCGCAGCGACCTTGCCGCAAAAGGAGGTCGTTGCCATGACATCCGATCCGCTCGTCCGCTTCCTCGCCGCCACCGACTGGCTGCAGCTGGCCGGCGAGGAGACCATCGCCGCCATCGCCTCCGAGCTCGAGCCCCGGCGCCTCGACCCCGGCGAGGACGTCTTCCGCGAGGGCGACCCCGGCGGAACGGTGTTCGTCGTCCACGACGGCGAGCTCGAGGTCCGACGCCGCGGGGACGACGGCACCGAGGTGCTCCTGCGCGTGATGGGTGCCGGCGAGGTCGGCGGCCTGACCAGCATGGCGCTCGATCGGCCCCGCTCGGCGACGCTCACCGCCCGCGGCGAGGCCACCGTCCTGACCATCGCCAGCGAACGCTTCCTCGCCCTGATGAACGAGCACGAGGACCTCGCCCGCTCGATCGTGGCGTTCCTCGGCGGCAAGGTCCGCCGCAAGACGCGGCAGCTGGCCACCCTCCTGGCGCACGAGCAGACCGACGACCGCGCCCGCGTGGCCGTCTTCGACACCAAGCCGTACGACCGCCGCTGGCTCGAGGCCCAGGCGGGCGACGACCTCGCCTTCGATTTCTTCGAGGCCCGCCTCCGCCCGGGCACCGCGCGCCTGGCGGTCGGCTACCGGTACGTCTGCGCCTTCGTCAACGATGACCTCTCCGCGCCGGTCCTCGAGGCGCTGGCCGCCGGCGGTGTCGAGCTGATCGCCCTGCGCTGCGCCGGCTTCAACAACGTCGACCTGACGGCCGCCCAGCGGCTCGGCATCACCGTCGTGCGCGTGCCCGCCTACTCGCCCCACGCGGTGGCCGAGCACGCCGCGGCGCTCATCCTGACCCTCAATCGCAAGGTCCACCGGGCCCACATGCGCGTCCGAGAGGGGAACTTCTCGCTGGCCGGCCTCGAGGGCTTCGACCTGCACGGCCGCACCGCCGGCGTGGTCGGCCTGGGCAACATCGGCCGCTGCCTGGCCGACATCCTGCGCGGCTTCGGCATGACCGTCCTCGGCCACGATGCGTTCCCCGACCTGGAATACTCCGCGCGCAGCGGCGTGCGCTACGTCGAGCTCGACGAGTTGCTCGAGCGCTCGGACGTGGTCAGCCTGCATGCGCCGCTCACGCCGGACACGCACCACCTGATCGACGCCAGCCGCATCCTGCGCATGAAGCCGGGCGTGCTCCTGATCAACACCAGCCGCGGCGCGCTCGTCGACACGGCCGCCCTGATCACCGGCCTGAAGAACGGCCACCTCGGCGGCGCGGGCCTGGACGTTTACGAGGAGGAGAGCGAGTACTTCTTCGAGGACCGCAGCGACGAGGTGATCACCGACGACGTCCTGGCCCGGCTGCTCACGTTCCCCAACGTGCTGATCACCAGCCACCAGGCGTTCCTCACCGTCGACGCCCTGCAGGCCATCGCCCGGACCACGGCGACCAACGTGCGCGACTACTGCGCGGGCAAGCGCGGCACCGCGCTCGAGAACCTGGTCGCACCGCCGGAGCGGACTCCATGATCCGGGCCCTGCTGGTCGCGCTGGCGATCGGCCCGGCCGCGCTGGCCCAGAGCTTCGACGACCTCGCGCGCGTCCCGCCGCCCTATCCCTACGACATCGACTTCGACAATCACCTTCTGCACCTGCATCCGGAGGTCAACTACGCGCCGCACCCGGACTGGCTCGCGGCCTGGGAGCGCGACCGGCTGGGGCACGGCGGCGTGCTCGGGACCTTCGGCAGCACGGCGGTCGACGAGCTGCTGGTCGATGCCCGGTGGGCCCTCAACCCGGACCTGGGCAGCGGCGTGCGCCTGCGCAACGACATCCTCTGGCAGGAGTGGCGCCACCTGCCGCACGAACGGCAACAGATCTGGCTGGGACTCGAGCAGCGGCTGTGGCGGGGACTGGGCGCGGTGATCCAGGCCGTGCCGGCCGAGGACAAGGAGTGGATCGACGTGCGGCTCGGGGGGCTCTGGGCCAGCCCGGACCGCCGCCAGTACGTCCAGCTGCTCTACCGTCGCGACGAGATCGTGCACGACAGCAAGAGCGAGCGGGGCGGCACCACCATCCAGCGGCCCGAGGGGGTCGACTGGCTGCTGCGGCTCGCGCGCGGCGAGTGGTCGCTGTACTCCCGGGGGCGCTGGCTGCGCGAGGCCGACCGCGTCTACGACGATCCCGCCCGGGCGCCGGTGATCGCCGGTCACCGGTACGCCGGCAACGAGGCCCTGGTCCGCCTGCGCTGGCGGCCGGTCGCCAGGGCCCAGCTCGAGCTGGCCTGGCGGCTGGTCGAGGATGCCCAGACCCGCACCTACCGCGGGGACGCCACGGCCTACGACCACGAGTTCTCGGGGCGATACCGCACGCTCGGCCTCCGCGGCCTGCTGCCGCTGGACCGGCGCTGGCGGCTGCGTGGCGAGCTCCACCACGTCGCCCGGCGGGTCGCCGTCACCGGCTGGCGCCCGCTGCGCCACGCGCGTGACGAGTGGCTGCCGGCGATCGTCGTCGAGCGGCGCTGGAACGAGCGCAGCTGGCTCGAGCTCGGCTACCTCGGCACCTTCTACGGCTACACCGACACCGCCCGCGGCGACGACCGGGACGACGGCGCCAAGCTCGAGCTGGGCGCCGTGGTCGGCCTGGAGGCCGGCAGCGCCCTGAAGGCGAGCCTCAGCCACCAGGTCACCCGGGGCCGGTTCGGCGGCTTCAACCTGCGGCTGATCACCTGGTTCTGAGCGACGGCGAGCCCCGCTCCATGCGGAGCGGGGCTCGACTCGTCGCGTGTCCGACCGGCCGCACTACTCGACGGTCAGAACCTCGACGCCGTCGGCCGCGGTGGCGTCGGAGATGAATCCGATCGCGCCGGCGGTCGCAGCCACGTACTCGAGCATGGCCGCGTCGCTACCGACCTCCTCCGGGGGCGTTCCGGTGCCGGTGAAGAGCGCCTTCTTCCAGAACGCCTGGAACTGGCTGGGCGACTTCTTCACGTAGGTCTTCAGGAACTCCTCGGCAACCGGGCCGCCGCCGAGGACGGCCGGGCTGATGGCCGAGCCGTCCGACCAGGACGACTGGCGCCCGAGGAAGATGCTCTGCAGGTCGCCGGCGCTCAGCGAGGTGGCCGGCACCGAGTCGTTCGCGATCACGACCACGCCCGCCTGGACGGCCAGGGGCGCGAGCATGAGGAGCGCGACGAGGGTCACGATGATCTTGCGCTGGTTCATGTCGTTACCTCCGGTCGGCCTAGAAGAAGTAGGTGGCGCGGGCGCCGAACCAGTTCCAGGAGTCCTCGTAACCGTCCTCGCCCGGCGAGACCGTGCCGAGGGCCGCGCCGTCGATGAAGTGCCCCTCGAGCTTGAAGACCCAGCCATCGGTCACGTCGAAGCGGGCGGAGATGCCCAGATCCTTGTTCCAGGCGAGGAAGTCGCTGTCGCCGAGCTGCTCGCCGTCCTTGTCGTCACGATCGGGGTAGTACACCGAGTAGAAGGCGCCCAGCTCGAAGAGCGGCGAGAAGCGGTAGGTCGCCTGGCCGTACCAGCCCTCGCTCTGGTCCTCGAAGTCCATCGCCGGCGCCAGGCCCACGAGCTCCTGGTTGTACGTGTCGTCGCGCTGCATGTACTCGAACGCGGTGACCAGATCGCCCCGCGTGTATTCCGCCGAGAAGACCATCCACGACTCGACCTCGTACTCGAGCATGATGTCCGCCGGGATCAGCTGCTCGGCCATGGGGCCGGGACCGTCGAGGTCGACCGGATAGAGGATCTGGGCGTTCGACTCGAGCTTGGCCATGGCCAGCGAGGCGCCGACGCGCAGGCCCTCCAGCGGCGTGTTGACGAGGATGCGGCCGCCATGGGTGTAGCGCACGTCGGCCGTGTAGCCGAGCAGGGGCGCGCCCACGGAGAACTGGTCGTCCAGCAGCGTGGTCTCGTCGAGGTTGCTCGTGCCCTTGTAGAGGTCGTACTGGATCGAGACGCTGTCACCCAGGGGCAGGGTGCCGTAGATGCCGACCCCGGTGACGGTGTTGGACACGTCCCGGTACGACTCCGGATAGACGCTCTGGGGCAGGTACATCGAGTTGCGCACCATGTCGAGGTCGCGGCTCTGGTTGTACAGGCCGAACGGGAGCTTGATCTTGCCGGCCCGGACCCCGAGCTGGTCCTTCCAGCGGTAGTCGCCGAAGGCCCAGTCGACCACGACCTGGTTGTTGCCCTCGCTGCCGATGTCCTTGCCGTAGAGCTGCATGCCGACACGCAGCTTGCTGGAG
>WJIQ01000243.1 GCA_014730255.1 bacterium | reverse complement strand
GGCGTCGAACAGCACGAACTGCACCGTCCGCTCGAACTCGCGACCCGCGCTCGCCCGTGCCAGCTCCATCACCAGGCTCGTGCCCGAGGCGTTGTCCTCGGCCCCCGGCGCCTCGCTCTGCGCATCGCCCGACGTGCTGTCGAAGTGTCCGCCGACCACCACGATCTCGTCGGGCGTCACGGTCCCCTCGACGGTGGCCACCACGTTTCGGCAGACCTGGCCCCAGGCCGTGAACGTGTCCAGCTCCACGGTGTAGCCCCACGACGCGAGCCGCTGCGCGAGGTAGTCGGTCACGATGTCGTTGCCCGTGGTGTTGTAGAAGCGCGTCCGCACCGTCCGCGGCTGCCCGTCGTGCCAGAAGGAGAGGTCGCCGCTGATCTCGCGGATCACCTGGTCGAACGCGTCCTGCGCGAGCCCGTCGAGGTAGGCGGCCTTCACGGCGGGGTCGACGCTGCGGCTGGCCGGCGCGGGGGCGCCGTCGGGCTCGGTCCTCGCCGGCGCGAGCGGCGACCGGTCGAGGTACTGCACGTCGTGGCCGGCGGCCAGGAACCGGTCGAGGCGATCGCGGGGGACCTCGATCACCGCGAGGCCGTCGGCTTCGAGGTGCACGTGGCCGAGCTCGGCGAGGTCGGCGAGGTCGTGATCGTGGCGGCCGCCGACCAGGAAGAACGCCCCGTCGTCGTGACGCGGGGTGAGCTCGATGGCCCGCTCGGGCAGGCGCGCGGCGCCGCCGCTGCGGTCCAGCACCAGGACGCCGGTCTCCAGCTGCCAGGTCGGGAGCGCCCGCGACGCCCGCCCGGGCGCGACGTCGGCCGTGGTGGCGCCGGGCACGAGGTGGATCGAGGCCATGGCGGGCAGGGCGAGCAGCAGGCTCGCGGCGACGAGCATCACGGGGCGCTTGGGCATCGGGGGCGTCCTCTGGTGGCTGGCGGTGTCGCGGTGGCGGCGGATGGGCGGACGGTCGGGTCGCGCGGTGCGCGGCTAGTCCGACCGGGTCGGTGGTATTTTAGCATGGAGGGCGGGGGTGGGGCAAATCGGGGCGTTCGGCAGGGCGTTCGGCGGTGGCCCCCGTGTGCGGGATCGGCTAGCCTGAGCCCGTCACTGAGAGGTCGGTCGCCGGGGAGGAACCGCCATGCCCACGATCCTGCGCATCAAGGTCGAACTCGAGCACATCGCGCCGGCCATCTGGCGTCGCATCGAGGTCCCGTCGGAGGCCTCGTTCTGGGACCTCCACGTCGCCATCCAGGACGCCATGGGCTGGGAGGACCGGCACCTGCACGCCTTCGAGTTCGGCGACCCGGGCGACCGGCAGCTCCGCCTCGGCCTGCCCGACCCCGACGGCTGGGAGAACATCACCGCCGGCTGGCGCCGCAAGGTCCGCCGGCTCCTCGCCCACCCCGGCGACACCTGCCTCTACCGCTACGACTACGGCGACGACTGGGAGCACGCCGTCCTGCTCGAGGGGATCCTGCTCGCCGACCCGGACCAGCGCTACCCCCGCTGCATCGCGGGCGAGCGCCGCTGCCCGCCCGAGGACTGCGGCGGACCGCCCGGCTACGCCGACCTCCTCGCCGCCCTCGCCGATCCGGACGACCCGGAGCACGCGTCGACGGTGGCCTGGACGGGGGGCCGGTTCGACCCGGAGGAGTTCGACCCGGCCCGGGTGGTGTTCGATGATCCGGGGCGGCGGCGGGCGATGCTGGAGTGGGGGTAGGCGTCCCGGCGCGTGCCGGCGCCGGCATGGAATCGGGCGTGTGCCGGGAGAGGGGCCACTGGAGGGCTGGAATGACCCCATGGCCGGGTTCTCGTCCTGTTCGTGACGGTCTCGCCGATGTCGGCCATCGCCTACGATGAGGCTCCGACGACACTCGCCGCGAGTCGCTCCGCCTCTCCAGCCAGATACAGCGGCAACGACAGCAGCCTGCCGACCACCCGCTCCGATGTCGGCAGCTTGAGGTCGATGTCCGCCAGTTGCGGCGGCGACGTGCCCATCCGGATGCCGAACCCCCGGTGCTTGTCGTGCAGAAACTGGTGCAACGACCTCAGGTGCCCCGTCTCGCCGGCCTTGACCTCGAGGGGCACGATCTCCTGTCCGCAGGCCAGCAGATAGTCGACCTCCGCCGACGAGGACGTCTTCTCCCGCACCCAGTAGTGCAGGGCGGGTTCCTGCCAGAACGGCTGCGCGGCCCGCAGCTCTTGCCCGACGATCTGCTCGGCGACGGCACCCGAGTTCACGGTCATCAGGGAATCCGCATCGGCCACGTCGGACATGTCCAGGCCGCAGGCCCGCATGAGCAGCCCCACGTCCAGGAGCAGCGGCTTGAAGACCCTGGGGTTGATCTCCGCACCCAGCGGGACGCCGTTTCCCGCCGAATGATGGATCCTCGACACGAAGCCGGCCCGACAGAGCAGGTCGAGGGCCGCCGCGATCCGCGCCGCCTTGATGTCCCGGTCGACCCGGGCGTACTTGAGCTTCCCGCCCACGAGATGCGGCAAACGATCGAAGACCAGGCGGATCAATCCGTCGTCCAGTCGACCCCGGTACTTCCCGAAGTCGTCGCGGAAGGTGGCGAGCAGGCCCTCCTTGACCTGGTCCACCCTGAGGAAGGATTCCGTGTCGCGGTAGGTGCGGACGGCCTCGGGCATGCCCCCGACGGCGCCATGGATCCGCAACCAGGACAGCAGGTGGTGGTGCAGGGCGTCGATCCGCGGATCGCCGAGCTCGAAGGTCCGGACGAACCCGGCCAGCTTCGTCTGGCCGAGCCCGGCCAGGAACTCCACGAAGGTCATGGGGCCGAGATGCAGATACTCGAGCCGACCGACCGGAACGGAGCCGTCATCACCGTCCAGGGCGAAGTCCAGCAACGAGCCCGCGGCCACGACGTGCAACGCGGGCATCTCCTCGTGGAAGTACCGCAGGGACTGGAGGGCCCGGGGGGCGGCCTGGATCTCGTCGAGGAAAAGGAGCGTGCGGCCGGGCCTGATCTCACGATCGAGGCGCAGTTCCAGCAAGGGCACGATCCGCGCGGGAGCGAGGTCGTCGAACATGGCGATCAGATCGGCGTCTCGTTCGAGATTCAGCTCGACGAGATCGTCGAAGTGGTGCCCGGCGAACTGGCGGATCAGATGAGTCTTGCCGACCTGCCGGGCGCCGCGCACGACCAGGGGCTTGCGGCGGGGAGCGTCGGCCCATTCCGTCAGATATTGCAAGGCGTCGCGCTTCATGGCATCTCATTCCAGTGGGCCAGGACCCCTCCGGTTGGCGACATTATTACAGGTAATAATGTACTACAAGTCTATATTATTGGGCCCTGAAATAGTCGCCCTTGCCGGGCGGATGCGTCGTGCCCGCCATCCACGGCCCCGGATGCACCGGCCCCACCACCTGCGGCAAGCGCCACGTCGACGTCGTCGGGCGCGGCGCGGCGTTCGCCGCCGGACCCGGGGCGACCGGCCGGCCGGCGAGCGCCGCGCAGGGCCATCGGGCGCATCGGGCGTGAGTCGGCGACCTGCGCGACCGGACCACGAAATCTTGTAAGTAGTATTATTGCAGTGTGTTGTGGCGCCTTGTTCCCCCGGGGGTACATCCCCCACCGCCACGGGCCTCTGTCCCGATCGGCCCCCGGGAGTCCGGCCCACCGGATGGATGACCGATGCGCGGTCGACGGGAAGATCGCGCGGCGAGGGGCGGGTCCGATCGACACGACCTTTCGTGGTGATCGCCGGCGCTCGCTACTTCTCCCGCACCCTCTCGAACCTCCCCCGATCCAGCTTCCGATCATCCCCCCAGTAGCCCTGGTCCTTCCCGTAGTCGTCGCCCAGCCCGTCGAGCGCACGGGTCGCGAGCGCGAACACCATGTCGGCCACCTCCTTGACGAGCGCGATCACCTCCTGCATCGCCTCGCCGACCTCGCGGTAGTCGCGCCGCAGGGCGTCGGGGTCCTTGACCAGCTTGCCGATCGCCCCGAGCCCGGCGTACGCGTCGAGCTTCGCCTTCTGCGGCAGCCAGAGGTTCTGCATGAAGATCGGCTTCTCGTGGATCAGCAGGTTCCGGTAGGCCGACAGCGTGGTCTGCAGCCGCTGATACGCCGCGACGTCCAGCGGCGGACAGGTCCCATCGGGCGACGTGCCGCCCCGGAGCCGGTGCGGATGCCGCCCGAGCTGCGCGTCGCGCTCGATGTCGAACACCTCCTCGCGACCGTAATGCCCGAGCGCCCGGTTCACCGCCTGGCCGAAGTGCAGCAGCGCCTCGTGCGCCGAGTGCGCGTGGGCGAAGAAGCAGTACAGGCACTCGGTGGGCCGCGGGAAGTCGTGCGGATCCTTCCGGAACAGCATCCGCTGCTCGTACGCGTGCACGTGCGCCACGTGATAGAACACGGCGTAGCTCGCATCGGCCAGCGCCACCAGGTGCGGCGCCAGGCTGGGCCGGATGAACTGGTTGTCGGGCTGCCGCGGGCGGAAGCTCAGCGGGACGACGTGGCTGCGCCAGAACCGCTCGTACGCCGGGAAGCGGTCGAGCACGAGG
>WJIQ01000242.1 GCA_014730255.1 bacterium | reverse complement strand
GGTGGTCGACGACCCGCCCGCGCGGGACGAGCTGGCGCTGAAGGTCCTGGCCGCCGTGGCCGCCGACACCACCGACGTCGACCACGTCCTGCGCCGTCAGCGGATCGCCAGCCTCGAG
The DNA here is from genome assembly GCA_014730255.1 of bacterium. Classification (GTDB taxonomy): domain Bacteria; phylum Krumholzibacteriota; class Krumholzibacteriia; order LZORAL124-64-63; family LZORAL124-64-63; genus Glo-17. The sequence goes on along the minus strand of WJIQ01000242.1, from coordinate 26,320 downwards.
CGTCTGCAGCAGCTGACCCGGCGCCTCCGTCGGGCCGACCCGGCGGCCGAGCTGCCGTGGGTCATGCTGCTCGACCTGCTGATCCTCAAGGCCGAGGCCGAGGTGCGCTGGCTCGACCGCTGCGCGGCGAGGCTGCGGGAGCGAGCCGCGCCATGCCGCCGCCGGTGCTCAGCTTCCTCGCCGCCAGCCGCGTCCACGGCCAGGGCGCCCGCGCCGTGCGCGCCCTCGGGCCCGTCGACCTCGACGTCGGCCACGGCGAGTTCCTTGCGGTCATGGGCCCATCCGGGTCCGGCAAGTCGACGCTGCTCGCGCTGGCCGGCACGCTGGATCGGCCGACGAGCGGCGAGGTCCGCCTCGGCGGCACCGACCTCGCGAGCCTCGACGCCCACGGGGCCGCCGCGATCCGGCGCCGCACCATCGGCTTCGTGTTCCAGGACCTCAACCTGCTGCCCGGCCTGACCGCCCTGGAGAACGTGGCCCTGCCCCTCGAGCTGGACCGCGTGCCTCTCGACCAGGCCCGCGCCGAGGCGCGCGAGGCCCTGGCCGCCGTGCGCATCGACGCCCTGGCCGATCGCTTCCCCGACGACCTGTCCGGCGGCGAGCAGCAGCGCGTGGCCGTGGCGCGGGCCTGCGTCGGCTCACGGTCGCTGCTGCTGGCCGACGAGCCGACCGGCGCGCTCGACTCGGTGACCGGCGAGGCGGTCATGCGGCTCCTGCGCGCCCGCGCCGACGACGGCCGGACCGTGGTGCTGGTCACGCACGATGCGAGCCACGCCGCCTGGGCCGACCGGATCGTCCACCTCAGGGATGGCCGGATCGACGCCGAGGTCACGTCGGCCGGCGAGCGCGGGTCGTGGCCTTGAGCCGGCTGGCCCCGGTGCGCGCCCTGCTGCGGGTCGAGGTGCGGCAGTGGCGTCGTCATCCCGGGCGCGCGCTGCTGGTGGCCCTCCTGATCGCCGTCCCGGTGGCGGCGGTGGTCGGCGGCGCCACGCTCGCCCGCATCACCGAGCCCACCGCCCGTGAGCGCCGGGTCGCCGAGGTCGGCCGCGCCGACCTGCGCGTCGACGTCGCGAACGCCGACCAGCTCGCGACGATCCAGGCGCTGCTGCCGCCAGACGCCCTCCGGGAGCGGATCTTCGTCGGGCGCGAGCGGGTGACGGCGCATGGACGCCGGCGACAGGCCGGCGTGGTGGCGCTCGGCCCCGCCGGCCTGGCGAGCGACGGGCTGGCCGCCGGCATGGTCACCCTCGAGTCCGGTCGGCACCCGGCCCATCCCGGCGAGGTCGCCCTGTCACCCGCCCTTCTGCAGAGCCTCGGCGTGGCACCGGGCGACACCGTCGCCCTGGCCTACGGCCCCCGGCGCGTGATCTGCGGCGTGGTCGTCGACCCCGGGAACCGGCCGCGCCCCCTCGTGCTCCGGACCCCGTCGGTCGTCGAGCACGGAGGGCGCGAGTCGTGGCTCGTCGGCGCGGCCGGCCCGGCCCTCGCCGATTCCCTGCGCGCGCACGGCATCCGGGTCGTGACGGCCGACGAGGCCGCCGTCGCCGACGAGGGGCTCACCGCCCTGGTCTTCGCCCTCGGGGCGATCGGTTTCCTCGAGGCCGCGCTGGTGGTGGCGGCAACGTTCGCGGTCGGGCTCCGACGCCGGCGTCGGGAGATCGGCCTGCTCGGGGCGAACGGAGCCTCGCCGGGCGCCATCGCCGTCGCCATGCTGCTTTCGGGACTGGCGCTGACCGCCGTCGGCACGCTCGCAGGTACGGTGCTCGGCCTCGGCGGGGCGGCGGCGGTCCACCCCTGGCTCGACCAGTGGAACGGACGGTCGAACGGACCGTTCGAGGTTCCGGTCACCGCGATCGGCGCGGCGTGGGCGCTGGGCCTCTTCACCGCGGTCGCCGGGTCGTGGTGGCCGGTGCGCGCGGTCGCGAGCCTGCCGGTGCGCGAGGCGCTCGGCGCGCGCAGACCGCCGGGCGATCGGCCGCGCGCGTGGCTCGTGGCGGGCGTCGCGCTGCTCGGCGCGAGCGTGGCCGTGCTGTGGCTCGTTCCCCGCGACCATCTGGTGACCGGCATCGTGGCCGTGGTCGGTGCGCCCCTGCTCGGACTGCTGGGATTCGGCGCCTGCAGCCCGTGGATCCTGCACGCGCTGGCCCGCCTGGCCAGGCCGTTGCCGCTGGGCCCGCGCCTGGCGATCCGCGACGCGGGGCGGTTCCGCGACCGCAACGGTCCGGTGGTCACCGCCATCCTCGCCGGGATGGCGATGAGCGTGACGCTGGCCATCCTGCTGACCAGCCTCGAGGCCACCCTCGCCGACCGCCCCCGGCCCCTGCGGACCGACCACCTGCTGGTCGCCGGCCCGGCCGCCGAGGCCGCGGTCGCGCGGCTGGACAGCACGTTCGCAGTCGTCGCCGCCGCTCCCCTCGAGGCGGTCTACGCCCACGGCGAGCCCGTCCGCGCCGTCGGCCCGGATCGTGCGGAGCCGCGTCCGGGCCTGTGGATCGCCTGCGGCACGGACGATCTGCTGGAGGTGCTCGGCATCCGTGGCGCCGCGGGCGCGTTCGCGGCCGGCGAGCTGATCGCCGTGGGCGCCGAGACCGCCTCGCTGCCGGACGAGCTGACACTGACGATGTGGCGCGAGGGCGCCGAGGTCGGGCGCCGCCCCGTCCACCGGACGCGGCCCGGCGAGCGCGTGTCCGCACCGCCGCAGGTGATCGCCCGGGGCGCGCTCGCGGACCTGGGCCTGACCGCGGGTCCGCCGCTGGACCGCAGCCTCGTGCCGTGGCTCGTGCGCCTCGACGCGCCGGTCACCCCGCGGGTGCTCGACCGGGCCCGGATCGCCCTCGCCGATCTGACCACCACGACCCTCGATGCCCGCATCCTGCACCAGCGGCCCGTGCGGACCTGGTACCACGTCGTGCTCGCGATCTGCGTCGTGACCGGTCTGGTGATCGTCGCCCTGGCGACCGCCCTCTCGGCGGCCGAGGCCGCCGGCGATGCCCACGTGCTGCGAACCGTGGGCGCGGCGCCCGGCCTGCTGCGGACCGTGCTCGCCACGCGGTCGGCCTACCTCGCGCTGCTCGGTTGCGTGCTGGCCGTGCCGGCGGGGCTGATCCCGGCGCTGTCGCTCCTCGCCATGGCCGACATCCCGCTCTCCTTCGTGATGATGCCCTGGCGCGACGTCGCGCTGACGGTCCTGGGTCTGCCGGCCCTGGCCTACGCTGCGACCTGGCTGGCCGCGCGCCGGCCGGGCCCGCCGCCTCGCGCCTGGTCGTTGCTGCCGTTGCTGCTGCTGACGTTGCTGCGACCGGGATCACTGGCCAGCGCCGGCACCATCGCGTGGCAGCCACACATGGGCGACGCCTTCGACGGCCGGCCGCTCGCCGCCGAGCTCGGCTGGCTCTCCGTGCCCGAGAACCGCGACGACCCCGGCAGCCGCACGATCGAGCTGGCCGTCGTCCGCTACCGCACGGCCAATCCGCACCCCGGTCCGCCGATCGTCCTGCTGGCCGGGGGACCCGGCGGCTCGGGCGTCGACCTCGCCGGGCCCGTCGCCACGCACCCGCAGCTGCGCCTGCTGGAGCACGCGGACGTCATCGGACTCGACCAGCGCGGGACCGGCCGCAGCCGGCCCGACCTCATGGCGGACGCGGCCCGCATCGCGCTGCCCCTCGACCGTCCGGTCGACCGCCAGGACGTGGTCGACGCCGTGCGCCGGGCCACGGCATCCATGGCCGCGGCGTGGCGGGCCCGCGGCGTCGACCTCGCCGGCTACACCACGACCGCGAGCGCGGACGACGTCGACGACCTGCGACGGGCCCTCGACGTGCCGCGGCTCGTCACCTTCGGAACCAGCTACGGCACCCATCTCGCGCTCGCCCATCTCCGTCGTCATCCGGGGACGGTGGCGCGGGCGGTGCTGCGCAAGGTCGAGGGCCCCGACGACACCTTCAAGCGGCCGGCCGACACGCAGCGGCAGCTCGCGCGGCTGCACGCCGAGGTCGCCGCGCATCCGGCGTTCGAATCCGATCTGCTCGACCAGGTCTCGAGGCTGCTGGACGACCTCGCCTCCTCGCCGAGGGCGGCCACGGCCCACGCCGGCACCGACTCCGCGACCACCGTCGTGGTCGGAGCCCACGATCTGCGGATCATGCTGGCCGAGGCCCTGCCCGACTCGCGCACCCGGGCGAATCTGCCGGCCACGATCGCACGGCTGGCCGACGGCGATCTCACGGCGCTGGCGGCGTCCGCGCTCGCGCACCGCCGCTTCGAGCTGCCGCTGCTGCCGGTCCTGATCGATTGCGCGTCGGGCGCCACGCCCGCCCGGCGAGCCGTCATCGCCGCCCAGCGGGCCCACGCGGACAATCTGCTGGCCGACGCGCTCCAGTGGCCGCTCTACCTGGAGGCCTGCGCGGGACCGGGCGCCGGCGACGTGGGCGCGAGCATGCGGACACCGCCCGTGTCCGACGTGCCGGTGCTGATGATCAGCGGCTCGCTCGACGCGCGCACGCCCCCCGCGAATGCCGAGGCCCTTCTGCCGGGGCTGACGGCGGCCGCGCACGTGGTCGTCGAGAACGCCGGCCACGAGTCGCGCGAGCTGATGTCCCCCGAGCTGCGCGACCTCATGCAGGCCTTCCTGCGCGGCGAGCGCGTCAGCGGCTGCACCATCGTCCTGCCGCCCGTCCCGCTGGCGCGTCCCTGAGACCGGGGCGCGATCCAGGGGCCGACCGGGACGACACACCCCACCTCGTCCTGCAACCATGTGGTATCATGACGGACCCGTCCGCGGACCACGAGCGAGGAGCCCCGCCATGAAGCCCGATATCCGACGGTCCCTGCCGGTCGCCCTGGCGACCCTCCTGATCGCCACCGCCGCCTTCGCCCAGTGGCCCACCGACCCGGACGAGAACCTGCTCCTCGGCGGTGGGCCCGGCGAGCAGGTCGTCCCCCACGTCGCGGTCGTCCCCGCCGGCGACCTCGCCGGCGCCGCCTACGTCGGCTGGTACGACAGCGCCAGCGGCAACTACGACGTCGCCCTGCAGCTGGTCACCTACGATGGCGTGCCCGTCTTCCAGGAGGGCGGGGTCACGGTCTCCGACCAGCCCCAGAACAGCTGGGTGATGGACTGGTCGCTGGCCACCGGAGCAGACGGCTTCGCCATCGTCGCCTTCGCCGACATCCGCGATGGCGACTCCAACATCCACGTCTACCGCATCGACCCCGACGGCAGCCACGCCTGGGGGCCGGACGGCGTGACCCTGACCGACGATGCCGACTTCAAGGGCCCGCCCTGCGCCACGGTGACCAGCGACGGCCAGGTCGTCGTCGCCTGGATGGAGTCGGGCGCCACCACGGAGCTGCGCCTGCAGCGCCTGGACGCCGCCGGCAACGTGCTGCTCGCCGACGGCGGCGTGGTCGTGAGCGAGGTCGGCGACGACGCGCCGGCCGGCAACCTGCTCGTGCCCACCGACGGTGGCGACGTGATCCTGGCCTACGTGCCCACCTACTCGTTCATGAGCGACCGCCAGATCAAGGCCCAGCGGTTCGACGCCGGCGGCTCGGCCGTCTGGCCGACCTCGGTCATGCTCATGGACGACGCCACGCTGCCCATGGGGCACTATTTCCACCTCGCGCCCGACGGCGAGGGCGGCGCGCTGATCACCTGGGACGTGGCCGTCGGCAACGCGTTCGACGCCCGCGTGCAGCGCCTGGCCGCCGACGGCAGCGAGCACCTGCCGCACAACGGCGTCCACCCCGAGGCGAGCGGTCCGGACGGCCAGCTCGAGCCCAGCGCCGTGTTCGACCCGGCGACCGGCGCGATCACCATGGTCTACGTGGACATGAACAGCACCCAGAGCCAGCGGGGCCTCCACGCCCAGCGCTTCGACGCCGACGGCCACCGGATGTGGGGCGACGCGGGCACGGTCGTGCTGCCGCGCGACGGCGACCTCGAGGTCCTGCCCTCCCTGACGCTCGTGGGCGGCGAGGTGCTCGGCATGGTGCAGCACCAGCCGGGCGGCGGCTACGCCACGGACGTGATCCTCGCCTTCGGCCTCGCGGACGACGGCAGCCCGATGTGGGGCGGCGTGATCGAGGCCGCGAGCACGCCCAGCAGCAAGGGCGACCTGTGGGCCGTGGACAACGGCGTGACCATGGTCGGTATCTGGGTGGACCACCGCGCCGGCACGCCGGACGTCTACGCCCAGAACGTCAACACCGACGGCACGCTCGGCCCGACCGTGGTGGCCATCGAGGACGATCCGTCGTCGCCGGCGGTGCCGGCGGCCTTCGCCGCGCGGCCGGCGTACCCCAACCCGTTCAACCCGCAGACGACCATCGCCTTCGACCTGCCTCGGGCGGCGGCGGTCACCCTGCGCATCTTCGACGCGTCGGGCGCGCGCGTGGGCGAGCTCGTGGACGGCACGCGGCCAGCCGGCGCGCACACCGTGACCTGGGACGGCACCGACGCGACCGGGCGACGGCTGCCGAGCGGGGTGTACTACTACCACCTTGTCGCCGGCCCGCGGACGGTGACCGGCGCGATGACGATGGTGAAGTAACCACCCGGGGGCATCGACCGGCCCGGACATGCCGCCGTTCGACGGCGGAGCCGGCACGATCCTGCCCGCTCCGCCGTCTCTCGCATCTGGTCCGCGGCGTCACGTCGAGGCCACGGGATGGCGTCCGGCGCCTCCGGTCAGACCTCGACGGAAGCCGCGCCGTCCCAGCGCTCGACCTCCACGCCGCGACGCTCGAGCTCGGCGAGCAGCCTGTCCGCCGGGACGACGAGTTCCTGCGGATGCGCCCCGGGCGCCGCGATGTCGCCGCGCGCGAGCATCTGCGCGATGATGGACGCCGGATAACCGGTCATGCGAGCCATCGCGGACAGGGCGTGACGCCGATCGTTGCCGGCGATGATCCGCAGGCTGCGTTGCACCGGCTCGCCGCCCGCCGTGCCATCGGCCTCGATGAGGACCAGCACCACATCGTCGCCCTCGGTGGGCAAGGTGCGCTCGAGCAGCGTCTCGAGCACGTGACGGGGCTTGAAGCTCCCCGCATCGGTCTCGATCTCCGTGGAGCTGAACATGCCCAGGCCATAGAGCAGACGGAGATGGTCGCAGTGGCCGCGGTAGCGGATCGTCTTGTAGTCGAGGTGCCGGACGCGCCCCTCGAGCGTCCGCGGCAGGGTCGAGGTGCCGCCGCTGGTCTGGAACGCCTCGAGCTCGCCGTACGGTGCCGGGAAATGGACGGTCTCGAGCTCGGACAGCGACGGGACCGTGCGCGCGCGACCGTCGCGGACCACGAGGGCGGGCTCGATGTACTCGTTCAGCAGGCCCGGAACCGAGAATTCGAGCTGGTAGTCGAGTGGCGGCCGGGGCTGGACGGGCAGCCCACCGGCCCGCAGGCGGAGGGCGTCGCACGTGTCCAGCTGGTCGACCAGATGGTAGCCGAGGATGCAGGTCAGCCCGGGCGACAGCCCGCAATCCGGGATCACCGTCACACCTCGCTCGCGCGCGTGGCCGTCGAGCTCGAGCTCGCGGGCGACGATGTCGTTGTTGCCCCCGAGGTCGATGAAGTGCTTGCCCCCCTCGATCGCCGCGCGGGCCAGGTCGTGGTTGTGCCAGTAGTTGACCGCGCTGACGACCACGTCGCACGCCTCGATCAGCGGGCGCAGGAACGCCTCGTCGGACACGTCGCCCTGGACGCAGCGCAGCCGGGGATCGTTGAATCGCGGCTCCAGCCGCTCGACCGCCCGCTCGCGGATGTCCACGATCGTGACCCCGCCCGTGTCCGGCGCGTGTTCCAGCAGATCGAACGCGATGGCGGTGCCCTGGATGCCTGCGCCCAGGAGCAGATACTTCATGACGCCTCACTCTCGCCAGAGGGTTGTTGCGGATCTCGCCGGACGGTATCATGCCCTCCCGGCGGGTTCAACGACGATGATATATCGATCTCAATTTGTTCCATTCATGCTCCAGGAGTCTCCAGGTTTTGTTTAACAATAAACAATAATACCACCGATTAGCGGCGGCTCCCGCGCCACGTCCCACCCCCCACGACCGGTCCGGCATCGAGGCCGAAAATCCGATACAGTTTGATTTTGCCCGCACAAGACCGATTGACTACCTTGCCGGGCGTGAGGAGTCTGCCCCCGGGAAGCCGGGCGTGAGCGGCTTCGTCTGTCCAGAGTACGTTATTTAAATAACGTAATTCGGGAAGTCAATAACATCGATTCATCCTTGGAGGACGTCATGACCCCCGGGAACCCGCTCAAGATCGCCGCGCAGGGCTGCCACTGCGAGGAGCTCTCCGAGGAGCAGAAGTTCGAACGTCTCGACGAGATCCTCGCGATCTACCGGGAGCAGCCCGGTAGTCTGATCAACTGCCTCTACGTCGCCCAGACGATCTTCGGCCATCTACCCGATCCCGTGCTCGCACACGTGGCCCGGCGACTCGGCGTACCCACGGCCCGGGTGACCGGCGTCGCGTCGTTCTACTCCTTTTTCAGCCGCCAGCCGCGCGGCCGGCACACCATCAAGGTCTGCCTCGGCACCGCCTGCTACGTGCGTGGCGGTCGGGAGATCATGGAGGTGCTCGTGCGCGACCTGGGCATCAAGGCCGGCGAGACCACCGAGGACGGCCAGTACACGCTCGAGGTGGTGCGGTGCGTGGGCGCCTGCGCGCTCGCCCCCGTGGTCCTCGGTGACGACGAGACGTTTCGCAGGGTCCGCCCGACCAAGGTCAGCGAGATCCTCGCGCGATTCGCCCCGTCGGCGACGCCCTCTGCGGCGCCGGCTCCGGTCAAGGAGGTCGTCTGATGGTGCGCATCGCGTCGCTCGGAGACCTGCAGCAGATCCGCGAGGCGTACGCGCCCGAGGTCCTGTCCCGCCGGACCGGTGGCGATTCGCCCTGGTTCCAGGTCCTGATCTGCGGCGAGACCGGCTGCGTCTCGTCCGGATGCCTGCAGGTCCAGACCGCCCTGAAGGAGGAGATCGCGCGTCACGACGGCCTGGTCGACCGCGTGCGCGTCGTGCAGACCGGCTGCATCGGTAGCTGCGAGCTGGGTCCCGTCGCGGTCGTCTATCCCGAGGGCGTGCTCTACACCGAGCTCACCCCCGAGGACATGCCGACCATCGTCGAGCGTCATCTGCTCGGCGGCGAGGTCGTGACCGAGAAGGTCTATGCCGACCCGACCACCGGCGAGCGCATCCCGGTGATCGACAATATCCCGTTCTTCAAGCGCCAGCTCAAGTTCGCCCGCAAGTGGGCCGGCGTCATCGATCCCGAGAGCCTCGAGGAGTACGTGGCCACCGGTGGCTACTACGCCCTGCTCAAGACCGTCGACGAGAAGCGGCCCGAGGACGTCATCGCGCAGATCAAGGCCTCCGGCCTGCGCGGCCGCGGTGGCGGCGGATTCCCCAGCGGCGTGAAGTGGGAGCTGACAGCGAAGGCCGAGAGCAAGGACGGCCGCAAGTTCGTCGTCTGCAACGCGGACGAGGGCGACCCCGGCGCGTTCATGGACCGCAGCCAGCTCGAGGGGCTGCCCCACAGCGTGCTCGAGGGCATGGCCCTGTGCGGCTACGCCGTGGGCGCGAGCCACGGCTACATCTACTGCCGCGCCGAGTACCCCCTGGCCATCGACCGCCTGGAGCTCGCCATCGCCCAGGCGCGGGAGGCCGGCCTGCTCGGCGACGACATCGGTGGCAGCGGGTTCAGCTTCGACCTCGAGGTGCGCATGGGCGCCGGCGCGTTCGTATGCGGCGAGGAGACCGCGCTGATCGCCTCGATCGAGGGCAAGCGTGGCGAGCCCATGCCCAAGCCTCCGTTCCCGGCCAACGAGGGCGTCTGGGGTTGCCCGACCGTGGTCAACAACGTCGAGACCTACGGCAACGTGCCGCGCATCCTGCTCGAGGGGGCCGAGGCGTTCTCCCTGCTGGGCACGGAGTCGAGCAAGGGCACCAAGGTGTTCGCCCTGGCCGGCGCGGTGAAGAACGTGGGCCTGGTCGAGGTGCCCATGGGCATCACCCTCGGCGACATCATCTACGACATCGGCGGCGGGATCCTCGACGACAAGGAGTTCAAGGCCGCTCAGATCGGCGGACCGTCCGGCGGCTGCCTGCCGCGTCACCTGCTGAACGTCTCGGTCGACTACGAGAGCCTCAAGGAAGTCGGCGCGATGATGGGCTCGGGCGGACTGATCGTCATGAACGAGGACACCTGCATGGTGGATCTCGCCAAGTACTTCATGGAGTTCATCCAGGAGGAGAGCTGCGGCAAGTGTCCGCCCTGCCGCATCGGCACCCGTCGCATGTTGCAGATCCTCGAGCGCATCACCTCCGGACAGGGCGAGGAGGGCGATATCGAGGAGCTGATCGCCCTCGGCGAGGACATCCGTCGGACCTCCGTCTGCGGCCTCGGCCAGACCGCGCCGAACCCGGTGCTGTCGACCATCGCCAACTTCCGCGAGGAATACGAGGCGCACATCCATCAGAAGCAGTGTCCGGCCGGTGTCTGCGGCGACCTGGTGTACGCGCCGTGCCACAACGCCTGCCCGGCCGGCGTGAACGTGCCGGCGTTCGTGAACCTGGCGGCCGAGGGCCGGTACCGCGAGGCCCTCGAGGCGCACCTCGACCGCAATCCCTTCCCCATGGCCTGCGGTATGGTCTGCACACACACCTGTGAGGACAAGTGTCGCCGCGCATCGATGGATGCACCGGTCGCCGTCCGCGAGATCAAGCGCTTCATGGCCGAGATGGGCGGCCACAACGGCTCCTACCCCATGCCCGAGGTGATGCGCCGACCGGGTGAGGAGATCAAGGACATCGGCATCATCGGTGGCGGTCCGGCCGGCCTCACCGCGGCGTATTTCCTGCGACGGCTGGGCCACCGCGTGATGGTCTACGAGATGCACGAGGAGCTGGGCGGGATGATGCGGTACGGGATTCCCGAGTACCGCTACCCGAAGGCGGTGCTCGACCAGGAGATCCGCAACATCCTGGACATGGGCGTCGGCCACCGGCTCGGCTGCAAGATCGGCCGGGACATCACCCTCGACCAGCTCGAGAAGAAGCACGACGGCATCGTCGTGGCGATCGGCGGCTGGAAGGGCGTCTCGCTCGGCATCGAGCACGAGGACGCCGACGGCGTGCAGGCCGGCATCGAGTTCCTCTGGCTCGTGGCCCATGGCGACCTGCGGCGCCTACGCGGCAAGGTCATCGTGATCGGCGGCGGCAACACGGCCATCGATTGCGCGCGGACGGCCCTGCGTCTGGGCGCCAGCGAGGTCATGGTGGCCTACCGCCGTACCGTCGATCAGATGCCTGCCGAGCAGGAGGAGATCACCGAGCTGCTCGAGGAGGGCATCACCATCAAGGAGCTGACCGACATCGACGAGATCCTCGTCGACGACCGGAATTGCGTGCGGGGCATCCGCGCTCGCATGCAGGAGCTCGGCGCGTTCGATCGCTCGGGCCGGCGCCGCCCGCAGCCGCGCGTGGGAGAAGACGGCGAGATCGTCTTCGAGTGCGAGCATCTGCTGACGGCCATCAGCCAGCACATCGACCTCGACTTCGCCCCCGATCTCGAGAAGAACCGCAACGGGACCCTGAAGATCGACCGCTACACCCTGCAGACGAGCGATCCGCGGATCTGGGGCTCGGGCGACGTGCTCAGCCTGGCCAACCTGCCGGTCGCCATCGGCCACGGCGAGGAGGTGGCCGTCTCCATCGAGCAGACCCTGAACCCTGGCCGGATCGATCGCTTCCCCTGGCGCGAGCCCGTGAGCCCGGACGTCGAGTTCGACCCCGACGCCGAGCCCGTGGAGTACGCCCGCGTGCAGACCGAGTACTCCTCGGTGGAGGAACGCATCACCAACTTCCTGCTGGTCAATCGAGGCGTGAACTGGGACGAGGCCATCCGCAAGGAGGCCCGCCGCTGTCTGCGCTGCGATTACCGCGAAGCCTGCAACTAGGGGAGCGCGATCATGAGCGACACCGTGAAGCTGACCATCGACCACATGGACGTCGAGGTTCCGCGCGGAACCACCGTCCTCGAGGCCGCTCGCGAGCTGGGCCTCAGGATCCCGACCCTCTGCCACCTCGAAGGCGTGCACCAGCAGGGCGTCTGCCGCGTGTGCGTCGTCGAGCTCGAGGGCCGGCCCAATCTCCTGGCGAGCTGCGTACTCGAGGCCGCCAACGGCATGCGCGTGCGCACCAACTCGATGCGCGTGCTGCGGGCGCGCAACACCGTGTTCGAGCTGATGCTCTCCGACCACCACAAGGACTGCCTCGGCTGCGACCGCAACACCGACTGCGAGCTGCAGGAACTGGCCATGCATCTGGGCGTGGACGCCGAGCGCTTCGCCGAGGACCTGGCCGCGCCCCGCATGCTCGACATCTCCAGCCAGAGCCTGGTGCGCGACAGCGGCAAGTGCATTCTCTGCCGTCGCTGCGTGTCGGTCTGCGAACAGGTGCAGACCGTGGGCACGATCGGCGTGCAGGAACGCGGATCGGCGTCGAGCGTGGCCCCGGCCTTCGTCGGCCTCGGCGATGCGGTCTGCGTCAACTGCGGCCAGTGCGCCGCCGTCTGCCCGGTCAATGCGATCTTCGAGCGTGACCACGTGCATCCGGTCGAGGAGGCGATCATCGACCCGGCCAAGCACGTCGTGGTGCAGACCGCCCCGGCGATCCGCGCGGCGATCGGCGAGACGCAGGGCATGCCCGCCGGCAGTCTCGTCACCGGCCAGCTCGTGACCGCGCTGAAGATGATGGGGTTCGACGCCGTCTTCGACACCAACTGGAGCGCCGACCTGACCATCCTCGAGGAGGGCATGGAGCTGCTCGCCAGGCTCAAGCGAGCCGTCGCCGACGGCGACTCGTCGGTCGCCCTGCCCATGATGACGAGCTGCTCGCCAGGCTGGGTGAAGTTCCTCGAGCACTTCTATCCCGATCTGACGGACAATCTGTCGACCGCGAAATCGCCGCAGCAGATGCTCGGAACGGTGATCAAGACCTACTATGCCCAGAACCTCGGGCTGCAGCCGGAGGACATCGTGGTGGTCTCGGTCATGCCTTGCACGGCCAAGAAGTTCGAGGCCTCGAGGCCGGAGATGACCGACTCCGGAGTGCGCGACGTCGACTACGTCGTGACCACCCGCGAACTGGGCCGCATGATCCGCAAGAACGGCCTCGACTTCGCCAACCTGCCCGCCGGCGAGTTCGACGATCCGCTCGGGCGCTCGAGCGGCGCCGCCGACATCTTCGCCAACAGCGGCGGCGTGATGGAGGCGGCGCTCCGCACGGTCCACGAGGTGGTCACCGGTCGGGAGCTGCCCTTCGCGAACCTCCACGTCACCGACCTGATGGACATCGAGGGCGTCCGCGAGGTCGCCGTCACGTTCGAGGACGTGACCGAGGACTACTCCTGGCTCGAGGGCGTGACCGCGAAGCTGGCGGTCACCAGTGGCCTGGGCAACGCCCGCGAGCTCATGGACCGCGTGTCGTCCGGACAGGCCGAATACCACTTCATCGAGGTCATGGGCTGCCCGGGCGGCTGCATTGGAGGCGGCGGCCAGCCCAGGCCGACCACCGATGCGGTCCGGCGCCAGCGGTTCGCCGCCATCTGCGCCGAGGACGAGGGCAAGCCCCTGCGGAAATCGCACGAGAACCCGCTGATCGATCGGATCTATGCCGATTTCCTGGGCGAACCGAACAGCCACAAGGCGCACGAACTGCTTCACACGCACTACGTCGCGCGGGACGCGTACTAGCGCCGGCGAAACCTGGCGACGGCCGCCACGACTTCGGCTCGTGGCGGCCGTCTGGTCATCCAGGGTCCGGGTTCCGGACCGGCCAGAAACGGGCGGAGACGACCACGTCGGTGGCCGGAGAAGCCCGGAATCGTCCCGAGGAGCGGGCCGATCCGGCCCATCTGTCTTCATGATCGTCGTTTACGACGGCGATCAGGGACGAGCAACAATCTTTCAGGCACGATCCAATTCTTGACTGACATCTGACGAAATCTGTGCTACCGTATCGGTCCATCAAGATCGACTGCGCACCGCGCCAGATTCCGTCGTGGGCGGTCGCCATGCACCGTCTGCCGTGCACACTCCGGAGGGAGTCACCATGAAATTTGCGAACGTTATCCTCGCCTGCCTCCTGTTGCTCGCCGGTTCCGCTCTCGCCCAGTGCCCCGATCAGACGGGCACGTGGAGCACCATCGCGGAGTCGAACCCCGACTTCCCGCTCCTCGAGGGCCGCGCCAGCGAGGCCTGGTGCGACGGCGCCCCCATGGAGACGGGCAACACCCAGAACATCCAGTCCTGGGACGGGGCGATGCTCGGCACCGAGTGGCACCTCTACGACATGGCCATCGACGCCGCCGGCGTGCAGGTCCTGGTCGACAACGTCGTCGACGGCAACGGCATCCGGATCTACCAGGCCGCTTACGAGAACGGCCGCTTCTGGCTGAGCGGCGACGGCGCCTGGTCCGACGACGCGACCGAGCTGAGCGGCGTGCTCTCGGACTACATCGTCGTGACCACCGTGACCTACGTCGGCGGCGTGATGACCGCCGCGGTCTCCGACATCACCGCCACCGGCACGTTCGACGAGTGCCCCGGCGCCGAGGACCCCTACTCCTGCGGCATCGACATCTCGGCCAACTCGGTCTACGTCTGGCAGACGGGCGACGACGCGGCCATGCCGATGGACTACCCGGAGTTCCTCTGCGGCGCCAACGCCGGCCAGCTGCTCAACAACTCCACGGTGACCATGATCCTCAGCTGCGTCGTCCAGAGCGAGAGCCGCAGCTGGAGCGAGATCAAGGCCATCCACGAGTAGTCCCGACGCTCGATCGCACTCGACCGCACTGGAGACCGGCCCCGCCCGATGGGTGGGGCCGTTTCCTGTCCGCACGCTCGCACGATCCCGCCGCCTGTCGTACCATGACCGGGACCTGAGGTCCGTCGTCACCGACCCCGGACGACGCCTGCATCGAGGGAGGATCGTCATGCCCCCCGCCCCGAGCCGTCGTCCGTCCGCCATCCTGCTGATCGCCGTCCTGGTCGCCGCCGGCTGCGGCGACGAGTCCGACCCCACCGCCCCCGCCGACCAGCCCCGCGATCCGGCGACCCTGCCCCTCCTGCCCGAGGGCAGCCATCCGTCGCTCGTCGTGGCCTTCGAGGCCTTGCCCGCGGCGACCGCCGCGGCCGCAGAGGCCCGCTGGGACGAGGCCATCGACGCCGGCATGGCGGTCGGACGGGTGCATCTGGACTGGGCGAGCGTCGAGCCCGACTCGGGCGTCGTCGACGTGGAGATCCTCCGCGAGGAGCTCGCCCGCCTCTCGGACGACGGGCTCGCCCCCCTGGTCGCGATCATGGCCATGGACACCGAGGGCGCCACCCTCCCGGCCGATCTGCAGGCCCGCTTCGAGGGCGGCCTGGCCATGGACGCCCCGGCGATCCTCGACCGCTACCGCGCCATGCTCGACTGGACCGTACCGATCATCGTCGAGCACGGCGGCTGGGGCCTGGTCGTCGCCAACGAGAACGACGGCTACCTGATCGAGAACCCCGACCAGGTCGAGGCGGTCGCGCGCTTCTACCGGGCCGCCCGCGAGCACACCCGCGGGCTCGCCCCCGAGCTCGCCGTCACCGCCACCCACACCATGGACGGCCCCCTCGGCGGCGCGCCGCATTACGCCACGCTGATCGCCGAGCTGGACGTCGCGAGCTTCAACTACTACCCGCTGGATCACGTGACGCTCGAGCTGCTGCCGCCGACGGCCGCGCTGATCGACGATCACCTGGTCCGGATCCTCGACGCCGCCGCGGGCAAGCTCGTCATCCTGCAGGAGCTGGGCTGCCCGGCGGGCTATCCCGTCGACTCGGCGCTCGGCGCGACGCCGGCCATCCAGCAGGAGTTCTTCCGGCTGGCGTTCGCGCGACTGGCCGCCGAGCCGCGACTGCGCGCGGCGTTCGTGTTCCAGATGGTCGACTGGTCGCCGGATCTGTTCCAGATGGTCTATGGCGACTTTCTCGATGCCATCGACCTACCACAGGACTTCGTCGACCGGTTCGAGGAATGGCTCCTGACCACCGGCCTGATGACCTACGATGAGGGTGAGGTGCGGCCGGCCTGGTCGACGTTCCTCGACGCCCTGGACCCTGGATCCCCCGACCCGAGGTGACGCTCATGTCCGAGACCCCGTTCGACCTCACCGGACGCCACGCGCTGGTCACCGGCGCCAGCCGCGGCATCGGCGCGGCCATCGCGCGCGTCCTGGCCGACCACGGCGCCCACGTCGCCGTCCACTACAACACCGGCGAGACGGACGCTCGCATGGTCCTCGAGGCGCTCACCGGCGTGGGCCACGAGCTGGTCGCCACCGATCTGTCCGATCTCGATCAGGCCGCCCGCCTGCCCGACGTCGCTGCCGATGCGCTGGGCGGCCTGGACATCGTGGTCAACAACGCCGGCGTGTTCGAGCACCTGCCCCGCGCGGGCACCGACCCCGCCCTGTGGCGCGAGGCCTGGGAGCGCACGCTCGCAATCAACCTCACCGCGCCGTCGCTGATCTGCGACGCGGCCGTCCCGCACCTCGAGCGCGCCGGCGGCGGCCACATCGTCAACGTCTCCAGCCGTGGCGCCGTGCGTGGCGAGCCCGAGGCCCCGGCCTACGGCGCGAGCAAGGGCGGCCTGAACTCCCTGAGCGGCTCGCTGGCCATCGCGCTGGCACCGCGTGGCATCGTCGTGGTCTCGCTGGCGCCCGCGTGGGTGCTGACCGACATGACGCGGCCCCACCTGGACGGCCCCGGCGGCGACGCCATCCGGGCGCAGTACCCGTCCGGCAGGCTGGTCACGCCCGAGGAGCTGGCGTGGACGACGCTGCTGGTGGTCAGCGGGCGGGCCGACTCGCTCTCGGGCGCGG
Organism: bacterium; assembly: GCA_014730255.1. Lineage (GTDB taxonomy): Bacteria > Krumholzibacteriota > Krumholzibacteriia > LZORAL124-64-63 > LZORAL124-64-63 > Glo-17. The sequence goes on along the minus strand of WJIQ01000242.1, from coordinate 9,397 downwards.
TCCTCGACCTCAACGGGGCGAGCCACCTGCGGTAGGCCGGATCAGTCACGAAGGGCTGTCGCGAAACCGAGGGAAACGGCCGCAGCAGGCCCTTCGTGAATGATCTGGGCTAGAACCAGTACCCCAGCGTGAACACCCACGTGGTCTCGGTGGCGTCCTCGTAGGCCTGCATCTGCGAGAGCGTGTCGTCGAAGAGGTCGTAGTCGAGGGTCGTGGCCGCGCTGAGTCCGTGGACGTACCGCACGTCGAGGTCGAGGTCGTGCCAGCGCACGCCCCCGCCCAGGACCACGCTCCAGGACAGGCTCTCCGAACCGGGGTCGTCCGAGACGTCGACCCAGTCGGCGTCGCGGCGGGCCTCCGCACCGAGCAGCACGTCGGCCGCCAGGCCGACGAACGCCCGCGGATCGACGCTCCTCGCCGCGAAGTGATAGGCCACCAGGACCGGCACCGACAGCACCTCGGTGCGCAGCTCGAGCGGGGAGACGCCGGCGAAGTTCGCCTTCTCGAAGCCGCGCTGCTGGTACCAGACCTCCGGTGCGAGGTGGAAGCCCTCGATCAGCGGCAGGTCGGCGCCCAGGCCGGCAGCCACGCCGAGGCGTGATTCGGAGTCGAGGTCGTCCTGGTGGAGGTTCGCCTCGACGGCGCCCGCGCGCACGACGAGGTCGGGCAGGGCGGCCAGGGCCACGGCGGGCAGGGCGGCGGACACGAGGAGGCAGGTGAGCAGGCGGCGCGGCATGGTTCCTCCGGGCCCGACCGGGGCGGGCGCAGGATGCGGTGGGTCGCGACAGGATGACGGGAATTGTAGCAGGCCCAGATCACGCGGGCATCACGAACCTCGCTGCTGCTGGGCACGCCGGCGGCGCAGTTGCTCGAGCAGGCCCTCGATGTCGCGGTCGCCCGGGGCGAGCTCGTGGGCCCGCTCGAGGTCGGAGACCGCGCCGTCGAGATCCTCCATGTGGTAGCGGAGCAGGCCCCGGTTGTACCACGCCACGGCCAGCTCCGGGTCCAGCTCGAGGGCCATCTCCAGGGCGGGCAGGGCCCGGTCGACCTCGCCGATCTGGACGAGCGCGAGGCCGAGGTCGCTCCAGATCCGGGGGCGTTCCGGCGCGGCGGCCACCGCCCGCTCGAGCAGCGGGCGCGCCTGCTGCGGGCGTTCGGCGTGCAGGTAGAGGTTGCCGAGGGTGGCCAGGGTCGGGACGTCCTCGATGGCGCGCCGGTCGAAGGTGCGCAGCGCCTGCTGCAGGTCGTGCCGGGCCAGGGGCCACTGATCGCGGAAATCGGACAGGATCAGGCCGCGGGCCCGGCGGGCCCAGGCCTCGTCCACGCGCAGGCGGACGCAGGTGCCGGCGGCGTCGACGGCGGCGCCGGCCCAGAACTCGCGCGTGGCCGGGTCGCCCGCCGCGCGGTAGCGAGCGTGCGCGAGGTTGGTGAACGCCGAGAGCGACCCGGTCACGTAGTGGCGGTCGTAGGCCAGCCACACCGGCATGAGCACCTCGGTGGACGCGCGGCCGAGCGGCGGGTGGTCGACGCGCCGGAGATCGACCCGCTCGCGGTCGGGCACGTGCTTGATCGCCGCCTCGTACTTCTGCTCGGCCAGCCACCAGTTCTCCACCAGCTCCTCGACCATGCCGTAATCGCGGAAGCACTCGGCCGCCCACGGCTCCTGGGGATACATCGCCCCGCTGACCGCCTCGAGGTCGAGGCCCGAGTCGCGGCCGGTGAACACGGCGTGGGCGGGCTCGGCGCCGCCCCGCCGCCAGAACGAGACGCCGTAGATCCAGTGCGAGCGATGGTCCATCTGGGCGAACCGGAAGGCCACGTCCTCGGCGCGGCGGTTGCGGCCGAGGCCCGTCAGGTGCAGCGCGCGCAGGAGCTGCACGTCGTTCTCGGGCGCGCCGTTGACCGCGGCGCTGTCGACCCAGGCGAGCCCCCGTCGCCACTCGCCCCGCTCGTACCGCAGCCAGGCCGCGCTGATCGCCGCGCGGGCGGCCAGCTCGCGTCGCGGGCCGCGGGTGTGGGGGAGCGCGGCCTGCAGACCGGCGAGGGCGTCCTCGGCCTGTTGATAGTCGGTGAACCAGCGCCGCAGCCGGATCAGGCGCAGCCAGGCTCCCCCGGCCGAGGGATCGAGCCCGACGGCCGTGTGCAACGCGCGCAGCTCGCGCAGGAGGTCGGGGGCGCGGCGGGCGCGCTCCTGCCACCGCTCGGACGCCCGGCGGCGGGTCTGCTGCTCGGCCGGCGAGAGCCGGAGGAACGCGTCGATCCCCAGGGAATCGGACTCGGCCGCGTACTCGAGCTGGGATGGCGTGTAGGCGACCGGCGGGACGGTGGACTGGCAGCCGGCCAGCACGCCCGCCAGCACGGCCAGCGCGAGCACGCCCCCTGCCCTGCTGCTCGCCATGCCCGGTCCCCCGTTCGACGTGGTCAGTTGCTGAAGAGGCGGTGCAGCCAGTTCCCCTTCTCGACGGTCTCGGCCGCCACCAGATCGACCCGTCCGAGCTCGAAGCCGTCGAGCTCGGCCACCGCCTCGCCCACCTTCTCGCCCGCGGCCAGCGGTGCCGGCACGGGCCCGTCGAGTTCGACCCGGATGCTGACGTCCTCGTCGCGGGTACGCGGCACCGCGACCACGAGCTCGTCGGCGTAGAGCACCCCCACCTCGCGCGACTTGCCGTCCTGGACCGCGACGGTCTCCTCGAGCGGGGTGCCCGCCTCCTCGACCAGGGGTAGCTGGTGATAGAGGTTGAAGCCGTAGCTCAACAGGCGGGTCGTCTCGGTGGCGCGGGCCCGGTCGGTCGGGCAGCCCATGACCACCGACATCAGGCGCACCCCCTTCTGGACCGCCGTGGCGGTGACGCAGTAGCCGGCCTGCCCGTGGTATCCGGTCTTCAGGCCGTCGAGGCCGCGGTACTTGCCGACCAGCTTGTTCGGGTTGTAGAGCACGAATTCCCCGTCACGGAACGGCGCGGTCGCCTGGCTGGCCCACTCCAGCGCCTCGGGGTAATCGAGCAGGGCCCGGCCGACGATGGCCATGTCGCGCGCGGTGGTCAGGTCGGGCTGCTGGCCGCGGCCGGGCGGCAGGCCGTGGACGCTGTGGAACTCGCTGCTGGCCATCCCCAGGCGCCGGGCGCGCATGTTCATGATGTCGACGAACGCCTCGACGCTGCCGGCGGTGTGCTCGGCGAGGGCGACGGCGGCGTCGTTGGCCGAGTGGATGGCCAGGGCGGCGAGCAGCTCGGCGACGGTGAATTCCTCGCCGTGGGCGAGGTAGACCTGCGAGCCGCCCATGCGGCTGGCCCGGGCCGAGACCGTCACCGTGTCGGTCATGGCGATGTCGCCCTCGGCGATGCGCTCGAGCACGATCAGCTCGGTGAGCATCTTGAGCATGGAGGCCGGCTGGTGCACGACGTCCGGGTTCTTGGCCGCGAGCACCATGCCCGTCGCGGCGTCGACGAGGATCGCGGAGACGTAGTCGCCGTCGAGGGCGGCGATGGGCGGGGCGGCCTCCGCGGCGCCCGCAGCGGACGCGGCCTCGCCGATCTCGGCGGCCGGCTCGGCGGCCGCGTCCACGCCGCACGCCATGAGCGCGGTCAGCAGAAGGCCCGGGAACACGATCGAAACCAGGAACGGTCGAGACGGCATGACATCCTTGTCCTTGCAGGGGGTGGTCCGGCGAGGGTAACGCGCCCGGGGGGAATGTCAAGCCGGCCCGGCGCTCACACCAGCACCGGCGCCTGCGCGCCCCAGGTGAGCGCGCGCAGCGGGTCGTCGGTGAAGAATCCGTCGACGCCGAGGCGCAGCATCAGATCGTACTCCCACTCGCGATTGACCGTGAACACGCGCACGGCCAGGCCTCGCTGATGGGCGGCGTTGACCAGGCGCTGCCGGGCCGACCAGCGGGAGATGTGGATGGCCTCGGCGCCGAGCCGGTCGGCGACCTCGATCACCTCGCCGCCGGCTCCCTTGCCGATGAGCGGCGCGATCGGCAGGTCCGGCGCGAGGCGGCGCACCTCGGCCAGCCGGTCCCAGCCGAAGCTCGAGACGACGACCTGCTCCGGTCGGCAGCGTCCGTCGCGCATCGCCGTCTGCAGGACCGCGACCGTGGGCGCGGCCGTCCCTGGCCCCTTGAGCTCGACGTTCACCCGGGCCCGGCCGCAGGCCAGCTCGAGCACCTCCTCGAGGAACGGGATGCGCTCGCCTTCCCCGGCGTCGAGCGCCCGCAGCTCCGCGAGCGAGTGCGCGGACAGTGGCCCGGTGCCGTCGGTGGTGCGATCGACGGTCTCGTCGTGGATCACCAGCAGACGGTCGTGGACGTGGTGGACGTCGAGCTCGAGCCAGGTGGCCCCGAGTTCGAGGGCCTGCGCGAACGCGCGCAGGGTGTTCTCCGGGGCACGCACGCTGTCCCCGCGATGCGCGATGCACACGGGAAGCGAGCTGCCAGCCGGACGAGCGGTGTCGGCTGCCATGGGACCTCCGATGGTGGCGGCCGGTCGGTGGGGGAGCGGGCGGCCGTCCCTCTTACGGTCCGGATAAACGCGCCCAGGCGCAAGAGGTTGCGTCACTCGAGCTGCGCGGCGAGGAGCTCGACCATCGCCCCGAAATCCTCCGGCTCGAAGCCCACCGACTGGTAGAGGATAGTCCCGTCGCGCCCGATCACGTAGTTGCGCGGGATGTGCGCCTCGGCGTACCGGGCGTAGTTCGCCCGCTCGGGGTCGGTGGCGAAGGTCCAGCCGTAGTCGTGCTCGGCGAGGAAGCGGCCCACGGTCCCGGCGTCCTCCTCCCGCGCGACCGAGATCAGCGCGAAGTCGTCCCGCGCCCCGAACCGGTCCCAGATGCGGTCGCGCACCTCAGGCAGCTCCTGCCGGCAGGGCGGGCACCAGGTGGCCCAGAAGTTCAGCAGCACGATCTTGCCGCGCTGGTCGGCGAGGTCGAAACGGTCGCCGTCCATGGTCGTCACGTCCACGGCGGGCGCCGGATCGCCGACCGCGGTGAGCGTCGCCTCCTCGGGCGACGGGGCGCGGCTCGCCGTGCCGGCGCAGGCGAGCAGGCCCGCCAGCGCGATCAGGAGCGAGGCCAGGAGCAGGTGGCGCATCGTCGGGTCCTTCCGGTTGGTGCCGGGTCCGGCCGCCGCGCTCAGCGGACGGCCGTCCCCCACACGTGCGGTCGTGCGGGCCCGGCGGCCGGGCCCAGGCAGAAGTCGTGCCGCTCGAGTCCGGAGAACCCGGCGGCGGCGATCAGCTCGCCCGTGGGACGGTCGAGGTGGCAGCCCTCGGTGAGCCAGTGCCACGGCGAGCGCAACCAGGACTGCAGACGGCGCGTGGGCGTGCCCTCGCGGGCGACCACGTGCTCGCAGAAGAGGAACCGGCCGCCGGGACGCAGCACCCGTCGCGCCTCGGCGAGCACGCGCTCGGGGTCGTCGACCGAGCACAGCACCAGCGTGCAGACCACGACGTCGTGGCTCCGGTCGGCGAACGGCAGGCCCTCGCCGGCGAGGTCGTGCAGGTCGAGGTCGACGCGGCGCCGGCGGGCGCGGCGCTCGAGACGGCGGCGCGCCGGCTCGCTGGGCTCGACGGCGACCAGGCGGGTGCCCGGCCGGTAGTAGCGCAGGTTCGCGCCGGGACCGGGACCGATCTCCAGCACCGTGTCCGGCAGGTCGGCGAACATGACCTGCTTGCGGCCGCCGTAGGCGCGGTGCAGCAGCGGCTCGGCGTGGTCGAGCAGGGCGGCGCTCAGCCGCTGGCGCAGGGCCATCTCACCCGGTCCGGAAGCGATCGACGCCGCGGACGGCCACGATCTCGCCGAAGTAGACGCGGTGGTAGTCGTCCCCGGAGTACTGGTCCTCGATGGTCGGGTCGAGGAACCGCTCGGGATCGAGGTCGTCCCAGTAGATCTTCCGGCACTCGACGATCAGCTCGGCCTCGGCGAAGCCCGGCGCGGCGACCTCCTGGCTGGCGATGGGGGTCAGGCCCGAGCCGTCGATCTTGTCCATGTCACGGCCCGAGCGCGTGCCCAGCTCCTTGAGCACCGGGCGGAAGCGCGGCGCGAAGGCGGTCAGCGTGAAGCTGTCGAATTCCTCGGTGAACTCGTACGTGAAGCGCGTGGGGCGCACCACGACCTGGGCGAACGGGCGGTTCCACATGGTCCCCAGGCTGCCCCACGCCACGGTCATGGTGTTGAAGCGTCGCGCGGCGTGGTCGCCCGCGGTCAGCAGCAGCCACTGGCCGTGCCAGAGCTGATGGGCGCGCACGGTGAACTCGTCGATGGGGATCGGTTGCAGGGGCATAAAGACCTCCCGAGGAGTGCGGTGGACGGCTCGTCGGCAACCTAGCGCAGGACCTCGACCAGGGCCAGCGCGGCGATGGCGGTCCACAGCAGGGTCCGCACGAGGTTCCAGCGCATCAGTCGCGCGTGGACCGGGGCGGCGAAGCCGTGGCCGCCGAAGCTGCGGTGGCAGGGCACGGCGCCCAGGAACGTCACGAGCCAGGTCGCGAGCACGAGGGCGGCGGCGGTCAGGCTCCAGGCGTCGCGCGTCTGCCAGGCCCACACGCCGTGCAGCGCGACCTGGGCGAGCATGAGCGGCACGACGATCTGGCCGATGCGGCGGCTGTAGTCGCGGTGCCAGTCGCGGAAGCGCAGCGGCGAGATGGCCGGGAACGCCGGGTAGATGATCGTGTGCACCACCCAGGCCAGCACGGCCAGGCCGGCGTCGATGGCGAGCACGAGCGTGGCGAGCCAGGGCATGGCCGATCCTCAGTCGAGGGGGCGGTCGAGGTAGTCGTGGTAGTCCTTGAGCTGCGCGTCGTAGGGGCGGTCCAGCAGCGGCGAGGAGACCACGAAATCGGCCGTCGAGCGGTTGCAGGCCACCGGGATGTTGTAGACCACCGCGATGCGCAGCAGCGCCTTGACGTCGACGTCGTGCGGCTGCGGCTCCATGGGATCCCAGAAGAACACCAGGACGTCGACGCGCCCCTCGGCGATCATCGCGCCGAGCTGCTGGTCGCCGCCCAGCGGCCCGCTCTTGAGGCGCGTGAGCTGGAAGTCCTCCCCGAGGACCTCGGCCAGGACGCCGCCGGTCGTCCCGGTGCACACCAGGCGGTGCTGGCGCAGCGTGCCCGCGTTGTAGCTGACCCATTCGGCGAGGTCGCGCTTGCGATGGTCGTGCCCCACCAGGGCGATCGTCTTGATCCTGTCCACGGAACTCGCTCCTCAGGTCAGGGGGGTGGCCTCGAGGCGGGCACGCAGCGTGCCGTCCCCGTCGAGCAGCTCGAGATGGATGCCCTGGATCCGCCAGGTCGTGACGGCCTCGAGCGCGGCGAGCAGCCGCGCCTCCTGCCCCCCGTCGCCGGGGCAGGCCATCTTGGTGGTGGCGATGGGGCCGAACGCGAGGCGGTCGCCGTCGAGCTCGTAGGTGCCCATGAGGCGGTTGCAGCCGGTCGAGCCGGCCAGGCGCCGGTCGGCCGTGTGCAGCACCAGGTGCGGCTCGCGGCGATCGGGCAGGCGGACGACCGGGGCGCCGTCGAGGCGCACGAGCTTCCAGTACATGTCCTGGAGCTCGGCGGTCGCGCCCGGATTGCCGCAGGTCTCGCCGGGATAGAACCGGCCGGACCCGGTGACCACGAGGGTGGGGATCTCCCCGTCCCCCTCCATGGGCGGTCGCGGCTCGATGCGCCCGCGCAGGACCACGAACACGGGCTGACCGGGTTCGGAGCGCGTGGCGAGGTAGGCCCGCTCGAGCGCGGCGTGGTCACCCTCGAAGGCCACGGGGTAGCGCCGGCCCGTCTCGCAGTCCTCGAACAGCGCCGCGTCGGCGAGGTAGGAATAGAGCCCGCGCATCTCACGGTCCGTCGCCGAGTCGTCGCGGCTTCCGGCGCAGGCGACGACGAGGACCGTCACCGCCAGCAGCAGCCACCGGATTCGTCCCATGACCGTCCTCACAGCGGACGCTCGACCGCCGGCGTGCGCACCGCGAGGTCGAGGCGGGCGATGGCCAGGTCGAGCTGGTCGTCGGTCACGTACGGCGCCGGCCCGAGCCGCAACGCCTCGTCGCGGTGGTCGACCCAGACGCCGTGCTCGCGTAGCGCGCGGCAGATCCGGCCGGCGTGCGGGGTCTCGAGGACCAGGAACCCGCCGCGATCGGCGAGGTCGCTGGTGCGGTCGCGGCGGATGAGCTTGGGATCGAGGTCGAGCGCGTCGAACCGGTCGGCCAGGCGGCCGATCTGGCGCTGGCTGAGCGCGCGCAGGGTCGGCACGTCCAGGCGCTGGGCGGCGAAGAAGTCCCAGGCCGCGGCGCCACGATAGTGGCTCACCGGGTCGTAGGTGGCGCCGGCGAACCGCGCCGCGCCCTTGCCGTACGGCACCTCGCCCGGCTCCGGCGGCTCGGCGAGCTCGGCGAACTCGGCGAACCAGCCAGTGACCACCGGCCGCAGCGTCCCGTGAGCGGGCACGCGCAGGAAGGCGTTGCCCTCGCCGAGCTGGCAGTACTTGTACCCGCCACCGACCACGTAGGCGCCCTCGACGGCTTCCTCGCGCACGGAGAAGGGCACGATGTTGACCGCGTGGTAGGCGTCGATCAGCAGTTCGGCGCCATGTCGGGCGCACGCCCGCTGGACCTCGCCCAGGCCGCGGACGATCCGCCCGCTGCGATAGAGCACGCAGGAGACGAGCACGGCGGCGGTCCGGTCGTCGACCGCGTCGGCCAATCGCTGCGGCAGATCGACCACCGGCTCGGCGGGTACGACGGCGATCTCGAGGCCCACCTCGCCGAGGCGCTGCAGCTGGCGGCGGATGGTGTGGAACTCGCCGTCGGTGGTCACCAGGCGCGGCCGCCCGTGCAGCGGCAGGGCGGAGAGGAACCGCACGAGCAGCTCGTGGGTGTTGGCGGCCAGGGCGTAGTCGCCGGCGGGGTCGTCGAGGCGGTAGGCGTAACCCTGGCGGACGCGGTCGGCCATGGCGAACGCGCGGTCCCACTTGTCGTCGACCTGCTGGGCGGCGTCGTCCCAGGCCTGGATCTGAGCGTCGCGCGCGACGTCGGGCCAGGCCTGGTGCGAATGGCCGGTGAGCAGGACGCGCTGGCCCACGCGGAACCGGGTGTAGTGGCGCGCGATGTCGGTTGGGTCGGGCAACGTCATGGGTCTTGCTCCTGCCGCGGTCGCCGGGGGTGCGGGGCGGTCGAGGTGGCGGGGCGCCGGCGCCCATCCTCCCGCGGCAACATACCGCAATGGAGCGGTCCTGTCATCGCCGCCGGCAAGCCACGGCCAGGGCCACCCAGCCGGCGAGGAACAACCCGCCCCCGATGGGCGTGATCGCCCCGAGCCACCGGGTGCCGGTGATCGCGAGCACGTAGAGGCTGCCGGAGAAGACGACCGTGCCCAGGCCGAAGCCCCAGGCGGCGAGCCGGGCGGCG
>WJIQ01000241.1 GCA_014730255.1 bacterium | reverse complement strand
CGAGAGCCTCGCCGAGCTCTACACGGCCTACCTCGCGTTGCAGGAGGAGCTCGCCGATGACGACGTCGAGGCGGCACGGACGGCGGCCGACGCCGTCAGGAGCGCCGTCGACGCCGTCCGCGACGAGACGCTGGTGGGAGCGCCGCTGGCCGACTGGCGACGGCTGCGGCCGCAGCTCGCGTACGAGCCGGCCGACACCTCGATCGAGGGTCTGCGCGAGGCCTTCGAGCCCCTGAGCGACGCGATCCTCGCCACGGAGCGACGTTTCGGCCACGACCTCGACCGGATGCTCGCGCGCGCCTATTGCCCCATGGCCTTCGGCAACGCCGGGGCCGAGTGGCTGCAGGCCGGGACGACCATCGACAATCCCTACTTCGGTGCGATGATGCTGCTCTGCGGCGAGGTCCGCGAGGAGCTGCCGCCGCGCGGCGCCGAGGGGGCGTCGCAGGACGGTGGACACGGGGGGCACGATCATGAGTGACGCCCCCCGTGACGGCGACGTGCGCGGCGGCGCGGCTCCCGTCGAGCGCGGACCGGTGAGCTCGCTGATCCGATCCTGTCTCGAGCAGAAGCTGGTCGTCTTCGTCCTGCTGGCCGTGGCGGTCGGAGCCGGCATCATGGTGGCGCCCTTCTCGTGGGACCTGGGCGGACTGCCGCGCGATCGCGTGCCCGTCGACGCCATCCCCGACATCGGCGAGAACCAGCAGATCGTCTTCACCGAGTGGCCCGGTCGCAGCCCGCAGGACATCGACGACCAGATCTCCTACCCGCTCACGGTGGCCCTGCTGGGCATTCCGGGCGTCAAGGACATCCGCAGCTACTCGGTGTTCGGGTTCTCGACCGTGTACGTGGTGTTCGAGGACGGCGTGGAGTTCTACTGGTCGCGTTCCCGCGTGCTGGAGAAGCTGAATTCCCTGCCTTCGGGGACCCTGCCGCCGGGCGTCAAGCCGACGCTCGGCCCGGATGCCACCGCCCTCGGCCAGGTGTTCTGGTACACCCTCGAGGGGCGCGACCCCGAGGGTGAGCCCACCGGCGGCTGGAATCTCGACGAGTTGCGCTCGATCCAGGACTTCACCGTCAAGTATCAGCTCTCGGCCGTCGAGGGCGTGAGCGAGGTCGCCTCCATCGGCGGCTTCGTCCGCGAGTACCAGGTCGACGTCGACCCCGACGCCATGCGCGCGGCCGGCGTCGGCCTGCCCCAGATCATCCAGGCCGTGCGCCGGACCAATCTCGACGTCGGCGCGCGGACCATCGAGGTCAATCGAGCCGAGTACGTGGTGCGCGGGCTGGGCTTCGTGGAGTCGGTGGAGGATCTCGAGCTCACGGCCATCACCTCCCGGGACGGCCAGCCGATCCTGATCCGCGACGTGGCCGAGGTCGCGCTCGGCCCCTCGCTCCGCCGCGGGGTCCTCACCAGGGGCGGGGTGGAGGCCGTCGGCGGCGTGGTCGTGGTGCGCTACGGCGAGAACCCCATGGCGACCATCGAGCGGGTGAAGGAGCAGATCGCCGCCACCGCGAGCGGCCTACCCACCAAGGTCCTGCCCGACGGGACCGAGAGCCGGGTCACCATCGTGCCCTTCTACGACCGCTCCGGGCTGATCGAGGAGACCCTGCAGACGCTGAACTCGGCGATCAGCCAGCAGGTGCTGGTGACCATCATCGTGGTGGTGCTGCTGGTCGGGCACCTGGCGAGCAGCCTGGTGATCGGGTCGATGCTGCCCCTGGCGGTGCTGCTCACCTTCGTCGCGATGAAGTACGTCGGCGTCGACGCCAACATCGTGGCCCTGTCGGGCATCGCGATCGCCATCGGGACGATCGTCGACATCGGCATCGTCCTGGTGGAGAACGTCCTGCGCTCGCTGGACGAGGCACCACCCGACGAGCCGCGGCGGCGGGTGGTGCACCGGGCCTCGGCCGAGGTGGGTGGCGCCGTGCTCACCGCGGTCGCGACCACGGTGGTGAGCTTCCTGCCCGTGTTCACCATGGAGGCGGCCGAGGGCAAGCTCTTCACGCCGCTGGCGTACACCAAGACCTTCGCGCTGGTGGCCTCGATCCTGATCGCGCTGACCGTGGTGCCGGTCGTGTCCCAGCTCGTGCTCCGCAGGCGGACGCGCGCCGCGTCGCGTGCCGGGGACGACGGTGAGGTCGCCGAGCGCGCCGTCGGCTGGCGGAGCTGGTGGGTGCGCGTTCGGCACCGTGTGCCGCACGTCCTGGTGCTCGGGACGGTGCTCTTCTTCCTCGCCGGGTCGTGGACCCCGGTCGGTCCGGCCAGCGGACGGCTGGCCAATGCCGTGTTCATCATCGTGGCGACCGGCGTGGCCCTCCTCGTGTTCTGGCTGGCACGAAGGCTCTTCCCGCGCGGGCTGGCCTGGGCGCTCGAGCACAAGGTCTGGGCGCTCGTGCCGGCCCTCGTCGTGGTGCTGCTGGGGGCGACGATCTGGCGCGGCTTCGACGGCGTGTTCGGCTGGCTCCCCGATCCGGTGCGCAAGACGTTGCCGGCCGTGGCGCTGGCCCATGCCTTCCCCGGTCTCGGCAGCGAGTTCATGCCGTCGCTCGACGAGGGGGCCTTCCTGTACATGCCGACCACGATGCCGCACGCATCGATCGGCGAGGCGACGGAGATCCTCGAGGAACTCGACCGTCGCATCCTCTCCGTGCCCGAGGTCGAGAGCGCCGTCGGCAAGATCGGTCGCGTGGAGAGCCCGCTCGATCCGGCGCCGATCTCGATGGTCGAGACGATCATCCAGTACGAGCCCGAGTACGTGACCGACGAGGAGGGCAACGTGCACCGGCAGTGGCGCGACGAGATCGAGACGCCCCAGGACATCTGGGACGCCATCGTCGAGGCCGCGAAGATGCCCGGGGTGACGAGCGCGCCCAGGCTGCAGCCGATCGAGACCCGCATCGTCATGCTGCAGTCGGGCTTCCGCGCCCCGATGGGCGTGAAAGTCTTCGGCCCCGATCTCGAGACCATCGAGTCCTTCGCCCTCGAGATCGAGGCCCTGTTGAAGGAGGTCCCGTCGGTGCAGCCGGCGGCCGTGTTCGCCGATCGCGTGGTCGGCAAGCCCTATCTCGAGATCGACATCGACCGCGAGCGCATCGCGCGCTACGGCCTGCAGATCGCCGACGTCCAGGAGGTGATCGAGGTCGCGATCGGCGGCAAGCCCCTGACCATGACCGTCGAGGGACGCGAGCGCTACCCCGTCCGCGTGCGCTACCAGCGCGAGCTGCGCGACGCTCCGGAGACCCTGGGCGACATCCTCGTGCCGACGGATCCGGGAGCGCAGGTCCCGCTGCGCGAGCTCGCCGAGGTCCGGTACCGGCGCGGTCCGCAGATGATCAAGAGCGAGGACACCTTCCTCGTGGCCTACGTCCTCTTCGACAAGAAGCCCGGGCACGCCGAGGTGACGGTGGTCGAGGATGCGCAGGCCGCGCTCCAGGCCGCCATCGACGGCGGGTCCCTGACCGTGCCCGCAGGTGTGAGCTTCGAGTTCGCCGGCTCGTACGAGAACCAGGTCCGTGCGGCGAAGCGCCTGAGCATCGTCCTGCCGCTGTCGCTGGTGATCATCTTCCTGATCATCTACCTGCAGTTCCGCCGCGTCGCGACGACGCTGATGGTCTTCTCCGGCGTGTTCGTCGCCTGGAGCGGCGGCTTCCTGATGCTCTGGCTTTACGGCCAGTCCTGGTTCCTCGACACGAGCCTGCTGGGCATCGACCTGCGGACGCTGTTCCAGGTCGAACCCTTCAACCTGAGCGTGGCGGTCTGGGTCGGCTTCCTGGCCCTCTTCGGCATCGCCACCGACGACGGCGTGATCATGGCCACCCGCATCGTGCAATCGATCCGCGAGCGCCGACCCGACTCGATCGCGGCGATCCGGGCCGCCGTCCTCGAGGGTGGCCGGCTCCGGATCCGCGCCGCGGTCATGACCACGGCGACCACCGTGCTCGCGCTGCTACCGGTGCTCACCAGCACGGGTCGCGGTTCGGACATCATGGTGCCCATGGCCATCCCGACCTTCGGTGGCATGGTCGTCGCCGGGGTGACCTGGTACGTGGTCCCGATCCTGTACTGCTGGGTCGAGGAATGGCGCTGGAAGCGGACCGGCGGCGGCGGCCGATGACCCGGTCGGCCGCGGGGGCCGTGACCATCGCCCCGGGCCAGGACGGTCATTTGCGTGCATGGTTTCGAAAATATTGTACCATATAGATGTGAGCCGTGATTCATCTCCAGCCGAAAGGGCGGTCATGAAGCTGATCGGGATCATGAGCCTGCGGAAGGATCGCGATGCCGTCCGTGAGCTCCTGCGCGATCGCGGCGTGAGCATCTACAGCGAGGTGGACATCGTCGGGCACTCGACCGAGTCCATCGCGCGCTATGGCTGGTTCTCCACGCCGCACGAGCATCCGGAGTACGGCGCGCTCGCCTTCGCCATCGTCCCCGACGACGATGCGCAGGCCGTGTACGACGCCATCGCCGCGCGCCAGGCCGACGACCACACCGACCATCCGATCCGGGCGTTCCTGGTGCCGGTCGAGACGATGGTCTGACCTCGATCGGCCCGGGCGGAGCGCATCGCTCCGCCCGGGCCATCGACCCCTCGCGAGGGGGTCACTTCAGGAGCGTCAGGCGCTGCGTCCGCGCGCCGGCCGGGCTCTCGAGACGGCAGAGATAGACGCCGCTCGTCAGCCCTGACCCGTCGAACGGGACGGCGTGCCGGCCGGCCGCCATCACGCCGTCGTGCAGCTCGCGCACCAGACGTCCGCGCAGGTCGTAGATCGCCAGGCGCACCTCCGTCTCCCGGGCGAGCGTGACCGGGATCGTCGTCGTCGGGTTGAACGGGTTCGGGTAGCACGACCCCAGCGCCGTGGCTGCCGCGACGGCCTCGGCGGCCGTGATCGTGGCCGACTCCGCCCAGATGAACTGCCCCGGCTCGAACCACTGGAAGAGCTGCTCCGACTGGTCGTCGTTGGTCACCACGAAGGCGATGCTGTTGGCCTCGGTGGGGCTCGCGTAGTACATCCAGAAATGGCCGACGCCCGACGGGGCGGGATACAGCGGCGATCCCGCACTCGTCATCCCGAACAGGCCGACCTGGTCGAAGGCGGCGCGCCCGAAGATCCGCACGCCCGCCGCCTCGTCGGTGGCGTAGTCGAACTCCATCTCCAGCCGCTCGCCGTAGGAGAGCATGGCCGGTGGCGCCGGCTCGAAACGCACGTCCGGCAGGGCGTGCGGGCCGAAGTGGACCAGGAGCGGGGCGTCGATCTCGAGATGGCGGTCGCCCGGCAGGCCGACCACGAGGTGGATGGCGTCCGACCACGAGGTCGCGTACTGGATCCGCGTGTAGCGACTGACCGTCGTCGGCCCGGGCGGCAGGAGCGGGCTGGGCTGGTAGACCGTGCCCGGCGCCACGCTGCCCTCCAGCATGGTCCACGCCCAGGTGTACAGTCCGTTGGGCTCGTCGTGGTCGACGGTGTAGGATGCCACGACGTTCTGCTGATTGTGCAGGGACGTCAGGTCGTCATGGTCGAACGAGATGTCGTAGATGCCGATCTCCCGCCAGTGCAGGTCGAAGGGGACGAAGAACTCGGCGTAGAGCTCGGACTGGTCCGCGGACTTGACCTGGAAGCGGATGTGGGACATGTCGCCGTCGGCGTCGAAGCTGAAGTACTGGGAGTAGGTCCCGCTCGGTGGCAGCAGGGCCGAGCCGCTGGCGCCGTAGCCGGGTTCGAGGTGGCTGCCGTTCCACGGGCGGGCGAAGATGCGGCAGCTGGGGGCGTCGACGGCGTAGCTGAAGTCGACCTCGAAGGTCATGCCGTGCTTGAGGTAGCTGTATTCCCGGTGGTTCGGCTGGATGTCGAACACGCCGTGCGGCCCGTACACGAACGTCACCGGCACGAAGAACTCGAGCCAGGTCTCGGTCTGGTCCGGGCTGACGAGCCGGATGCGGATCTCGTCGATGGTGATCTCTCCCGAGGTGATCGCGAACCATTGCTCGGTGGTGCCCGTTCCCTGGGCGAGCACCGCGGCTCCCGAGGCGACGTAGCTCGGAGCGAGGGACCCGTTGGCGTAGGGGCGCGCGAAGATCCGCCCACCGCCGGGGTCGTCGATCTTGTAGTCGATCGATATGTAGACCCGCTGGTCGTGGGGCAGATAGCTGGGGACGTCGTGATCGAAGGTGATGCCGCCGAGGTAGTCGGCGTGGGCGCCGCCGGCGAGGAGCAGGGCGAGAAGCAGGAGCATGGAGCCGACGAACCGGAGCGAGTGAAGGTTGGGGCGATGCATGGACAACCTCCCGGTTCACGGATGAAGGTCGGGCCGGCCGCGGCCGTGCGGGCGTACCCGGAGTGTGGTGCAAGACCTCCTGGTCGAGGATGAGGGTGCGGCGAGCGTACCACGTTCGGCGAATTGCTGACGGATGAAAATCGATTTCATGAATGGACGCGTCCGGAGGACCCGCTCACCAGCCGCAGATCAGGGGGTCCAGGACGGTCGCGTCGACCCACCAGAGATCGGCATCGCCCCCCACCGCGCGGACGAAGAAGAGGTGGGCGCCGTCGGGCGAGAGCCAGGCGCCGAACTCGGCCGCGTCGGTGTTGATCGCGTCGGGAAGGGGGCGCGGCGCCGACCAGGCGCCGGACCGCTCGCGATGGCAGACGTAGAGATCCGGCTCCGCCGCCGGATGCTCGCGGGCGTCGAACAGCAGCACCCGCTCGTCCGGGACGACGAACGGCCTGGCGGCCGCGACCAGCGTCCCGAGGCCGAGCGGAACCGGTCGCGCCGGCTCGAAGCCCGCGCCGCCGAGCTCGATGCGCACGAGGCCGCCCGGGGTGCCGGCGTACAGGCTGCCGTCGGCGGCGGCCGAGACCGAGGCGATGCCGGCGTTACGGGCCATGGCGGCGACGCGGAACGGCGGACCCCAGGCCTCCCCCTCGCGGTCGGCGGCCCAGAGCGCCGGCTGCCCGGTCGCGCGCTCGGAGACGAAGTAGATGCGTCCCCCGTCCGGCGTGACGTGGGGCTGCCGTTCGCGCGCGTCCGCGGCGAATGGTGCGGGTCGTGGGGCCGACCAGCCATCGTCGTCGAGCCGGGTCCACCAGAGGCGGTCGTCGCCGGCGTCGAAGGCCGAGCGACGCGTGAAGTAGAACTCGCGGCCGTCGGGCATGAACGTGCCGCCGAGCTCGGCGGCAGCGGTGGCGAGGAGTCGCGGCGCGAAGACCCGCGGCTCGGGGCCGGAATCGCCCCCGCCACACCAAGGTCCCCGGGGCCGATCGGACGCCGAGGCCTGCAACGCCGCGGACGCGAGGCTGACGGCGAGGGCGGCGATCACGATCGGTCGCATGCTCCCGACCTCCGGTCGTGGCGGTCCGGTCTACCGGAACTTGATGGTCATCAGCGCCATCGCCGCGCAGATCAGACTCACGATCCAGAACCGCACGACGATCTTGCTCTCGGCCATGCCGCGGTGCTGGAAGGCATGGTGCAGCGGGGCGCGCGGCAAGAGTCGTCGCTTGAACAGCTTGAAGCCGATCTGCTCCTGCACGAAGGTCGACACGAGTTCGAGTAGGAAGATGAACCCGGCGATCAGGCAGACGATCTCCTGCCGGATCAAGAGCGCGGCGGTGCCCAGCACCCCGCCGATGAACAGCGACCCGGTGTCGCCAAGGAAGATGCTCGCCGGGTGGCAGACGTACCAAAGGAACCCCAGGCCGGCTCCGACCACCGCGGCGCAGAAGACCGTGATCTCCGAGGACCGGGGGATGAACGCGTACAGGTAGTGCCCGGAGAGCTGGATGTTGCCCGCGATGTAGGCGAAGACCGCGATCACCACGAGCACGAGGATCGCCGGCACCGTGGCCAGACCGTCGAGGCCGTCGGTGATGTTCACCGCGTTGACGTGGTAGGCGATGAAGAACGAGCTCCAGATCAGGATGCCGAAACCGAGATCGATGAACGCGCCCTTGAGGAAGGGGATCTGCAGCTGCGTGCCCACCGCCCCGGGGAACGGCGAGATGGCCGGCCACGCCAGGTAGAGCCCGACGGCCAGGCCGAAGATGGCCTGGCTGGCGAGCTTGGTCGCCCGGCCGATGCCGCGGTCGGGGTTGCGATGGCGGATCTTGAGCCAGTCGTCCAGCAGACCGAAGCCCGCGAAGTACACCGCGGCGGCGAAGAGCGCCCAGACGAACGGATTGGTCAGGTCGCACCAGAGCAGGGCCGACCCGAGGCCGCCGAACGCCATCAGCAGGCCGCCCATGATCGGCGTGCCGGTCTTGGCGGTCGTGTTGATGTCGCCGTAGCTCCGCTCGAAGCTCCGGATGCCCTTGCGATAGAGCAGATGGATGAGCGGCCGGCCGACCACGATCACCACGACGAAGCCGAAGATGAACGCCAGCGCCGAGCGCGTCGTCACGTAGCGGAACACGGCCGGTCCGCCGATGTCCTCGAGGGCCCGCAGGAGCAGGTAGAGCATCGTTACACCTCCTGGTGCGGGACCCGCCGCATCGCGTCGTTGCGGCGATGACGGATCTCGTACTCGGTGAGGTAGCCATTGGCCGTGATCAGGATCTCATCGAGGGCGGCGCGGGCGCGCCCGGGCGACAGGACCCCGCGCTCGGCCAGCAGGGCGTAGGCCTCGAACAGCGCCCCCCGCACCTTCCAGACCGGGTCGAAGTGCAGGGCCTCGAGCGCGTGGGCGACCGGCTCGGGTGCGTCGGCGACCCGCGCGAGCGCCTCGCATACGGCGACGCGCACCTCGAAGCTGGTGTCTCGCGCCAGGGGAACCAGCGCGTCCACGAGGTGACGTCGCGCGGCCGCCGGGAGGTCGTCCGACAGGACGGCCACCGCGGCGGCGGCCTCCGCGCGCGCCTCGTAGTAGTTGTCGCCGAGGCCGTGCTCGAGCACGCGCGCGAGGTCGGTCGCGCGCTCGAGCGCGGCACGGCCCAGGGCGTGCAGGCCGCGGAACGCATCGCGACGCACCATGGGCAGGTCGCCGGTGGCGAGGTCGAGCAGCACCGGCGTGGCCGCCGCGTAGCCGGTCAATCCGGCGATGCGGCAGCCGCGGGCGCGCTGGATCCAGCTCTCGGCCGCGAGCAGACCGTCGATCTTGCTCAGCAGCAGCTCGTGCTCGCTGGCCGACAGCGGCGGCATCGTGCCGTCGCGCACCTGCTGTGCCAGGCGCTCCATGGACGCGGAGTCCAGGCCGAGCACGCGATCGTCCGCGACGATGGCCGGGGCGGTGGTCACCGGCCGCGAGCCGTCGCCGAGCAGGAACGCGCCGCACTCGGCCAGCAGACGGCGTGCGTCGGTGGTCGCCAGGCTCGCCGCGGCCTCGGCCATGCGGGCGAGCCGTTCCGGGTCTTCGAGCAGCTCGGCGACCAGGGCGGCCAGATGCGGACCGTCGACGTACGGCACGGCCTTGCGCCCCGCCGACGGATCGAGCCGCTCGTAGACCACCCGGCAGCCGCCGGCGCGCTCGATGACCTGCGCGTTGCGCACCTGGTGGTCGCCCGGCAGGTTCGCCTTGGGGATGACGACGGCCGCCTTGCGCTGGGCGCAGACCTCCATGAGCGAGCCGGCGCCGGCCCGGCAGATCACCAGGTCGCTCGCCGCGTAGCAGGCGGCCATGTCCTCGATGAAATCGAAACGGCGATACCGCGGATGGTCCGCGAGGTCGGGGGCGTGGCTCGCGATGCGGGCCGCGACGTCGGCGGTCCCATCGTAGTGACCGTTCCGGGGGCCGAACGGCTTGCCGCAGCCGTGCAGGATCCACACGTCCGGATCGGTCAGCAGCTCGGATGCGGCGTCGACCACCGCGCGGTTGATCGTTCGCGCGCCCTGGCTGCCTCCGAAGGCGAACACCACGCGGGCATGGTCCGGGATGCCCAGCTTCTCACGGGCCGGCGCCCGCTCGCCGGGCGCGCAGCTCGCGCGCACGGGGTAGCCGACGTAGAGGCCGCGGCCGTCCGGGACGCCCGCCAGGGTCTCCGGGAACGTCACCGCCACCAGGTCGGCCATCCCGACGGCGAGCCGGTTCATGCGACCCAGATGGGCGTTCTGCTCGTGCACGAGCAGCGGGGCATGCGGAAGACGCAGCGCGCGCAGACACCCGTTGGCCAGGACGACCGGCGCGGAGGCGTACCCGCCGGTGGCGATGATCAGGTCGGGGCGGTGCTGCAGGAGCAGGCCGATGGCCCTGAGGACCCCGCGGCCCAGATCCCAGGCGAACCCGACGAGCCCGGGGCCGGGGCGAGGCAGGCCCCGGCTGGTGACCGTCGAGAGGGGGAGGCCGGCACGGGGCACCATCACGCCCTCGGCCTTGTCCTTCAGGCCGACGTAGCGGAACTCGGCGTCCGGGTATCGTTCGCGCAGGGCACCGGCCGCGGCCAGCGCCGGGGTCACGTGACCTCCGGTGCCGCCCCCGGTCAGCAGGAACCGCCTGGGCATGGCCACCTCCGTGTGGGACCGTCTCCGCGCGCATCATGGCATGGAAACGGCCCCCACGCAACTGGAGGCACGGTGTCAGGCGTGTTTCCAGAGCGAGATCACGGCCCCCTGCGGATCGGCGATCACCGCGAAGGTCCCCATGTCGGGGATGTCCGTCGGCTGGCAATGGACCTGGGCACCACGGGCGGCGGCCTTCTCGACCGCGCCGGTGAGGTCGTCGACCGCCACGTACGGCAGCCAGTGCGACGGAGCCCCGGCCTGGCTGGCCTGCTCGGGCAGCGGCATCATGCCGCTCTCCATCTTCTCGCCCCGGTGGAAGAGCCAGTACTCGCCGAAGTCGGGCATCTCGTCGCTCGTGACCCGCCAGCCGAAGATCTCCCGGTAGAACGGCTCGCAGCGAGCGACGTCGGTGGTGAGGAGCTCCCGCCAGCAGAAGAAGCCGTGCGGCTCCGGGGTGGGTGCCTCGGGCTGGTCCGGGTTGCTGCTCTTGAACGGGTAGATGGCCGCACCGCTGGGGTCCATGATCGCGGCGAAGCGGCCCACGCCGGGGATGTCGGTCGCCGGCACGAGGACCTGACCGCCGAGCCCGGTCGCCTGCTCGCAGGCCCGATCGACGTCCGGGACGGTGACGTATGCCGCCCAGTGCGGGGGCACGTCGGACCTGGGCAGGGCGATCATGCCGGCGTGGTAGGCGTCGCCGGTGTGCGCCATGGAGTACAGGCCCAGCTCGGGGCCCATGTCCTCGTCCTGCCACTGCCAGCCGAAGAGGTCGGTGTAGAACGCGCGAGAGGCCTCGGTGTCGGGGGTCATCAGCTCGTACCAGACGAAGCGGCCGATCTGGGGAAGGTCGCTCATGAGGTGGCTCCTCCGAGAGGGTCGCGGGCGATGGCGCTCAGCGGGTGCCGGGCGCCGCGAGTCGCAGAAAGTATACGATAAAACTCGGAGATTGTTGCCGCCGGCATGAGGACCGGACGCGGGGGTTGGGTTATGCCGCGAGGAATGTTGCGGGCCCTGGGCTTGCAGCTGCCCCCGCATGCGCAACGACGATCTCTACAGCCCCACGTGGACCCCGGACCACTGCCCCAACCGCAAGTGCCGCTTCTTCAGCCGCTTCCAGGAAGGCTGGTCCTGGCGGCACTACGGCTACTACCACCGACGCACCGAACCCAGGCGTCTCCGCAGGTTCCGCTGCAACGCCTGCGGTGTCACCTTCAGTCCACAGACCTTCAGCACCACCTACTGGCTCCGGCGTCCGGACATCTACCAGCAACTGCCGACCAGGATCACCAGCGGGGCCTGCAACAGCCAGATCGCCTTCGACATTGGCGTCGCACCGTCGACCATCAAGCGCCAGATCGACCGCCTCGGACGGCACTGCATGGTCTTCCACGCCAAGATGATGGAGAAACGGCCCCGCCTGGCCGACATCGCCATCGACAGCTTCGTCACCTTCGAACACAGCCAGTACCACCCGTTCCACTTCCACCTGGCGGTCGACCGTGCGACCTCGTTCCTGCCCTACTTCACCGACAGCGAGGTGCGTCGTTCGGGCCGGATGACCGCGCATCAGAAGCGCCGGCGGGCGGAGCTCGAGCGGATCCGCGGCCGTCCCGATCCGCGGGCGGTGCGCAAGGACGTGCGCGAGCTGCTGGAGTACGTGACCCGGGGGCAGGACGAGATGACCATCCACAGCGACGATCATGGGGCGTACCGGTGGGCGATGGAGGGCCTGAGTTGCGAGGTCCGCCACGTGGTGACCAGCTCGAAGGACCCGCGTGATCGGGTGAACGACCTGTTCGAGATCAATCTTTCGGACCTGTTGACGCGGCACTGGTTCTGCGAGCACAAGCGGGAGACGATCGCGTATGCGAAGCGTCGGAACTGCTCGGCGTATCGGCTGGCGATCGGGCTGGTGCAGCGGAACTACGTGAAGCCGCGTCGGGCTCGTGGTGAGAAGGCGACGCCGGCTCAGTTGCTGGGTTTGTGTCAAGAGCGGTTGACGGTGGAGGAGTTGCTGGCGCGTCGGTTGTTCGTCGACGCGGTGGATCTGCCGCCTCGTTGGGCTCTCTACTACTGGGGGGAGGTCGAGACGCGGGCTCTGAAGATCAACCGGCGGCACGAGTTACGGTACGCGCGGTAGAGGGGTGGTCGCCGGGTCGCAGGGGAGCTGCAACATTCCTCGCGGCATAACCCAAGGGTTGCCGGCCAGGCCGAACGGCCCGAGACTGCGGAGGTCCGCCACGCCCCGATCCCCGGAAGGAGCTCCCGTGCATCTGGTGTCCTGGAACGTCAACGGCATCCGTGCCTGCCTGCGCAAGGGCGGCGGAGAGTGGCTCGCCCGCTGTGGCGCGGACGTGATCTGCCTGCAGGAGACGCGGGCGTACCCCGAGCAGGTCGACCTCGAGCTCGACGGCTACGCGTCGTACTGGAATCCGGCTGCCAGGCCGGGCTACAGCGGCGTGGCGATCTACACGCGGCGCGAGCCGCTGGACGTGACCTGCGACCTCGGCGAGCCCGATCTCGACGGCGAGGGCCGCGTCCTCGCCGCCGAGTTCGAGGACCTCTGGGTGGTCGACGTCTACACGCCCAACGCCCAGAACGAGCTGCGGCGCCTCGATTACCGGACGGTGCGCTGGGACCCGGCCTTCCTGGCGCACATGCGGGAACTCGATGCCGAGAAGCCGGTCGTCTTCTGCGGCGACCTGAACGTCGCGCACCGGGAGATCGACCTGGCCAATCCCCGGAGCAACCGCCGCAACGCCGGCTTCACCGACGAGGAACGGGCGGGATTCGACCGGATCCTCGCCGGCGGCTTCGTGGACACGTTCCGCGAGTTCGAGCCCGGGGGCGGCCACTACACCTGGTGGAGCAACCGCCCCGGCGTGCGGGAGCGGAACGTCGGCTGGCGCATCGACTACGTGCTCATCTCGCGGCGGCTACGCCCGCGGCTCGTCGCGGCATCGATCCACGCCGAGGTCATGGGCTCGGATCACTGTCCGGTGTCGATTCGCCTGCGGTGAGGCGCGCCGGGTCGGGCGGACCGAGGTCGGGGTCGAGCTGGCCCAGCCAGCAGAGGTCGTAGTAGCGCAGCGCGACGTAGATCGGCAGCTGCAGCACCGCGCCGATGTACGGCAGCGACACCAGCAGGAAGCCGACGCAGCAGGTCGCCAGGCCGACGGCCAGGACGAGCGCGCCGCCGGCCAGGCGCAGCACCAGCTTCGCGATCCCGACCAGGACGAAGTGGCCCGGGCGCTCGCCGAACAGGCGCCCGAACTCGCGCCAGCCGGCCATCACGCCCACGCTACGGCGGTGCATGATCCGGGTCACGAAGCTCTCGGCGAAGAAATCGACGTACCCGGCGACCACCGCCACCAGGACCACCGCGATCCCGAGGCCGACCCAGCCCATGACCGTGGCCGGTCCCCCGATCCCCTCGCCGGTGAGCGCGCCGATCAGGCCGCCGAACAGCACGATCGGCGTGATCACGACGAGCAGCGCGGCGTAGAAGATCACCTTCCAGAGGAAGAACGAGTCGCCCAGGTGCCCCTGGCTGGACCAGTGCTGGCCGAGGCGATGATCGCCGCGCGTGAGATTCTCGAGCCAGACGAACCGCGCCCGCGAGCCGACCCACAGCAGCACCAGGCTGATCAGGATGCCCAGAGCGATCAGGCCCAGGATCAGCATCGCGGCCAGCCCGGAGGGCAGGAGCTCGCCGAACGCCTCGCCGAGGGCATCGAAGGCGCCCTCCCAGTCGCCGGTGCGGACGTGCGCCTGCAGGTCGGGATCGTTGCCCGCGGCCGAGCCGCCCATGCTGCCGAGATGGATGAGCCAGGCGGTGAAGCCGAGCACGAACCAGCGGACGGCGTCGAAGGGGGCGAACAGCAGGGCGCGCGTGCGCTGGAGCGCATCCTCGAGGGGTTTCCAGTAACGGACGGTCATCGACCACCTCCGCGAGATCGGTCCGGGGGATACCGCCGACCGTACCCGCGCCGGCCGGTCGATTATTCGCGCCCGGCGGTCGTGCCGCGAGGAGGCGCGTCGTGGTCCAGCGTGGCCGATCATCCCAGGTCGGCCCGTCGCTTGCAACGGTCCGGAACGACGAACCGCAGCGTTGCAACTCGACCGTCCGGCGGGTGGATCCATGCATCGGAGCTTGCAGAACGCGACTCGACAGGCACTCATTGGCGGTGGGCTGGCGGCCCTCGTGCTGGTTGCATCCCCCTCGACAGCGACGACGGTCGCCGCCGCCGCCGACCCCATCACCTCTGCCGTGCCGGCGCCCGGCGACACGCTCGTGCACGTCGTCGAGCCGGGCGATCACCTGCACGGCCTGGCGAGCCGGTACCGCGCCGAGGCGGGCTGGTACAGCCTGCGCGACTGCCTGCAGGCCATCCGCCGGGCCAACGGCAAGGAGGAGTGCGACCTGCTGCGGCCGGGCGACCACGTCCGGGTGCCCGTCGCGCCTCCGGTGACGACGGTGCACGTGGCCTCCCCGACGGACGACGGCTCGAACCTGCGCGGTCTCTACCTGCCGGCCGCCGCGTGCAGCCGACGCGCGGTGTTCGAGCGCATCGACCGCTTCGTCGCTGCCGGCGGCAACGGCGTGGTCTTCGACGCCAAGGACATCGACGGCGGCGTGACCTTCCGCTCGGGCCAGCCGCGGGCCTCGTACGGCCTGGGCTGCGTCGGCCCCTCGATCCCCGACCTGCCGCGGTTCGTGGCCCGCCTGCACGAGCGCGACCTCTGGGTGGTCGCCCGCCTGGCGCTGTTCCTGGACGGGCGGCTCGGCACGGCCGAGCCCACCCTCGCGCTGGCCGACTCGCTGGGCGAGCCCTGGCGGGAGCGCGGCTGCGTCTGGATGAACCCCGCCTCCGCCGAGGTCCGCGCCTACAACCTCGGCCTCGCGCTCGAGCTGGCCGCCGCCGGCGTGGACGAGGTGCAGGTCGACTACGTGCGCTTTCCGACCAACGGCTGGCGGGGCGACTGGCAGGGAGACCTGGCGAGCACGGCGGCCCGGCGCCGCGAGGTGATCACCGATTTCGTCGCCACGCTGCACGACAGCCTCTCGGCCCGGGGCACGCGTCTGTCGGCGGCCATCTTCGGCATCGCCGCCTGGGACCGCACCGAGGACCTCGCGCTGACCGGCCAGCACCTGCCGAGCCTCGCGCCGCACCTCGACGTGATCTGTCCGATGATCTACCCGTCGCACTTCGCGCCGGGCTTCGAGGGGCTCGAGGAGCCGGCCGACCACCCCGAGCGATTGGTCGCCGACGGGGTGGCGCGCTGCCGCGACCTGACCGGCGGCGGGCCGCTGGTGCGCCCCTGGCTGCAGGCCTTCGCCTGGCGGGTGACCGACTACGACGGCGCCTACGTGCGGGCGCAGATCCGCGCCGCCACCGGCGCGGGGGCGTCCGGATGGAGTCTGTGGAACCCGGCCGGACGATACGAGGTGGCGAGCGCCGCGCTGCTGGTGCCTTGACCGCGGGAACATCCTGGGCCAAGGTTTGTTGAGCCGCGATCGCGAGCGGCCCGAACCGGACCCCGTCCCGCGGCGACCAGCCGCCCAGGCGCGTGAACACCTACCTCCGCATGCTGCGACGTGTCCGGCCCTACCTGCCCCAGGTGGTGGCCAGCGTCCTCTTGACCTTCCTGTACTCGCTGCTGACGGCGGCGACGATCCTGCTGGTCCGGCCGACGTTCTCAACGCTCTTCGCCGCCACCGACCCGCCGGCGGCCGTGGCCGAGCAGACGGCCCCGGAACGGTCGTCGTCGACCGCCGCCGAGGCCGTGCCCTTCGACGACACCCTCGGCCTGAAGGACCGGCTCGACCTCGCCTACCGCGATTTCGAGGCCTGGCTGCTCGAGGGCTCGAACCTCGACGCCCTGCAGCGCGTGGTGATCATCATCTTCTTCGTCTTCCTGGCCAAGAACCTCGCCCATTACGCGAGCACGGTGCTGACCAACTGGCTGGGTCTGCGCCTGATCAAGGACATGCGCGACGACGTCTTCGCGCGCCTGCTCGAGCTGCCCCTCGGCTTCTTCCACCGTCATCGGGCGGGCGAGCTGATCAGCCGGGCGACCAACGACGTCCAGATCGCCAACAAGACGGTGAACGTCAGCTTCACCAACCTGGTGCGCGATCCCGCCCAGATCGTCGGCTACCTCGCGGTCTGCCTCTGGATCAGCTGGAAGCTGACCCTGCTCGCGTTCCTGGTCCTGCCGCTGTCGATGCTGGTGATCGTCTCCATCGGCAAGCGCCTGCGGCGGTACAGCCACCGCCAGCAGGAGCGCATGGCCGACCTGACGAGCGTCCTGCAGGAGACCGTCTACGGCATCCGCGTGGTCAAGGCGTTCGCCATGGAGCGCTTCGAGCGCCGCAAGTACCTGGCCGAGAGCGCGCGCGTGTTCGTCGACATGTTCAAGATCGCCCGCACGAACCGGCTCTCGTCGCCGCTGTCCGAGCAGATGGCCGTGATCGTCGGCGCGGTGATCCTCTGGTTCGGCGGCCGGCAGGTCTTCGTCGAGCAGACCCTCGAACCGGAGGCGTTCCTGACCTTCCTGGCGGCCATGTTCAGCATGCTGCACCCGATCAAGGAGCTCAGCCAGGTCAACAACGGCATCCAGGAGGGGATGGCCGCGGCGGAGCGGCTGTTCGAGATCCTCGACAGCCCGGCCGAGGCGGGGGCCGACCCGGAGCTGCCCGACCTGCCTGCGGGGCCGGGCCGCGTCGAGTTCCGCGACGTCCATTTCGCGTACCTGCCGGGTGAGCCGGTTCTGCAGGGCATCGATCTGTTGGCCGAGCCCGGCCAGGTCGTGGCGCTCGTCGGCTCGAGCGGGGCGGGCAAGAGCACGCTGGTCGACCTCATCCCGCGCTTCTACGACCCGCAGCAGGGCCAGGTCCTGGTCGACGGCCACGACGTGCGGACCGTCTCGCTGCGGTCGCTGCGCGAGCGCCTGGGCATCGTCACCCAGGAGGTGATCCTCTTCAACGACACCGTGCGCAACAACATCGCCTACGGCCTGGGCGAGGTGGCGCACGGACAGCTCGAGGAAGCCGCCCGGGCGGCCAACGCCCACGACTTCATCATGCGCATGCCCGACGGCTACGACACCCTGATCGGCGACCGGGGCACCAAGCTCTCCGGTGGCCAGCGCCAGCGCCTGAGCATCGCGCGCGCCATCCTCAAGAACCCGCCGATCCTCATCCTCGACGAGGCCACCAGTGCGCTGGACACCGAGAGCGAGCAGCTCGTCCAGGAGGCCATCGACCGCCTGGTCCAGGACCGCACCACCTTCGTGATCGCCCACCGGCTGAGCACCATCCGCTCGGCCGACCGGATCTACGCGCTCAAGGCCGGCCGGATCGTCGAGTCGGGCAGCCACGGGACGCTACTCGCCGCGGGCGGGGTCTATGCCGACCTCTACAACCTGCAGTTCCGCGCGCAGGAGACCGGCGGGTGAGCAGCCTCGCCGGTCGGAGCCTCCTGGTCACGAACACCAGCCGGAGCTGGGGCGGCAACGAGCACTGGGCCGTGCAGGTGGCTGCCGGTCTGGCCGCGCGCGGGGCGCGCGTGCGGTTCGTCTGGACCCACGAGGCGGTCGGCGAGCGCGTGCGCGAGGCCGGTCTCGAGCACCGTCGCCTGCGCCTGCGCGCCGACGGCGACCTGCCGGGTGTGCTGCGCCTGCGCGAGGAGATCGCCGCCGTGCAGGCCGACGCCGTCCTGCCGACCCGCTGGCGGGAGTACCTGCACGTGGGCCTGGCGGCGCGGCTGGTGCGTGGCCGGCCGCGCGTGGTCCTGCGCCTGGGGCTGAACGTGCGGCCGCGCGACGATCTCAAGCGTCGCCTCGTGTTCGCCATGGCCGATCGGATCCTGGTCAACGCGCCGGAGATCCGGGACACGCTGGCCGCCGTGCCGTGGCTCGATGCCGACCGGGTCCACGTCGTGCTCAACGGGCTGGACCTGGAGCGCTGGCCACCCCGCTGGGATCCCGACGTCAAGGCTCGCGGCCGGGCGCTGCGCGCCGAGCTGGGCATCGCCGAGGGCGTGCCGCTGCTCCTGGCCGTCGGGGCGTTCTCGCCCCAGAAGGACCTCGGCGGGCTGCTCGAGGCCATGACCAGCGTTCATCGCCGGGTCCCGGCTGCTCACCTGCTCCTGCTGGGCGACGGTTTCCTGCGCCCGGAGATCGAGGCCCGTCGCGACGCGCTGGGACTGACTCCGGCCGTGCGGATGCCCGGTTTCCGCCGCGACGTCGCCGCGGCCATGGCCGCGGCCGACCTGCTGGTGCTCTCGAGCGTCAACGAGGGCATGGCCCGTGTCCTGATCGAGGCCGCGGCCAGCGGCCTGCCCGTCGTGGCGACCGACGTCTCGGGTACCCGGCTCGCCGTTCGTCACGACACGACCGGTATGGTCGTCGCGCCGGCCGATCCGGCCGCGCTGGCCGACGCGGTCGTCACGCTGCTGACCGATCCGGACCGCCGCCGACGGATGGGGCGGTCGGGCCGGCGGCTGGCCGAGGATCGCTTCGCCGCCGACCGCATGCTCGACGAGACCGCGGCCGTCCTCTTCGGCTCCGGGCGGCTTTAGGCTCAATCCCCGCGAGAATCTGCCGATCATCACGAGGACGAGGAGACTCTCGCCCCCGAGGTGATCATGGCGCTCGTGGAACAACTCGTATTCGGGAATCCGACGGCCAGCGAGCCGGGTCGGGCGGTCCTGGCGGTGTCCGAGGGTCTGGAGGACCAGTGCCGCGACGAGATCGTCCGGCTCTGCGAGGGCTGGGGGCCGGTGCCCGACGGAGGGCCGCGGCGCCCCATCGTGCTGGCGTTCCCGCTCTCGTCGCGACTGCGCGCCCTCGCGGGCGAGCTGTTCGCCGTCATCCGGATCTCCGAGGGGCTGCGCCCCATCTTCCATGCCGTGGTCATCACGGCGCGGGACTATCAGGATTTCGACCTCAACCCGTTCGCGCTCGTCCAGGAGAACATCTTCCTGGACTCCTTCGCGCCCGGGCAGAGCCTGGCGCGCCGTGCCGTCACGCCGAGTTCCCTGGCGCCGCTGGTGAGCCCGCCGCCCGGGACGTCGGACGTCGGGGCCGTGGACGAGGCCGTGCGCCAGATCCTGGCCAACGACCGCCTGCTGCTGCCCCTCGAGCAGCCCATCAGCGATAGCGACCGGTTCCTCGCGCTGGTGGTCGCGAGCCTGCCGCGCGCCTACCGCCGCCTCATGCGCCTTGCCACGTGGGCGCCCACCGGCACCAACCACTACACGCTCGGCGCGACGTTCAAGGACAGCGCCTACTACTCGTCCTGGCAGCCGTACCTGATGACCACGGTCATCGGTGATCTCGATCACGCCTGCAACGAGTACCTCGAGGACGTCAAGCGGTGCCTGCAGGCGGGCGATCTGGCGGGCCTCGAACGCCTCAGCAAGAACGCCCGGATCGATCCCCGGCGCAGCAAGATCGTGCCGCGCCGGGCGTCCACGCCCAAGGTGGGCGCCGATGGGCCGGCGGTCTCGAACCGCAAGCCGGCCAAGGCGGTCGCCACGGTCCCGGCGCCCGGTGCGAACCCGAAGGGGAAGCGACCTTCCCCCATCGATTCCCGACGCGGCCACCGGGCGGTCGGGCGGGCCGGCACCCCCGTCGACCACGGTCAGCGGTCCGGCGCCCGTCGCGGCCGGCCCCGGCGCCCGGCCCCGCGTGCCGGCGGCGTGCGTCGCGGCTTCGCCATCCTGCTCTCGGTGGCGATCCTGGCCGCGGGCGCGTGGTACCTCTGGAGCGAGGGTCACTGGACCCGCTTGCCGGGCCTGGCGATCATGGGCGACGCGCTGGAATCGCGCACCGACCACGGCGTGGTCGACGTCGGCGCGATCTATCGCGCCGCGCTCGAGGGCGTGCAGGCCGGGGGCCTGATCCAGGGTTCCACCGACGTCGACGACCGCCGGCGCCGCGGCCTGGAGCTGCTGCGCCAGGCCGGCCAGCTGCTCGACGTCCAGGGGCGCGACTACCTCGACAAGAGCGACGAGACGCTCTCCGGCGAAGGCCTGTCCGGACGGAAGCCGGCCCCGCCACGACCCTTGCAGCAGCGCGGAGAGGTCATCGCCAGGGAACTGCGGCGCCTGGTGCTCGCGCGCGTCTCCCTGCGCGACGAGGTCGACTGGCGCGACCTCGACGACCTGGACGGCCGTGCGCTGACCGCCCGCTACGATTCGCTGCTCGCCCGGGGCGCCCGGCCACTGGCCGGCGAGCCCGACCTGCACGCGGTCGACTTGCTCCTGCGGCGGCTCGACGTGACGACCCGGCAGGTGCGCGGACTGGCCGAACTGCAGCGCCTGCTCGGCGCTCCGCGCTGGCAGTCCGGATGGAGCGCGAGCATCGACGCGGCGGTCGATGCCATGGGCGCGGTCCAGCAGCCCCACGCGCAGCAGGTCCGCGACGACGCCCGGGTGCTCGCCAGGCTCAAGCGCGCCGAGCATCACTCCGGATTCGCCGAGCGGGCCTACCGCGGCCACGGCGATGACCGGCCGCTGACCACGCCGGCCGTCGCGGACATCCTCCCGGACCTCTATCGGCGGGTCGGAGCGCCCGGCCGCACGGCGCAACCCCTGCTCTCGGCGACGGCCGACCTGCACCGGGCCCTGGCCGAGGTGCAGGACGGTTCGATCACGCTCGACCGGCTCGAGGCCCTGCTGCCGCAGTTGGCGCGCAACCGGGCCGTCGCGTTCGACCCCGCCGTCTACGGCGACCACGTCGAGCGCCTGCGATTCCTGCAGCTCGAGCTGCAGACCATGATCGCCACCTCGGACACGACGCTCACGGCCGAGGGCCCGCCGGCGGACGTGCGCGAGCGCCTGCGGTTCCTGCGCGCCCTGGAGACCGGTCTGGACGCCGAGGGCTGGCGGGCGCTCGCCGCCGCGAGCACCGACCCCTTCCTGGTGCGCTGGGCCAGGCACCGGGCGGACGTGCGCGATGCCGAGCGGGCGGCTCGCGAGCAGGCCCTCGCCGCGACCGCGGCCGAGCTGGCGGCCGCGCGGGCCAGCCTGCTGCGGCTCGCCCGGGCCGGTGGTCGATGCGGCGAGGCCTGGTGCGATCTCGCCCGGCAGGCGGCCCGCGCGCACACCGAGCACGCGACGGAGACCACACGGCCGGACCTGGTGGCCGACCTGGAGACGTTTGCCGACGCCCTCGCGGCTCCCCCGGTCCTGTCCCTGGCGGGCGTGACCGCCCGGCTCGAACCCGACCGTGCGAGCGGCCCGATGGACGTGACCGTCGAGCTCCGGGTGGGTGACGCCCCGCCCCGGATCAGCCAGCCCCTGCGCATCGGACCGTCCGCTCCGGCCGGCACGGGCTGGGTCGGGGCCACGCCGGTCGACTGGCAGATCGCCGTCGCCCCGTCCGAGCCCGTGGTGATGGTCGTCCGCCGGGTGGACGACGCGCGTGAGATCGCGCGATTCGAGGCCGGAGGCTGGCTGGACGGCCTGGATCCGGTCGATCTCGGCAGACTCGACGACGGCGGCGGTGCGCGCCTGACCTGGCGCCTGGCCAGCCCCTACTGGGACGGCCTGACCTTGCCGGAGCTCGGCGAGATCTGAAACCCCGGGACGGCGATCCGCGTACCAGACCTCGAAGGGTACACCACACCGGAGGTCTGACCCATGCGCCGCACCACGGCTCGTCTCGCCCTCGCGTTCCTGCTCCTGGCCGGCGGGCTCCTCGCCGTG
>WJIQ01000240.1 GCA_014730255.1 bacterium | reverse complement strand
CGGCACGACCCAGCTCGCCGGCGCCGAACCCGCGCTGGATAGCACGTACGGGATCCTCGAGCGCGGGGACGGTCGGATCTGGGTCGCGACCGTCGACGGGCTCGCCCGCGTGGCCGGCGACCGCATCGAGCGCACGCGGGCGCCCGACCCCCTGCTCGAGCGGCCGATCTACGCGCTCGCCGAGGACCGGGACGGCCGCGTCTGGATCGGGACGGACGTGGGCGTGCGCATCTGGGACGGTCGCCGGCTCGCGACCCTCGACGCCCGCGGCGGGCTCATCGGGTCGGAGACCAACCGGGACGCCCTGATGGTCGATCGTCGCGGCCGGGTCTGGATCGGCACCGATCGCGGGGTGACTCGCCATGATCCGGCGCTGGTCGAGCCGGTCGACGACGGGCCGCCGGTGACCATCACGCACATGACGCTGGCCGGCGAACCGGTCGACCTCGACGGGCCGCTGACCATCCCCTCGGGGGTGAGCGACCTGACGATCGACTTCCGGAGCCTTCCGTTCCGGGACGAGCGACGGCTCCGGTTCCGGACCTTCCTCGAGGGCCTCGACGCGGGGTGGCGGCCGGCGGCCAGGATCCCGTCGCAGTCGGTCCGCTACTCGCACCTGCCGCCGGGCACCTACCGCTTCCGGGTGCAGGCCGTCGGACCTCACGGGGACGGGGGTGCCATCGCCTCGACCCCGGTGATCGACGTCACGCCGCCGTTCTGGCGGAGCTGGTGGTTCCGGGCATCGGTGGCCCTGGCCGCGATCGTCCTGATGGGGCTGTCGGTCCAGGTGCTGCAGGGGCGGCGGTACGCCCGCCGGCTCGCTCGCGAGGTCGCCAGCCGGACCCGGGAGCTGGCCGCCTCGGAGCAGGCCGTCCGGCGCGAGTCGCAGCGGCTGTCCACCGTGCTGACGAGCATCTCCGATGGCGTGCTCGCCGTCCGGGGGGACGGGGCCATCGTGCTCGGCAACCTGGCGGCCGGCGATCTCGTCGGACGCGCGGTCGACGACCTGATCGGCCAGCCACTGGACCGCTTCTTCCCCGACCTGACCGTCGCGCTGGGGCGAGGCGAGGGGCGCCTCGCCGATCCGGTGTTCGCGTACCCCTTCACGACGCCCGCTGGCGAGGACCTCGACCTCGAGGTCTCCATCGCCCCGCTCGCCGAGGATGACGGCGACGCCTTCGGCTGGGTCCTGGCGTTCCGGGACGTCACCGATCGCCGGCGCCTCGAGCAGGAGAGCATCCGTTCGCAGAAGCTCGAGTCCCTCGGCGTGCTCGCCGGTGGTCTGGCCCACGACTTCAACAATCTCATGACCGTGGTCCTGGGGCATCTCTCGGTGATCGAGGAGGGGCCCGCGCTGTCGGTGGGCGACCGCGCCAGCCTGCGGCGCATGCGCGACGCGACCGAGCAGGCGCGTGGCCTGACCAGCCAGCTGCTCACCTTCGCCCGCGGCGGCGAGCCTCGCAAGCAGCCCAGCGACCTCGGCGAACTCGCGCGCCGGACCGCCGAGCTGGTCACCAGCGGGTCGAGCTGCGGCGTCGATCTGGACCTGCCGGACGACCTTCCAGCGGCCGAGGTCGACCCCGGCCAGCTCGAGCAGGTGTTCAGCAACCTGCTCATCAATGCGCGCCAGGCCATGCCCGAGGGAGGCGTCATCCGCGTCCGGGGCCGTGCGGCGACGCGGGGCGCGGACCCGCGCGTGGAGATCACCATCGTGGACGAGGGGCCGGGCATCGCCGCGGAGATCGCCGACCGCATCTTCGAGCCCTACTTCACCACCAAGGACGGCGGATCCGGGCTCGGACTGTCGATCTGCTACTCGATCGTGCGCCGACACGGTGGCGAGCTGCGGGTCTCGTCGCCGGCCGCCGGTGGGGCGGCGTTCACGGTGAGCCTGCCGGCGACGCAGGCCAGGGTCGACGACGCGCCACCGACGGCGTCGACCACGGCCGCCGTCGAGGGCCTGCGCGTCCTGGTCCTCGATGACGAGGAGCCCGTGCGCGACATCATGATGCGCATGCTCGAACGCGAGGGGCACGAGTGTGTCGGGGTCGCCACCGGCGAGGAGGCCATCGACGCCCATGCCCGCGCCCTCGGCGAAGGGCGGCCGTACGACGTGGTCGTGGTCGATCTGACCATCGCCGACGGCATGGGCGGGGCCGAGGCCTTCGCCCACATCCGGAGGCGCGAGCCGGACGTGCGCGGCATCGTCGCCAGCGGCTATTCCCACGACCCGATCATGAGCCACCACGAACAGCACGGATTCGGGGCGGCGCTCCGGAAGCCGTTCGATCGGTCCTCGCTCGCCCGGGCCGTGGGCGCGGTCCTCGAGACCGCCCCGGTGTCAGGCGGTGACGAGTAGTCGCACGACGACGATCACCATCAATCCCGCGAACACCCGCCGGAACCAGCGACCGCTCGTGGCCTTGTTGACCCGCGCGCCGACCTGCGCCATGGGGATCGACGTGACCGCGAGGCAGAGGGCGGCCGGCAGGCAGGCGAACCCCACGAATCCGTCGCCGAGCGCCCCGGCCGGCGGCCCATGCCGCATGTAGCCGAGCGCCGCGGCCGCCGCGCCGAACATCACCACGCCCGCCGAGGTGCCGGCGAGCATGCGGCTGGGCACCTTGCCCAGGAGGGCGAGCGCCGGGATCATGACGACGCCGCCGGCGAGCCCGCTCAGTCCGGCGAACAGGCCGGCTCCGAGCCCCACGACCGCCCAGACCAGGAACGACCAGGTGGGCGTGCCGTCGGCCCCGCCGCGCGGCTCGGGCTGGAAGAGCAGACGCCAGGCCGCGAACAGCAGCACCATGGCGAGGAACATCTGCAGCACGCGGCCATCGAGGGCGGCGGCGAGCGCCGATCCGGCCCACGCGCCGAGCATGCTCGACGGCACCAGCGGGGGAACCAGCCGCCACAGCACGCACCGGTGACGGTGGTGCCGCCACGCGGCCGACGCCGTGTTGAGCGTGCCGACGGTCAGGCTCGTGGCCATGGCCGCCTGCACGACCGACTCCTGCGGTACGCCCCAGGCGCGCATGAACTCCAGCAGCACCGGCACCATGACGATGCCGCCGCCGACGCCCGCGAATCCGGCCACCAGACCCGCTCCGAGGCCCGCCAGCACCAGCAGCAGCGCGTGGATCAGCGTGAATTCCAAGGTCACCTCGTCCGTCGGTTCAGCAGGGCGGCCGCCACGATGGCCACCCCGCCGAGAAGACTGATCAGATCCGGCCGCTCGCCCCAGACCAGCAGGCCGATGAGCAGCGCGAAGAGCACGTGGTTGTAGCTCCAGATGCTGACCTGGCCGGCCGGCGCATGGTGGTAGGCCAGCGTCAGGAAGACCTGCCCACCGGCGGCGAAGACCCCCGTGCCGATCAGCCACGCCCACTGCCATCCCACCGGGACCACGTGCTTCCAGACCAGCAGGGGGATCATGGCCACCGTCGAGACCAGGGAGAAGTAGAACACGATGCGCCGCGGATGGACCTTGCCCTTGAGATGCCGCACCACGGTGTAGGCCAGGCCCGCGAAGAACGCCGAGCCCAGCCCCGCCACCGCGGGCAGCGGGCTCAGCTCCAGCGCCGGCTTCATCACAAGCAGCGCGCCCGCGAAGGCGAGCATCAGGCCGCAGGCGACCCGCCGGGTGATCGCCTCGCCGAGCCACAGCGCCGCCATCACCGTCACGAAGAACGGCGAGACCTTGTTCAGCATCGAGGCGTCGGCCAGGGTCAGATGGCCGATGGCGTAGAAGTAGAGCGTGACCCCGGCCAGCCCGGCCAGCGACCGCAGCATGAGCATGCCCAGGTGCGGCGTCGGGCCGAAGGGGTTCTCTCGCCGCTGGAAGGCCATGCCCGCGGTGATCACCAGCGTGACCAGGTTGCGGAAGAACACCTTCTCGTGCACGGGGATCGCCCCGGCTGCCTTGACCATCGCCCCCATCACGGCGAAGCTGGCGGCCGACAGCAGCATGAAGCTCACCGCCCGTGGTATGCTGTCCGCGGCGCCGAGGCCGTAGCCCTCGGGCAGGATGCGAGGTCGGGTGCGTGCGTGGTCGGCCATGGATCCCGTCTTCGGCGGTGGAGGGCGACCGCGCCAAGGTAAGCTGCGCCGACGATCGAGACCAGGAGGGCGGCCCCATGCTCCGGCTCCCGCGTGACGACATCCGCCTCGACGAGGCCCTGGACCTCCTCTGCCGGATGGTCGACCGCGAGGGCGGACGGGCGTGGGTCGTCGGCGGCGCGGTGCGTGACGCGGTGCTCGGCCTGGCGGTCACCGATCTCGACGTGGAGGTCCACGAGGTCCCGGCCGCGCGGCTGGAGACGCTGCTCGCCGAGCACTTCACCATCGACGCGGTCGGCCGGGCGTTCGGGGTGATCAAGCTGCAGGGCGTGCCCATCGACGTCTCGCTGCCGCGACGCGAGTCGAAGGCCGGCCTCGGGCACCGCGGCTTCATGGTCGAGAGCGACCCGTTCATGGGCCTGGAGGCCGCCACGCGCCGGCGCGACTTCACCATCAACGCCATGGCGTTCGACCCGCTCACGCACCAGATCGTCGACCCGTTCGGCGGCCGCGAGGACCTCGCCGCCCACCGCCTGCGCCACTGCTCGGATGCCTTCGCCGAGGATCCCCTGCGCGTGCTGCGGGGCATGCAGTTCGCGGCCCGCTTCGACCTCGAGGGCGACCCCGCGACCCTCGAGCTCTGCCGCGGCATCGAGCGCGAGGGGCTGGCCGCCGAGCGGGTCTGGCACGAGTGGCGCAAGCTGCTGCTGCTCGGCCGCAAGCCGTCGGCGGGGCTGCGTTTCCTGCGCGACTCCGGCTGGCTCGCGCATTTCCCCCAGCTCGCCGCCCTCGACGGCTGCCCGCAGGACCCCGAGCACCACCCCGAGGGCGACGTCTACACCCACGTCGGCCTCTGCCTCGACGTGTTCGCGGCGCAGCGCATCGGCATCGAGGAGGAGGACCTCATCGTCGGGCTGGCCGTGCTGTGCCACGACCTCGGCAAGCCGCTGGTCCTGGAACACGGCGACGATGGCCGCATCCGCACGCCCGGCCACGAGCAGGCGGGGCTCGAGCCCGCCTCGCGGTTCCTGCACGGGCTGACCGGCCAGCCGGCTCTCGTGCGCCAGGTCCTGCCGCTGATCGCCGCCCACGGACGGCCCAAGCAGCTCTACGAGCAGAAGTCCGGCGACGCGGCGATCCGCCGCCTGTCCCGGGACGTCGGCCGGGTCGATCGGCTGGTGCGGGTCGTGCGGGCCGACAACGGCGGCCGGGGTCCGGCAAGCGATCCGGATCCGCCGGCGGCGCGCTGGGTGGGCGAGCGGGCCGGCCAGCTCGCCGTCCTGGACGAGGGGCCGCGGCCCCTCGTCATGGGTCGCCACCTGATCCGGCTCGGCGTGCCCCCCGGCCCCTGGGTCGGGCGGGCGTTGCGGGCGTGCTACGACGCGCAGCTGGACGGGGTGTTCGACGACGAGCGCGGCGGGCTCGCGTACCTGACCGCGTGGCTCGAGCGCCACGGGCCGGGCGCGTCCTCCGGTCCGGATGGGGATGCGTGAGTCAGGCCTGACCCTGGAGCGAGGCGAGCTCGGCGTCCTCGAGGCTGAATTCCGCCTGGTACTGATGGCGGTCGTAGCGTGCATGGACGCGGCTGCCGGGCAGGTTCCAGCCGGCCTCGCGCCGCCGCTGCGTCGCCGGCTCGCCGAAGCTCGTCCGGGCGGCCTCGAGGAATCGCTCGAAGAAGTTGCCCGCCGCGTAGACGCCGTCGACCACCTCGACGACGATGCGGGCGATGCGATCGTCCTGGATCTCGATCCGGCACACCGTCTCCCAGCGGCGGTCGGGGTCGAGATACCCGTCGAGGCAGGGGTAGATCTCGAGCGCGCCGTCGAAGCATTGCACCCGCGGGTTGGCCAGGTGCCAGATGTTCTCCTGGCGCGGGCGGCGCTGGATCCAGCGCTTCCAGAGCGGTGCGCGCCGGAAGCCCGCCTCCCGCAGGTCGTCGGTCGACATCGCGGCGCCGGTCGCGAAGGTGATGCCGTCGATCGCGAACGTTGGAATCATGGTCGAGATCCGTTCAGCCGCGACCGGCGACCTCGGCGGGGAATCGGGCGGCGAGCTCGCGCGCCAGGTCCCGCAACGTCCGATCCATGGCATCCGCCGCGGCGTCGGGCCGCCCCTGCTCGAACTGGCCGAGAGCCGTGTCGAGGCCCTCGAGCAGGGACCGGGCGTCCAGGCCGCGCGTCAGGCCCTCGAAGAGGTAGCGGAGGGTCAGCCGGCAGAGCCTGAGGCTTTCCTGACGCAGGATGCGATTGGGCGACGTTCCGGTCAGATATCGAATCAGCAGGTAGAATTGTTCACAGAAACTCGCCGGCGCGTCAAGCTGTATCCGGGCCCGGGACAGGATGTTGCCGGCCTCGAGGCGGGACTTCAGGTCCGGCTCGGCCGATCCGCGCATCGCCGCTCCGGCGGTCACCGCGACGGCCTCGAGCAGCTCGGACACCTCCCGGCCGCTGAGATGCGGGACGCGGAAGCCTCGCCCCATGTCCGCGGCCAGCGCCCCGTCGCTGGTCAGGCAGAGCATGGCCTCGCGCAGGGGCGTGCGGCTGATGCCCAGCTCGGTGGCCAGGGTCGATTCGTTGATGCGTGAGCCGGCCGGCAGGCGGCCATCGATGATGCGGCCGAGGATCTCGGCGGCGACGTCGTTGCGGAGAGGCTTGCGCTCGAACATCGCAGGTGTCCTTCGTTTCGTCAGACGACGAGGCGATGATTGCCGCGGTGACGGGTCCGGGTGATCGTGCGGGCCGTCGCCTCCGCGCCGGAGGCCATCGGCCATCCCAGCCCCCAACCATGGCGCAACCTCGTTAGCGGTCGGTTAAGGGGAACCGGTCTCGCCGGGCCGCGCATGGATCGCCGGGCTCGCGGGGACCTTAAGAGACGACCGGGCGGTCGTCCAGCAGAGACCGCCCGGCGTGATGAGGGCTTGTTGCGCGGGTTGGAGCGTCAGCAAGGGGCGGGGTCGGATCAGACGACGACGACGCTGTTCTCCGTGCCCGGCAACCCGGCCGGGACGTACCGGTCGGCGGCCTCGTCGTTGGTCCAGACCTCGCCGTCGAGCAGATAGCGGTACTGGTACTCGCGTCCGACCTCGAGGTCGAGGATGATCTTGAACTCCCCGCTCTTGAGCTTCTGCATGCGGGTCGCGGTCGGATCCCACGCATTGAACTCGCCGACCAGGAACGCCTCGGCGACGTCGACGCCGACCTCGGCGGGCACCCGGAAGGTGACCTTGCTGACCGGCCGGGACTTCAGGTACTTCTTGTTCAGGCTCATCGGGCTCAACCCCCATGTTGACCGGACCTCGAGGACACGCCGCCCCGGCGTGAAATAATCTGTCGTTCGTCCGATATGATTATGTCGTCGAGCCCCGGGGTCAACCCCGATCCTCGGCGGCCGCCTCGCCGGCCGCCCCGGGGTCCGTGTCGGATCCCGGATCCTCGCCCGGACCCGGATCCTCCCCCGATCCCGGATCCTCGCCCGAGCCCAGGGCGATCATGTATCCCGCCACCGCCATCAGCTTCTCCTCGCCGAGCTTGAAGGCCGGCATGGCGGTGAAGCCCTCGCGCTTGCGGTAGGGCGCCTCGGTCCACGTGACGATGCCGGCCGGGTCGTCGCGATAGAGGCCGGCGATCTCGGTCAGGGGCGGCCCCACCACCACCCGGTCGACGGCATGGCAGGCCGCGCAGGTGCTCTCGTAGATACGCTGGCCGAGGGGGACCTTCACCAGGGTCTGCCCGGTGGCGTCGCGCCAGTGGGCGGCCGCGATCTCCCAGCGCACCTCGCGGCCGTGGGCGGCGACCAGGTCGCGGTGCTCGTCGATGGCCGACTCGCGGTAGACGTGCCGGCCGTAGCCCATGGCGAAGGCGGTCAGGGTGATGAGCGTGAACACCGCCACCGCGCGCGGCATCGCCGATGGCCGGGGCGAGACGATCTCGCGCCACATCAGATGCATGGCCACCAGCGCCAGCGTCACGCCGATGGTGATCACGCCGATCAGGTACCAGCTCATGCCCTGGCTGGGCAGGGTGACCAGCACCAGAGGACCGAAGGCCAGCTGCAGGCCCGTCGCGCCGAGGGCGATCCCGTAGAAGAGGCGCCGCAGCGCTGCGCGGTCCAGGGTCTGGAGCCGGCTCTCGATGGGGCAGCCGGCCCGCAGGAAGAAGAAGAGGAGGAACAGGGCGGTGATCGCCACGCTCGCCGCGAGGAAATGGAAGTACCGCGGCCACACGTTGGGCAGCAGCAGGGCCGACAGGTACCCGTCCACCTCGAGCCAGCGTCCGGGGAACAGCATGAGGTTGATGTTGGTCAGGAAGACCAGCGGGATCACCAGGAACAGCGCCGCGCCGGCGATGCCGATCGACAGATGCAGGGCGGGCGCCGATGCGAGCCGGTCCCAGGCGTACTTGTGCACGTAGGTGAGCAGGAACGCCAGCGTGACCAGCGGGACCAGGCCGATCCACGCCTCGCCGGTCAGCGCGTTGGCCGTGTAGAAGTACACGGTGTAGTAGACGTTCACCGCCAGCAGCGGGCCGACGCCCATGACCACGGCCAGGCTCTTGTTCACCGTGACCGTGCCGGCGATCGACCGCGCCAGGGTCTCGAAATCCGGACGTCGGCGGCCGAGGATCTGGAAGACGACCGTCAGCAACGACCCGCCCACCATCAGGTTGACGAACAGGATGTGCCACAGGAAGAGCAGCACCAGCAGCGCCTGCAGCAGCACCGAGTCGGCGGGCAGGGGCAGGGGGATGTCCAGCGGCAGGGGCCAGTCGGCGATGCGATCCATGGATCTCGGGTCCTTCGGTCAGTGGCTGGCGGGCATGGCGCCGTGGCTCTGGGCGCCGGCGAGTCCGGCCGGGTCGTCGCGCAGGTCGATCAGGTACGTGGCCAGGGCCCCGCGCTCGGCGTCGTTGCCCGGGACCGGCGGCATGAACGGCCGCGCGTTGTGCATGCTCTGCAGGTAGGTGTCGATGGTCGCGTGGTCCCAGTCCTGCCAGCCGTACATGGTGGCCAGCTTCTCGACCACGCCGTTGACCCCGTGGGTCGTGTGGCAGCGGCTGCAGGCCAGGCGGAACATCTCGCGGCCGGCCTCGTGCCGATTGAACTCGGTGACCTCGCCCACCGGCGAGTAGGTCGCCAGGGTCAGCAGACCCTGCTCCCGGTAGAGGGGGTAGTCGCTGGCGCGCAACCCGTTGGAGTACATGTACTCGGCCACCACGTCGGGCTTGCGGATGAACTCGCGCACGCGCTCGAAGTAGCTCAGCTGCCAGACCGCGAGCAGGAAGGGCAC
Source organism: bacterium (assembly GCA_014730255.1). Lineage (GTDB taxonomy): Bacteria > Krumholzibacteriota > Krumholzibacteriia > LZORAL124-64-63 > LZORAL124-64-63 > Glo-17. The sequence goes on along the minus strand of WJIQ01000240.1, from coordinate 4,193 downwards.
CACGAGCACCAAGGCCGGCAGTCGCCGCGGCGCGGCCACGCCCCAGGCGCAGACCGCGATCACGGCCACCACCGAGGCCAGGATCGCCAGGCGCAGCGGCTCGAGGAAGTCGGTGAACGTCAGCGTGGTCAGCGCCGTGGGCAAGTTGGCGAGCATCCGCTCGGGGATCGCCTGCCAGTAGCTCCAGGCGCCCAGCAGCATGGCCGGGGTGAACACCAGGGACCAGATGCTGATGGTGCGCACGGCGGTGCCCCGGAACTCGCGGTCGCCGCGTGTGAAGAGGCCGGTGAGCATCAGCGCGAACAGCCCCGCGGTCACCAGGGCGAAGGGCGTGCGGAAGGCGAGCTGCGGCAGGTACAGGGGGTTCAGCACCGCGGTCCAGAATCCCGGCTGCACCGTCCACACGCCGGTGTCCATCTGGAAGCCGAGGATCGCGACGATCACCGCCATGGTCAGCCAGGAGAACACCGCCAGCAGGACGCCGAGGCCCAGGTGGGCGCGCCGGTGCCGTCGGGCCCACGCCGTCCGCCAGCTCAGGAAGTAGATCAGGATCAGCACGACCTCGGTCACGAAGACCGTCCACTCGAAGAACCAGGCCCAGAAGAAGACGCGGATCAGCGACCCGATGGCCGCCGGGTTGACCAGGCTCGTGCTCAGCCAGATGCCCACGCCGGTCAGCGCGCCCAGCGAGGTGGTGACGATGAAGCAGACGAAGAGGATACGGCGGGCCAGGTCGTCCCAGCGCTGGTCGCCCGAGCGCAGGCCCAGCCACTCCAGGAAGGCGACGAGCGGGATCGCGCCCACGGCCAGCATGTGGTTGATGAGCACGTGCAGCGTGGCGATGACGGCGATCAGGAGCCGGTTCCCGAAGAAATCGAGATGGAAGACGGGGAAGTCCATGACCCGGGGTCCTCGTGGCTGGCGTGGGCTGAAAACGGAGTCCGAAACTCCCGCTTCATGTCCGTAGCGTGTTGATGCGAAACGGGTTGCGGGCCCTGAAAAACTACAGTCGAACGCCCGATTTTCCAAGGCATGATCGACGTGTGACCGCCCGTGCGGCCGCCGGTCGGCCCCGGGCGTACGCCCAGCAGATCGGTGGGTCCTTGCCGGCGCCGGCCGGCTCGGTGATCATGACCGGGTCCGCAACGCGCTCCCCCGGACAGGAGGACGATCATGATCCAGCGCGCCATCGTGTTCGCCGCGCTCCTCTGGCTCGTGACCACCCCGTCGCTCGCGACCGACCTCGAGGCGACGACCTGGGACGAGGCCCTGACCCTCTCGCGGCAGCACGACAAGCCCATCCTCATCGACTTCTTCACCGAGTGGTGAGGCGGTTGCCAGGTCTTCGCCCGTGAGGCGAAGGAGAAGCCGGAACTGAGGAACTACCTCGAGGCCAGCGTGGTCCTGCTGAAGAACGACTGCGAGAAGGGCGAGGGCGTCGACCTCGCGAAGCAGTACGAGGTGCGCGTCTACCCGACGTTCGCCATGGTCGACCACGAGGGCGAGGTGACCGACCGCTGGGCCGGCTACCCCGGGGTCGAGGGTTTCCGCGACATCGTCGACGCGGCGCTGGCCGATCGCCGGACCATCGCCGCCAAGAAGGCGGCGTTCGACGAGCAGCCCACCGTGGCGCTCGCCCACGGCCTGGGCCGCTACAGCGAGTCGATCTTCGCCAGCCAGGACGCCGTGCGCTACTACCGCCAGGCCATGGCGCTGGACCCGGCCAGCACCACCGAGCTGCGCGGGAAGGTCTTCCTGGCCATGTACTACGGCGTCCGCGGGGGCGAATTCACCGCCGACGAGGTCGTCGCCCAGGGGCGCGAGCTGCTCGCGGCCGACGACGTGTCGGTCGACCGGGCGTTGACCGTGGCCAGCATCACCCGCCGGATCGCCGAGCCGGAGCAGTACCGGCCGGTCCTCGAGCGGGCGCTGGCGCTGACCGAGGGCGTCGAGGGCGAGGCGGCGACCGCCGCTCGCCGCGAGCTCGAGGTCGATGGCGCCCTGCTGATCGACGGCGATCCCGACCGCGCCCTCGAGCTCAAGCGCGCCACGCTGCCCGAGGGCTGGCGCGACGACGCCGGGCAGCTCAACCGGTTCGCCTGGTGGTGCTTCGAGAACGAGGTGAACCTCGAACAGGCGCAGCAGCTGGCGCTGCGGGGCGTCGAGCTGGCGACCACCGATGGCGACCGGGCGAACATCCTGGACACCGCGGCCAGCATCGCGTTCGTCAGGGGCCGGATCGAGCAGGCGATCGAGCTGCAGACCCGCGCGATCGAGCTGGCTCCGGACAACACGGGGCTGCAGGAGACCCTCGAGACGTTCGAGGCCGCGCGCGGATCCTGATCCCGCCGGACGGACGGCCGCCGCGGCGCCGCCTCCCGGACGGGGGCGGCGCCGCGCATCGCCGCTCAGCTCACGAAGACCTCGCGCGTGCCGGTCCTCGTCAGCATCACCAGCGTGACCGCCCCCAGGACCGTCCCCAGCGGCATGTTCAGACAGGCGACCGCCGCGACGACCTGGCAGAACACGTACCGCCGCGCGGTCATCAGGCTCCGCGCGGCCACGATCAGGACGCCCGCCCAGATCCAGGCCAGGATCACCCCGACCCCGACGAGGGCGGCGGCCAGGGTGCCGGTCACCTGCACCGGCAGGTCTCGGGTCGGATCGACCTCGCTGGCCAGCTGCGGCCACCACAGGCTCGCCAGCGCGAGCCAGATGAGCGGCATCAGCGATCCGACCAGCACCAGACCGGCGTAGACCAGGTGGAAGATGCCGAGCAGGCGGAGGGTCTCGTGGCGTTGATCCATGGTCGTGCTCCCGGTGTTGGCGTCTGCGACCAGTCTGCCCCACCGCGCGCGCGAGGGCAACCGCCGACGCCACGCGCAAAGCCGGTTGACATGCGCGGTCGGCGTCCGATAATTCGCACGTCCTCGTGCACCGGAAGGCAAGGTCGGAGGGATCCGGCACGTGATCTCACAGGAGGAGTCTCGTGCGCCGTTCGCGTCGCTTGCCGCGCCTGATCGCGGTCGTTCTCGCCTACATGTTCGTCGTCAGCGCCATGGAGCTCGCGCCGCGGGTCGTCACCATGCCGGAGTGGCCGCCGACGACGCTGCATGCCTGACCCCCGGTCGGTGCCGAACCCCAGCAGGGAGTCATCCATGCGTCTGGTCGCCGCCCTGACCCTCGTGCTCTCGCTCGCCGTGGCCCTGGCCGCCGTGGCCGATCCGGTCCGGGCCGATCGCGTCCTGCGCCTCGGCCCGCTGCCCGCCGCGCCCGGCGGCGACGAGCTCGATCCGCGCGTCCACGCGACCGCCGAGGTGGTTCCCGAGCTGGACCCGCGGGCCGGATGGCCCGACCTGGACTGGACCGAGACCGGCGCGGCGTCGGGTGTCCTGACGCTGCCCGAGCCGGGCGTCTGGTGGCTCGCCGCGCGCCTGGTGACCGACCGCTGGGCCGAGCTCGCGTTCGACGTCGGCGACGCGGTCGCGGCCACCGTCTGGGTCGATGGCGAGCAGGTCGAGGGCGAGACGCCGGTGCCGTCGGGGGCCTGCCTGGTCCTCGTCCGGGCCGTGGCTGACGCCGCCGGAGCAACGGTGCAGCTAGCGGCCGAGGGCGACGCCGCGATCGCCTGGGACGTGCAGACGCGCCTGGACCTCAGCCGGTTCGACCGGGCGCGGATGATGGCGTCGCTGGGCTCGCTCGCGGTCGCGCCGCGCGGCAAGCTGGTCGCCCGCCACGTCTCGCGCCGGAACCTCGACGGCGAGGGTCGTCGCGGTGCGGTCGCCGTGCTGGATGGGCGCGGCGAGCTGGTGGCAGACGACCTCGGGGGCCCCGATGCGCGACCGGTGGCGTTCCGCCCCGACGGCGAGGCGCTCCTGATGCGGCGGTCCGGCGACGAGGGCACCGACCTGCTCCTGTGGACCTCTCCACGGGGGCCGATGCACACGGTGGTGACCGACGAGCCGGGCCTCGGCCTGATGCGCTTCGACCCGTCGGGCCGCCGCCTGCTGCTGGCCTCCACCCGCGGCCTCGAGGCCAGCGACCCGGACGACGACCGCCGCCGCTGGGACGCCCTGCGCGAGCGGGTCACCGACTGGAACCCGCGCCCGCACCTGCACGTGATCGACCTCGAGACCGGCCTGCGCCGGGTGCTCACCCGTCCCGGCGATCACACGCTGGACGACGCGGCCTGG